>CAYIIH010000181.1:0-14390 GCA_964363225.1 uncultured Verrucomicrobiota bacterium | reverse complement strand
ACGACCAGCAGCATCCAGAGTTATAGCGGAGCGGTGACGTTGAGGGCAACGGCGACGCTGGCGGGCAGCACGGTGACATTCGGCAACACCGTGAATGGCGGCGGGGTGAGCCGGTTGACGGTGAGCGGCAATGCGGTGTTTGGTGGCGCGGCGAGCGGCTTGACGCGGTTGAACGTGAGTGGAACGACCGAGATCAACGGCGGGAGTATTACGACCAGCAGCATCCAGAGTTATAGCGGAGCGGTGACGTTGAGGGCAACGGCGATGCTGACGGGCAGCACGGTGACATTTGGCAACACCGTGAATGGCGGTGGGGTGAGCCGGTTGACGGTGAGCGGGAACGGGGTGTTTGGCGGCGCGGTGAGCGGATTGACGCGGTTGAGCGTGAGTGGAACGAGCGCGATCAACGGGGGGAGCATTGGGACCAGCAGCAGCCAGAGCTACGGCGGAGCGGTGACGTTGGGGGCAACGGCGACGCTGACGGGCAGCACGGTGACATTCGGCAGCACTGTGAATGGCGGCGGGGTGAGCCGGTTGACGGTGAGCGGCAATGCAGTGTTTGGCGGCGCAGTGAGCGGCTTGACGCGGTTGAGCGTGAGTGGAACGAGCGCAATCAACGGCGGGAGCATTACGACCAGCAGCAGCCAGAGTTACAGCGGGGCAGTGACGTTGGGGGCAACGGCGACGCTGACGGGCAGCACGGTGACATTCAGCAGCACCGTGAATGGCGGCGGGGTGAGCCGGTTGACGGTGAGCGGCAATGCGGTGTTGGGCGGCGTGGTGAGCGGCTTGACGCGGTTGAGCGTGAGTGGAACGAGCGCGATCAACGGGGGGAGTATTACGACCAGCAGCAGCCAGAGTTACAGCGGGGCGGTGACGTTGGGGGCAAACACGAGTTTGACCGCCACCACGGTGACATTCGGCAGCACGGTGAGCGCGAGTCCGGCCAGCAGTCTGAGCGTGACGGGCAATGCGACCTTCAGTGGGCCGGTGAGCGGCTTGACGACACTGAGCGTGAGCGGGACCCAGGTTGGACCGCCGCCTTAAGAGCCTGTTTGAGAACTCGCCCGGTTGGGGGACCGGACCTACAGGAAAGCGTCCCTTCAGAGGAGGTTTGTAGGCCGCGTACCCTCACGCGGCGCTTCCGGAGAGTTTCCAAACCCCCTTTAAGGTTTTTGGGCTGTTTTGAGTGAGCGGTCTAACGACGCCGGACGTGAGCGGATGCGCCGTGACAAGACAGCGCCAATGTGAGCAGCCGTTGAGCGTCAATAAAGGTGCTTTTGCGTGCGCAAACTCGGTTCCCAATCCTCGGGTATCCCTTGGGAGAGCAACTCGTCGCACCAGCGGAGATAATTTCGGCTTGGTTTGTCGCCTCCTGGCCATTGCTGGTTCGCCAGCGCAAAAAGCTCCTTGGCGCGCGCAAAATCCCTTCCTTGATACGCCGTCAGCCCGGCGTGAAAGGTCTCAAGGCAGGCCGCCGGGTCCGGCAAATCCGCAGCCCGGAAGGCTTCATATACATTCAGGCGCTCGGCCTTGCCCGGCACACGGATTTGGCCCCAACACCGCCACAGGATATCCTTTCGCTCCGCGCACAAGCGGCGCGTCATTTCACAGAACAGATTGTCGGTGTCGCACTGGCCGCACGCCTGCTCCAGCCGGGCCGCCAGATTGACGCCGTCTCCCAGGATCGTGTAGGAGATGCGGGTGCTCGTCCCGAAGGCGCCGATCAAGCAATCGGGCGCGGAGGTGCCGCCGATCTTCATGCGGTTGAAGTAAGGATCGTTCAATTTCTTCAGCGCTTTCGAGGCGTCCAGACCCGCTTGCACCATGCGATAGGCATTCTCGGCCGCATCGCCTTTGGTCAGGGGCCCTCCGCGAAAACTCATCACGGCGTCGCCAATGAACTTGTCGATGATCAGGTCGTGTTTGGACAGTTCGTTGACCACCGTGTCCATGACCTTCTCCAAATGGGAGGAAAGCGTTTCCAGGTCCTGGCCGAGTTTCTCGCAGGTCTTGGTAAAGCCGTAAATATCCATGAAAAGGATCGAGCCGGGCATGCGGTGTTTTTCAGCGTAAGCACCCGGTTTCAGGATAAAGTACTCGGCCACTTGCCGGGGTAAAACGATCAGGAGGAACGCCCGCAACTGTCCAAAAGAAACATCCTGCATTTGATAGAACAGAACGTAGAGGATGAGCAGCATGCCCGCCAACGCTCCCAAAACGAGATAGAACTCGATCCGGTTGGCCGTCCTCTCCAGCGGGTGCCGGTCAAAATAAACGGTTCTGATCTCATGGTTGACCCGGGCCGAAAAGCTGAGGAAATCATGTCCGGCCGGCGGTGACAGCGTGGCGCCCAAATTGCGGAGTTCCGCCAGGCTGAGAGGCCGGCGCAGGCGCTGTTCGGTCTGCTTCTTAAAGTCGGATTCGACCGACCGTTCAATCGCAGCCATGGCGCCGAGGAAAACGGCGGTGGCAAGCAGGACGCCGACATAAAGAGCGCGCACAAAATTCCGGGTTGGTTCGCACTGCGGCGACGCCGTCTGCAGATGGCGAAAGGGAGGAAAGGCCTTCAGAAATCTTAACATGCGGAACCCACGCAAGACCCGAAAGATGCGGAGGCCGCGCGCAAACTGGACTCCCTCCAGCAACGGCAGCCCCGAGCCAAACCACGCCAGGACGGGGAGACAGGTCAGGGCATCGATCAGGAACCAGGGCGTTCTGAGATAGGCCGGGCCCAGGCACAACGTTTTCAAGGTCAAGTCGGCGACGAAAGCCAGGTCAATCAGCAGAACGATCGTCCTGAAAACGTCGTGCGCGCCGGGACCATCAAACCAGCCGAGCAGGTCCAAGAGGTAGAGCAGCACGGAGGCGGCCGCCAGCCCCAGCATCGGTTTGTCCAGGCGTTCGATCCACTGCTCCCCGCGTTCCTGCCTGGAAGGGCTGTGGCTCATGACGCTGTTCGTGTTTCGTTTCAATGCGGTTCCCGCGGCAGAGCGCGCACCAGGTCGGGAAAAGGGCACCGGTCGCACACCGCGTTGGAATGATCGCAAAAATCCCGCACGATTTGCAGCAATCCTTGTTGGGCGGCGGCGGTGCGGAGCGCGCGAGCGTTCAATCCGCCCAGCAAACGCTGCCGCGCCAGGCGCAACACCGAGTTATCCTCCGAGGGCGGCCAGGCGAAGTAGCGGTGCTCCGTGATGCTTTGCAGTTCGGCGTTTTTTCCCGCCCCGGCCCGCATCCAGAACCAAGGCAGGACGACGTTGACGGCCAGGTCCGTGGCTCTCTGCGGGCCGAGCAAGGGCTGGGGCCGGGCCATCCGCGCCGAGCGAAAGGTCCAATGCCAGGACCAAAAGCCGTCCTGCTCCACCTGCAGAATCTCCAGCAACGAATCGAGCAAAGCCGATTCGGGAACCGGCCTGGAGAACCATTGCAGCAGCCGGTCCACGAGACCGTCGTTGGCCAGCCAATGCGCGGCCAAAGCCAGGCGGCGTTGCGGATGGTTGGCGGGCCGCAGGCCGTTGAAGCGCCAGAGTGCGCGCGGCAGCAGAATCTCGGCAAACTGATCCCGTTCGCGCCACCAGCGATCCCAAATGCCTCGAATGTATTCGTCCATCTGCTTCCGGGTGCGGGTCAAGTCTGCCGGCAGCAGATTGCTCACCCCAAGAAGCCGCGCCTGCCAGGCATGAATCGAATCGCCTGTCCCGCTTTGCTCCAATTGCAGGACGGGGAGCAATTCGGCCACGCGGCGCATGGGCCAGACGTTGTGTTTGTATCCCAAAGCACCGAGCAAACCTTCCCACAAAGCTTGTTCCCATCCGGCTTGCCGGGCGCGCGCTTCAAATTGGGCGGCCTTCTGCTGCAGGCGGACGCGCGCCGCCTGTCCCAGCAACTCGGTCCAGATGGCCTGGGACACGTCCCGCAAAGGTCCAGAGCATTGCCCGTGGAGCGGATCGGGCATCTGTTTGGACGGCTCTTGGTCCAGGGAAAGCATGAGTTCAGCGACGGGCGCATCGAGATACGGTTTTAAGGGCAACGACGGCAACAAGCTTGCCGTCTCGCTTTTCCCGTCCCAGACCACGTGGAGAATGACGTTCTCATAGGCCGGATTCCGGTCGTGGCCATGGGCGCG
The DNA here is from genome assembly GCA_964363225.1 of uncultured Verrucomicrobiota bacterium. Classification (GTDB taxonomy): domain Bacteria; phylum Verrucomicrobiota; class Verrucomicrobiia; order Limisphaerales; family CAYIIH01; genus CAYIIH01. The sequence goes on along the minus strand of CAYIIH010000181.1, from coordinate 10,261 downwards.
CCAGCCCTGGGAATGCAAATCGATCTCCACGTCGCCGCTGCGCGGTTTTTCCAGGTCGAATTGCAGGACGGCGTTGCGGAAGTCCGGTCCGGCTTCCTGATTCCAGAAGCCGGGGTGAAGAACCCAGAGCCGTTTGCCGTCCAAAGTCCGTAATTGATCGCGCCGCAGGCGTTGGTGCTGCCAGAGCTTTTGCAGCAGCCGTTCCGCCGGCACGCTGGCATCGGTTTCCTCCTGGAGCATGGAAGCCGCGAGGTTCCGAGCTCGCCACTGCGCATATAAATTGGGTGGCAGGAAAGACACCTTGCCATTGCTTTTCGGGGGATACTCCTGCAAAGTCAAGCTCTTGTCGCAGCGATCTTTTGCGGAATGCCACCCGGAAGCTGGGGCAATGTCCTGCAAAAGCGATGCCCAGGCCAGAATGAACGAACGATGAATGGCCCTGTTCCAAAGAACAAACTGACTGTTCGCCCTGCTTCTGCTGCGGCTGCGCCGCGCCGCCAGACAGGCCGGCCAACCGGTCGGGCACTGCTCGCCGCCGCAGCCATCGTCTGGGGAACAACCTCGGTCTTGCCGGCCGCCGAGGCCGATGTGCGCCGGGATGCGGCCGTGGAAGCCATCGAGCGCGTCATGCCCAGCGTGGTCAACATCAGCACGAAAACCGTCGTGCAACGCCGGGGCTACTTCTACGATTGGTGGCGCGACAATTGGGCTCCGTTCTATCAGGAGTTGCCCCCCCAGTACAGCGCCGGGTCGGGAGTGATTATTGACGAGGAAGGCTATGTGCTGACCAACGTCCACGTGGCGGAAGGGGCCCAGGAAATCTGGGTGAAATTATCCGGCAAAGAACCGCGTATCATTCGGGCCCAACCCATCGTCGGCACGGCCAAAACCGACGTGGCTTTGCTGAAATTGCTGGGAGAACCGGGCGAAAAATTCAGCGCCGCCACGTTCGCGGCCGATGACGACCTGCTCCTGGGAGAAACGGTGATGGCCTTGGGCAATCCCTTTGGCCTCGGCGGATCGGTCAGCCGCGGCATTTTGAGCTCGAAACCGCGGCGCACCTCGGCGGGCAACAAACGATTGGAACTGGAGGACTGGCTCCAAACCGATGCGGCGATCAATCCCGGCAACAGCGGCGGGCCGTTGATCAATCTGCGGGGGGAGATCATCGGTCTGAACGTCGCCATCTATCGCGAAGGCCAGGGCATCGGCTTTGCCATCCCCGCCAAACGCCTCTCCGAAGCGCTGGCGGAAATCTTCACCCCGGAGATCAAATCGCTGTGGTTTGGCGCCCGTTTTCACGGCAAAACCAACGGCATTGTGGTCGTCTCCGTTGAGGCCGGCAGCCCCGCCGACAAAGCCGGTTTGCAGCCGGACGATGCCATTTTGAGAGTGAATCAAAGAATCCCACAAAATGTCTTTCAGCTTAACCGTGAACTGATCACCGTGGGAGACAGCGAAGATATTCCGCTGGCCGTGCAGCGGGGTCAGGAACGGAAAAATGTCACCGTGCGGCTGATTCCGGAAAAAGAGTTCTTCAATGCCGCGCTCATTCGTGAAAAGCTGGGGGCCACCTTGCAGGAATTGACTGCGGAACTGGCGGAGCGGATGGGCCTGAGCTCGGCGGCAGGTTTGATTATTGCCGGGGTGGACAAGAACGGGCCGGCGGAGAAGGCCGGATTGCAGCGCGGCTTGCTGATCCAGGCGATTGACGGGCAGATTCCCGAAGACCTCACGGCGGCGGCCAAAGTGCTGCATGGCCGGAAGAAAGGGGAAAAGGTTCAACTGAGTGTGCTCATGCCCCGTCCACTCCGGCTGGCCACGGTGGACGTAAAGCTGCGTTGATTTTGATCGCCGAACTGTGCTCTTTTATAGGAAAGTCTGGACTGTAAAAGCCAAATGAGTGACATGATGATTGAAGTCACCGGTCTGACCAAGCGCTATGCCGGGCGGACCGCGGTCGATGCCATTTCCTTCACGGTAGGCCGCGGGGAAATTGTGGGCTTGCTCGGACCCAACGGCGCCGGCAAGAGCACGACCATGCGGATACTGGCCTGCTACCTGCCGGCGACGGCGGGCACGGTGCGGGTGGCCGGCTTCGATGTTTTCCGGGAGGCAGACGAAGTGCGGCGGCGGATCGGTTACATGCCGGAGAACAATCCTTTGCACCCGGACATGAGGGTGCGCGAATACCTCAAGTTCCGGGCGCGTTTGAAAGGATTGAGCCGGAGCCGGACGCGGGAGCGGGTGGGGATCGTCATGCAGCAATGCGGCCTGACGGACGTGAGCCGGAAGATCATCGGCCACCTTTCCAAAGGATACCGGCAGCGGGTCGGCCTGGCCGATGCCCTGGTCCATGAACCGGAATTGATCATCCTGGATGAGCCGACCATCGGGCTGGATCCGCACCAAATCCGGGCCGTGCGGCAATTGATCAAGGACTTGGGCTGTTCCCATACCATTCTGCTGTCCACTCATATTTTGCCGGAAGTGGAAATGACCTGCAGCCGCGTCTTGATTTTGCACGAGGGAAAAATCCTGGCGGCGGACACGACCGAGAATTTGCGCAAGACCATCTTCGAGGGCGGGCAGGTCGTCGCTGAAATCGCCGCGCCGCTGCCGGACCTGAAGCAATGCTGGGAAGAAATGGAGGCGGTGCAGCATTTCGACATTTCGCCCGCCGACGGGGCATTTCATCGCTGCGCCTTGACGCCTCGGAATGGGGTGGACCTCCGGCCCCTGGTGTTTGAGCAGGTCCGGGCCCGGGGCTGGCTGCTGCGCGAACTGACCCTGAGCCGCCACACTTTGGAGGATATTTTTGTGAAGGTAACGCGGGCGGACAAAGAAGAAGAGGAACCGATCTGATGCAAGTCTATCTGACACTGGTGCGCCGCGAGGTGGGGAGTTACTTCCTCTCCCTGACGGGCTACGTCATCATTGCGACGGTGCTGCTGTTGCTGGGGCTCAGTTTCACGGACATGCTGGCCAAGTTGAACGCGGAGCCAACCGATGCGCCCATCACGGAGGTCTTTTACATCACGGTGTATTTCTGGGTCATCCTGCTGCTGACGGCGCCGGTCATGACGATGCGGTCCTTTGCCCAGGAGAAGTTCTCGGGCACTTACGAGACGCTGATGACGGCGCCGGTCAGCGACGGCCAGGTGGTGTTGGCCAAATTCACCGGCGCGATGCTGTTCTATCTGCTAACCTGGCTGCCGCTGCTGGCCTACATTTTTGTGGTGCACCATTACTCGAGCGAGGAGCGGGCGCTGGATGGCTGGGTCATTGCCAGCACGTTTCTGGGCATCTCTCTCATCGGTTGCGTTTATATGTCGCTAGGCTGTTTCGCTTCGGCGTTGACGCGCAGCCAGATGATTGCGGCCATGATCAGCTATGGTTTGGGATTGGCTTTGTTTCTGTTGAGCTTGCGCGCCTTGATGCCCATGCCCACCACCGGCTGGGAAGCCAAGCTCTTTGCCTACATTTCGATGACGGAACACATGCAGGAGTTTGCTCGGGGCGTGGTGGACACGCGCTACCTTGTTTTTTATTTGAGCCTGACGCTTTCCTTTTTGTTCCTGACCTGGAAAGTGGTCGAGAGCCGCCGCTGGAAATAACATGTCAAACGAAACGTTTTCTACGGCCAGTTTTTCGCGGGGCCGAAAATGGAGCATCGGCCTGAACGTGATGATTTCCATTCTGGCACTGCTGGAAGTGGCGGTGATGCTCAATTATTTGGCGGCGCGGCATTACCGGCGTTTTTACCTGGGTTCGCAGACCCGCTATCAACTTTCTCCCTTGACCCTGCGGGTGCTCAATTCGCTGACCAACAAGGTGAAAGTGATCGTCTTCTTTGATCGCCGGGAACCGCTTTACAGCTCGGTCTCGGGCCTGATAAAGGAGTACCAGCTCGTCTGCCCGAAATTGGAGGTGGAATATGTCGATGATCGGTATCCGGGCCGTGCCGAAGCTGTCCGGACCCTCTATGCGCTGGCCGCCACCGCGAATGAGAACCAGATCATTTTCGAGGCCAACGGCAGAACGAAAGTCGTCGCCAGCACCCAGCTCTCCGAGTACGATATCTCCGGCCTTTTCAGCAACAAGGAAATCAAACGGACGGCCTTTAAAGGCGAGCAGATGTTCACTTCCGCCATCTACAGCGTCACGGAGCTGAAACCGCCCAAGGTCTATTTCTTGCAAGGACATGGCGAACACGATCCGGCCAATGAGATCAGCCCCCAAGGCTACGGCAAGTTTACCAAAGTCCTCAAAGCCAACAATGTCGAAGTCGAATCGCTGACGTCCTTGATGGACAGCAAAGTCCCACCCGATTGCCAGCTCCTCATCATCGCCGGTCCGATCAACACCATCCCAACCGAAGAAGTGGAGAGCATCGAAAAGTACCTCGAACAAGGCGGACGATTGTTCCTCCTCTTCAATGCCTATGGCCGGGACAGAAGCTCCGGCCTGGAGAAAACGCTGGCCAACTGGAACGTCGAAGTCGGTCGCAATCTGATCATGGACAAGGCCCAAACCAAAGCAGGCGGCGGCCAGGAATTGCTCATCAATGACTTTGCCAATCATCCCATCGTCAACCCGCTGCTACGGTCCCGGCTCCTGCTCGTGGCCCCGCGCTCGGCCGGCCAGCGGTCGGCGGTCTCGCAGAGCGCCGACGCGCCGAAAACCGTGGAGCTGGCTTTTACAGGCCGGGAGGGCCAGGCCGTGGCCAATATCAACAGCAGCGGCATCGGCACGCTGGAGCGGACCGGCACCATCCCGCTGCTGGTGGCCGTGGAGAAAGGCACGATTCAAGGCCTGAGCGCCGATCGGGGCGCGACCCGCCTGGTGGTGGCGGGCGAATCCTTGTTTCTGGCGAATCTGGCCATCGAGGAGGCAGCCAATCGCGACTTTGCCAACCTGGCGGTGAACTGGCTGCTCAATCGCGAACTGCTTCTGGCCGATATCGGCCCGCGACCCATCAAAGAATATAAAATCACCATGACCGAGTCACAGATGAGCCGCGTACGCTGGATTCTGCTGGCGGGCATTCCGGGCGCCGTTTTGCTGCTCGGTTTGTTGGTCTGGTTCACCCGCCGAACTTGAAACAGCCAGACGCGATGAATACGAAACACACTTTGTGGCTGGTGGCGCTGGCCGTGGGGCTGTTTTCCTACATTTACTTCTTTGAACGGAACGCCCCGGGTCCGCAACCTGAGGCCTGGGCCGCCAGACTCTTGCCCGATCTCGATCCGCTGGCGGTGAGAAGCATGGAAATCAGCCGGACCAACCAGCTCATCCGCGCCGAACGCGCCGACGGCCACTGGCAACTTGTCACCCCGTTTTATCCCGCTCAACCCGCCGGCCTCGAGCATCTGCTGACCGCCCTCAGCCGCCTGTCCAAGCGCGCGTTCATCACCTCGCAGGAGCTCCTGTCCGAGCCGGGCGGACGCAAGGCCTTTGGCCTTGATCCTCCGCAGGTGAGCGTGGTGCTGGAGCAGGGCACGAACCTGGCCCGGTTGCATCGCGTCCGGCTGCAAATCGGGGGCAAGACACCGTTGGCCAACCAGATTTATGTGCAGTTGGTGGGCGTGCCCGGGGTGTATGTCACCGACGCAGAGATACTGGATGCCATTCCGGCTTCGGCCAATGACTGGCGTGATCCTCTGCTCTTGAACTTGGCGGGCCTGCCGTTTGACCGCCTGCAAATACGGACCGGGGCGCGGGTCTTCGAAGTGCAACGGGACCCGACTAATCAACTCTGGCGGATCAACAAACCGGTTCCGGCCCGGGCCGACCCGGCCCGCGTCGAACTGCTCCTGCAGCAATTGCAGAACGCGCGCGTGACACAATTTGTGACCGATATTCCCACCGTCGATTTGGAGCAGTACGGCCTGCAAACACCGGCGGTGGAAGTGACCTTCGGCCAGGAGACCAACACCTTGTTGGTGGTGGAGTTCGGCAAAAGCCCGACCAACAATCTCAGCCAGGTTTACGCCCGGCGCCTCAGCCACACCAATATCGTTCTCGTCCCGAAAGAGTTGCTCGATCCGCTCCGCCAGCCCTACAAGGCATTTCATGACCCGCGCTTGATCGCCATCGCGCCGGCGGCGGTGGACCGCATCGAAATCCAGGCCAACGAAACGTTCGCCCTGCGACGGCAAACGAACGGCGTCTGGCAATTGAGCGAGCCGTTTCCTTTCGCCGCCGATGCCCTGCTGGTCAGCGAGTTCCTGACGAATTTGAATTCGTTGGAGATTGTCGATTTTGCCAAGGACGTGGCAACCGACCTGGATTTGGCCCAGCACGGCTTGGTGCCGCCGGTCCGCCGCTACGTGTTGCAGGCCGCCGTGACCAATGCCGCCGGCGCGGCCACCAACGCGCTGCTGGCTCAGATTGATTTTGGCACCAACCATGTGGATACGATTTGCGTGCGCCGGAGCGATGAAAGCTCCATTTATCTGACGCGTCTCGGGGACAGCCTGCTCCTGCCCCGCTTCGCCTTTGAACTGCGGGACCGGCATCTATGGAATCTTCCCTCCTCGAACATCATCAGCGTGACCTCCGCGCACAAAGACAAATCGCAACAAATGATCCGCGGGAGCGGGAACGTTTGGTCGCCGGATACCATCAAGAATGTGGCCTTGGAAGAAACGTTGTTTCGCTTGGGGCAGCTTCACGCGCTCTCGTGGGTCACCCGGGGAGATCAGAAACTGAAGCTGTTCGGCTTTCCAGAAATCGCCCAGCAACTGACCCTCGAACTCAAGGCCGGGGACAAAACCGAGACGTTGAGCGTGGAATTCGGCCATCGCTCCCCTCGAGGCAATGTTTTCGCCTGCACGCGGCTGGCCGGCGAGGCCGAGCGCCTCATCTTTGAATTCCCCGGGCGGCTTTATCAGGATATTCTGCGTGATTTCCCCTTCCCGGCGGCCGGCGCAAGCCCGTGATATGTCGGCGTCCGCCCCGAATACGTTCTGGCGGCATGGCCGGCGCTGGCTCCGAGGGTTCCGAATCTGCCTGCTTCTCTTCGTCTTGTCCCTGGCGGGCCTTCTCCTTTATCTGAACTGGATCGGCCTGCCCGACTTCATCAAAGCCAAGCTCGTCACCGAACTGCGCCGCCGCGGTCTTGACCTCGAATTCAGCCGGCTTCGGCTGCAGGGCTACCGGCATTTTTTGGCCGAAAACATCCGGTTTGGACGCGCCCAGGATCCGGGCGGACCCGGACTGTTCATCAAGGAGGCCGAATTGCGGTTGAACCGGGAAGCCCTCAAGCACCTGCAATTCGAGGTGGACGCTCTCCTCATCCGCCAGGCTCAATTTGTCTGGCCCCTGCTGGCCACCAATCAGGTCTCACGTCAGCTCCGGCTGACGGATATCAGCACCGAATTGAGTTTTCGGGAGCGCGATCGATGGGAAATCTCTCGCTTCGATGCCCGGTGTCTCGGCGCCAGCCTTCATCTTTTTGCCAGCGTGACGAATGCCTCCGCCATCCGCCGCTGGCCGCGCCGGGCTCCAAGCACCGGACCAACCACCGGCCTTTGGCAAAGCCAGTTGAACCGCTTCGTCAGCACTCTCGAACAAATGCAGTTCAAAACGCCGCCCGAATTGACCTTGATCATCCGAGGCGACGCCCGGGACAAAACCAGCTTTGGCGCCCGGTTAAAGCTGGGCGCCACACAGGCCCTGACGCCTTGGGGCCGGTGGGATAACATCACGCTGGCCAGCGAGTTGACTCCCGGGCTGAGGCAGGCAGGGGAAATGAAGGCCAGCCTCACCCTCAAGCTCGGACAGGCTCAAACCCCTTGGGGCGAATTCAACAAATGCGTGCTCCTGGGCGAGGCAGCCGTGGCGTCAACCAACCAGGCCCTCTCCTCTGCCGACGGACGAATCGAGCTGGGTGACGCTCGCACACGGTGGGGCACGGTCCACAACCTCCGCCTGATCGCTCACTCCGTTCCACAGCCCTCCGCAGCGGCGCAATTTCTGACCACACTAAACCTGAATTCGGATGCGCTCCAAACAGAATGGGGCCAGGCCAAGGAAGGCCTGTTCACAGCGCAGTTGGCTCATTCAATGGCTGATGTCGAATCCTTATGGGCCGCGCTTCAGAAATCTTCCGTCGCGTCATCGAATTCTTTCTTGACCGCAGTGCCATTCAACAAGAAAGCTGCCCAGTCACCGCGCGGGGAAGAAGCGCGTTCTGCGTGGGGTTTTCAGCACGGAGAGTGGGAACTGGCTCTCCGGCAAGTCGAGAGCCTTTCTGGCAAGTCTGATTACGCTCGCTTCCGGGGCCGTTGCACCCGGCGGCCCGCAGAATCGCAGTTGGCTTCCGAGCCCGCTTGGAGTTGGTGGACGCGATTGGCGCCTTACGATCTGGATTGGGAGGCCGAGTTAAGCCGCTATCAATCGCCGCAACTGCAGATCGAACAGGCCAGTGCCGCGGGCCAATGGCGCGTTCCTCAGCTCACCCTTCAGAAATTACAGGCCTCGCTTTACCGCGGTCGTCTGGAGGCCACCGCCGGTCTGAGAGTGGACACTCGAACCGTGGAAGCGCAGGCGAAAATGGATTTGGATTTGCAGCAAATTGCCCCGCTGCTGGGCACGAACACACAGCGCTGGCTCAGCCAGTTCAGTTGGGAAAGTCCGCCCAAAATCGACGCCCGCGCCGTTCTGGTCCTCCCGGCGTGGACCAATGCCCACCCGAATTGGCGGCAGGACATCTGGCCCACGGTGATTGTGGAGGGCAATTTTGCCGGGACGAACGGGGCCTTTCGCGAGGTTCAGGTCGCCACCGCCAGTTCCCATTTCTCGTTCACTAACCTCATCTGGCACCTGCCCGACCTAGTGATCAGACGCCCTGAAGGCCAACTGCAATTGGCTTACACGGGCGACACGCGCACGCGCGAGTACCATTTCGCCATCGACAGCAGCCTGGATCTGAAAGTGCTCAAACCGGTCCTGGACAAGGGTCCTCAAAAGGCTTTGGATTATTTTCAGTTTAGCGGGCCTCCGCTGGTTCAAGGAGAAATCTGGGGACGCTGGTTTGCGCCTGAGCTGATCGGTTTTGCCGGGCGGGTGGCGGCGACCAATTTTGTTTTTCGTGAAGAACGGTGCAGCGATTTCAGCGCTGCGGTCCGGTTCACCAATTCGTTGTTCCGTTTGGCCGACGTGCAAATCCGCCGGGACGAGCAGCGCATCACCGCGCCGGACGTGACGGTGGACTTGACACGGCAGATCGTCGAGGTGACCAACGCCGTCAGCACCATGGACCCCCACCTGGCGGCCAAGGTCATCGGCCCAAAAGTGCTCAAGGCCATCACCCCCTACAGATTTGCCGTGCCGCCCACTGTCCATGTCAACGGGCGTCTGCCGATTGTTGATGAGTCTGACGCTGATGTCACTTTCGAGTTGCAGGGCGGAAGCTTCAGTTATTGGAGATTCAACGTCCCGCGCCTCGCCGCGCGCCTCCGCTGGCGTGGCGAGACCCTGGCGATCTCCAATCTGCAAGCCGACTTTTACGGAGGTCATTTGGATTGGGAAGGCGGCTTCGATTTCACCCGGCACCACGGCGCCGATTTCCATTTCAAAGGCACCGTGACCGATACCGATCTGCGATTGCTCATGGCCGATTTGGTCACCTCGACCAACCAGTTGGAAGGGGTGTTGAACGGCCATTTGGAAATCGTTTCCGCGAACTCCGAGGATTGGCAAAGCTGGCGCGGTTTTGGCAAGGCCGACCTCCGGGATGGTTTCCTTTGGAACATTCCGATCTTCGGCATTTTTTCGCCCTTGCTCAATGCCATTTCACCCGGACTGGGCAGCAGCAAGGCCAGCTCGGGCTCGGCCACCTTCACCATCGTTAACAGCATCATTCACACGAAGGACATGCAGGTGCGGGCGCGGGGGGTGCGGCTCCATTACGACGGGACGGTCGATTTTCAAGGGAACCTCAACGCCCGCATGGAAGCGCAACTCCTGCGCGATACCTGGATTCTCGGCCGCCTCTTCAGCCTGGCTTTCTGGCCGCTCACAAAATTGTTCGAATACAAGATTGCCGGCACCTTGAACCACCCCAAGACCGATTTGTTGTACATTCCCAAGTTTTTAATGCTGCCGCTGCAGCCCTTCCAGACCCTGAAAGGCCTGTTACCGGAGAGCAAAATCCGCTCGGAAGAAATCAAGCCCAAGGAGGCGCCGCCGCCCTGATGGCTGCGGAGCGCGGCGGGTTTTGGCGCTCCGCCCACCCGCAGACTTTAGGAGCGCC
>CAYIIH010000180.1:0-16317 GCA_964363225.1 uncultured Verrucomicrobiota bacterium | reverse complement strand
GCGATTTTCCGGCTGATGGCCGCTTGGCGCGCAGGGGTCACCATACCTCGGCGGCTGTAAAGCGCAGACTGAGCGACAGGACTCCTTTCTTCAATGTCCTTTGCCAGCCATTCTCCTAGTTGAAGCCAGCACAAGCATCCCTCCGCCGAGCAGGCCGGCGAGCGCGGCTTTCCACGCGAGACCAAAACCTAATTTCGCGAACAGTTCGAGGGAGAAACACGCTCCCATCAGCGCGGCGCAGCACCAGAACGGTCGCAACAACGTCGAGGCGGTGCGAATGACCGAGAGTGAAAAAAACGAAAGGGTGACACACAGGGTTAGGAAGCAAAAGGTCAACCGATAGTACCAGTGTAGCCCCGTCATCAAGAAGAAAAGACCCGCCAGAACGCAGAGCACTCCAGGAGGAACGCGGAAAAAACGGCCTTCTCGTCCAGGGCATTGCCCGGCGGCTCGTCTGCGACGGCGCCACTGTGGGAGCTCGAGAGAGCAGCTTGACGCTCGCGCACCGTGTGCCAGAGAAGGATCGTTCCAAACCAGAACAAGGAAAAGGGCAGGAGCAGAGCCATCTGCGGCCAAACCCAGTAATGATTGGCTCCCCAAATGAAGGCGTGGATCCACTGTAGGGCCAGGAAAAGGCCAAAAGCCAACTCCCCAGCTCCTATAGTCAAATAGCTGAAGAAGTGAATCCGGTCGAGGGCTGCTCCTCGCATCCGGCGCTTTCGCATATCCGCCAAGGGCCAGACTCCGAGCAAGAGATATGAGTAAACCAGCACGGCCCCCGCCGTGGCGGAGTCGGGAAAAAGGTTTGCCACAGCAGGCCTTTGGCCCGGATGATCAAGACGCCAAGTCAGCAGGCGATTCTGCTGCCACAATCCGTAAGCCAGGCTCGTCAAACCCAAAATCACGAGCGTGGCCAATCCAGAAATGGCCCACGGATGCCGAAGGAACCAACTCCAAGCTCGGCGCGCGAAGGTGGCGCGCCGGGCCGCGATGGGCTCGTGCCGCAGAAACCGGCCCAGTTCCTCAGCCAGTTCGCGGGCCGAATGAAACCTTCGTTCGGGCTGCTTCTCCAGGCATTTCAAACAGATCGTTTCCAGGTCCCTCGGCAGATTCGAGTTGAGCTTCGTGGGAGCCACGGCTTGTTCCTCCATCACCTTGAGGAGGATGGCCATCGGATTCTCCCCGACAAACGGTGGTCGGCCGGTGAGTAATTCGTACAAAAGCGCTCCCAACGAATAGACATCGCTCGGTGGCCCCACCTGGTCATGGCGCCCACTGGCCTGCTCCGGCGCCATGTAACTCGGACTGCCCATCACTGTGCCGGTGTGGGTGAGAGTACAATCTTGGTGTGTGATCTTGGCCAAACCGAAGTCCGTCACGCGCGGCTGACCCTGTTGATCGATCAGTATGTTCTGCGGCTTAAGGTCTCGATGCAGGATGCCGCGCTGGTGTGCTGAATGCACCGCCTCGGCGATGGTTCGCACCCATTCGGCTGCCTGGCGTAGAGGCACCGGCTGCCCGCCGGCCACGGCTCCCAAGTTCCTCCCCTCCACGTAATCCATGGAGAAGAAATGCTGGCCGTCTCTCACACCCACTTCGTGGATGGCGACGATATTCGGATGTTGCAGGTTGGCGGCGGCTTCGGCTTCGGTGCGAAATCGCCGGATGTCCACTTCGTCGGCCATCTCGCCGGCCAGGATCATTTTGACTGCCACGATCCGGTTCAAGCTGATTTGCCGCGCTTTATACACCACCCCCATCCCGCCGCGGGCAATCTCCTGCAAAAGCTCATAATCACCAAAACTCCGGGGGACCGGGCGCGGCCTCGCGTCGCCCCTCAGCGCGAGGGGCTGGACAGCAGGTTTTCCGTCGGGAACGGCTGCTCCGGGCGTTGGCGTTCTGCAGGTGGGCGTCTCGTCGATCGCCCGCTTGGCTTGGCATGCGGGACACAGCTCCGAGGAAAGGTCATCGCCCAGACCCGCGCCGCAGGCCGCGCATGATCGCTTGGTGTTCATTTACCAGTGACATTGTTTTAGGCGTTTTCCCGGCGGTGTGACAGGACAAAAAGCAAAGAGGGCACCCATTAAGGCGGAGCGTCAGTTCCTGGTTTATTGAACACAACATTCTCTCATCAGTTCTGTGCTGCTCAGACAGTCGCTTGTTCATGCGGGCACGCGTGAGAGGTTATATGGAGGCCAAAGCGCTCGCATCAGTCGCCTGCAAGTGCGCATTGATGAGTCGGTGCTCAATGCGTCCGAATTCAATACAGCCCACGGCGAGGCCTGGAGAACTTTTTCTCATGGCTTCCTGGCTGACCGGGAGACCAGCCGCTTGCTCTTTGTCAACCTGACGGGTTTCGAAGCCGCTGTGGCCCTCGACGGCGTTCGTGTGGAGACGATGGACGACAGCCCAACGATCGCCATTCCGCCAGTGAGCCGGAGTATTGAAAGGGGGGAACGGGCTTCGCTGAGTGTCCTGGCCTTGGGCATGCCTCCGTTGAGCTACCAGTGGTTTCGCAATGGGCAGCCTCTGGCCAGAGAGACGAACGCGTCTCTCCTCATCTTGGGAGAATCCGCATACGCCGGTGACTATTACGTGACCGTGCAGAACGCCCTGGGAACAAACCATAGCCCGGCGGCAACGGTGACGGTCGTGGAACCGGATTCGCTTCCGAGAATCGTTTCGGGACCGGAATTACTGAACCCGCTGTCCATCCTGCGCTTTGGCCGGGCATGGGATAGCACGGTGTCAACAAACCAAGCCCCGGACTTGAAGCTGCTGGCGGGCTACTCAGCCGTTTTCCGAGTCGTGGCCGCCGGAGAGAAACCTCTATCTTATTTCTGGTATCGCAACGGCCAACCCCTGGCCATACGGACCAATAGCAATGGCATCCTCGCGTTACAGCGTCTCGCAGTGGACCAGAAAGGCGCCGACTACAGCGTGGTCGTGCGGAACGCTCATGGCGCAACGCCGCCCGCCAAATTCCCGCATCGAATAGTTGTCGCACCCACGGGAGGATGGGGCGGCACGGTGCTGCTTGGCAACGCGACGGCGACAGCGACGAATTTCATCTATGAGGTGGACGGAATCACTCCGGTCGGGAAAGGCGTCTGCGTGCAATGCTATTCTGGAGTGTCGCCCGATTACCTCCTGCCGCTGGATGTTCCCTTGCTTGTCAACAGCGATGGAGTCTTTGGCCCGGTCCGGCTGGAGATTTACGATGCCCAAGCGGGAACGGTCGCCTATGTTCAGCTCAAAGCCTGGGAATCGACTGCAGGCAGCAGCTACGAAGAGGCCCGCGATGTCGGCGGGAAGTTCGGAAGCTCCGAAGTCATGAAGATCACGACAGGTCTCAGCAAGGAGGCTCCTGCCAGTTTGGCCGGATTCAAGAGTTTCCGGTTAAACCCAGGATTCACGGCAGGGTCCGGGGGCATGTTCGTCAAGGGGGAGGTGTTGGCGGATCAAGCACCACAATGGATCTTCGTGGGTGAACCCGGACTGTATTTGATCGAGCGCAAGACTCCTCCACGCGATTGGACGCCAATCCAACTGCTCACCAACCGGCTTGGGACCGCTGTTCTCGTCGAGACAATCACGCCAAGCGATACCACCTTCTATCGTGCGCGGCGCCTGGAGTAGCCGTGAAAAGGCTGCGTCCGCTGCCTTCTCCCGAACAACTCATCTGACCCGGCGGCAGAGGACGCGATCGGAATGGCATGATGAAGTGAAGTGTCACCCATTAGACCGACTCCCTTTTGACACGAGCGTAAGTCTTTGGCTGGCGTGCTTCCGTTGCTGGATCACTGGCTACAGTCCGCTGGTGCCCCTGCTGTCTTTATGAGTGACACCTGCTATGGTTTCGCCTTTGCAGCAGCCGTGATTCTTGCCGAGTCGCTGCCGGGCTGACGTTTCACGCCAAGGCGAAGCCAATCGAAAGAAAACTGCCGCATCCTCGACAACACCAATCCTGGAAATACCAGTTTGCATTTTTTTGGCAAAGCGGGATGATTCCTGCATGAGCAGCAGAGAAATGGTCATTGAGCTGGTTACCAAGCTTCCCGAAGATACGCCGCTGGCGGAGATTGCACGGGAGATAGAGTTGCTCGCAGGCATCCAAACCGCCCGCGAACAGGCGCGCCGGAGCGAAGGCCTGCCGGCGGAAGACGCCCGCAAGCTGGTGGACGCATGGGCTTCAAAGTAATCCTCACCCCGCAATCGCTGGACGACTTGAAGGAGGCCGTCATCTTCATCGCCCGAGACCATCCCGATCGTGCCCGCACTTTTGGCAACCAATTGATTGACCGTGCACTGTCCGTGGCAGCATTTCCCGAACGCGGCAGAGTGGTGCCGGAGATTGGCGAGCCGGCCGTCCGCGAAATCATCCACGGTTCGTACCGGATCATCTACGAAATCTTCCCTGACCCAACAACGGTTTATGTGCTCCGATTCTGGCACGGAGCGAGAGGAAAGCCGGAAATCAAAGCCAAGCCGTGATTTTTGCCGTGCCGCTGCCTGGCTGAAGTTTCACGCCAAGGAGCAGAGGCGCAAAGAAGTTTTGTCCGCCTGGCGGCTTGACCATTTTAATCTCGAAGGGATGGCATTGTTCAACCCAGGGTTGCGAAGCAACTGATAGGAAATTGCCCGCCTGCGGATTAAGGCTTGAAATCATTCCAGCGACTCGCGACATTCGTGCCCCATGAGCGAGCGACCTGGCCAAACCTGGGAACCGAAGGAATCCGCGCCGTCCGCGAACGGTCCCACGCTCCACACCATCGGCTACGGCGCACGCACGCTGGACCAACTGATCGCCGTCCTCAAAGCCCATCGCATCGAATACCTGCTGGATGTCCGCTCCGCGCCCTACTCAAAATTCAAACCGGAATTCTCGAAGGAAGCCCTCGAAGCTGCGCTCAAGAACCACGGCCTCCGCTACGTCTTCATGGGCGATACGCTCGGCGGCCAGCCGCGCGACCCCGCTTGCTACACCGAGGGCAAGGTGGATTACGAAAAGGTGCGCCGGCAGCCGTTCTTCCAGGCTGGCCTCGAACGGCTGCGCAAGGCGCATGAACAGCACCTGCGCGCCGCGATCATGTGCAGCGAAGGCAAACCCGAACAATGTCATCGCAGCAAAATGATCGGCGAAGCCCTGACCGCCGCCGGGATTCCGTTCCGTCACATTGATGAGGATGGCCAATTGCTCACGCACACGCAGGTGATGGACCGGCTCACCGGCGGTCAGCTTGATTTCTTCGGCGGGCCGGCGCTGACGTCGCGCAAACGATACGGACCCGGCCGCGAACAGGACTCCGAACATGCACACTGAAGACCCGACAGCCTCGAACCTGCCTTCCCCATCCGTCCCTCCACCCCTGGACAAGTTCGGGTTGCCTATGCAACCTGAATCTGTCCAAAGCCAATTGAAAGCAGGGATTGAGCCGTCCGGCGGGGCGCGGCCACTGCGGATCGTGACCCTCGGCGTTTACGGTTTCGACGAAACCTGCTTTTTCGCCGCGCTGCGCGCTGCGGGCGTGGACGCGTTTTGCGACCTTCGCGCGCGTCGCGGCGTGCGCGGCCGCGAATACGCGTTCGTCAACAGCAAACGCCTTCAAGCCAGGCTGGCCGAACTTGACATTCGCTACTTCCACCTCAAGGAACTCGCTCCGAGCCAGGCGCTGCGCGAACGCCAGGCTGCCGCCGACCAAGCCGAACGCACTGCCAAACGGCAGCGCACGGCGTTGAGCCAATTGTTCATCACCGATTACCGCGAAGAATGTTTGCAGACGTTCGACAGTCGGAAGCTGATCGGACAAGTCGGCCACGGCGCGCGCGTGGTGGCGTTGTTCTGCGTCGAGCGCGCTCCGGGGGCCTGCCATCGCTCGCTCGTCGCCGAACGCCTGAAACAGGACCTCGGATTGGAGGTTGTCCACCTGCTTCCCTCTTGAAAGCAAACCGTAGCAGCCGGCGTGAGCCGGCTCTGTCTTCTCCGGCTGGCATAGTGAGCGGACTCACGGCTGCTGCTACGGGGCCTTGGGAAAGGCTGCCATGCGCGTCCTGATCGTGGCCAAAACCCGGCGCGGCGCAGGCGCCTGCGTGGGCGGCATCACGCACGAGGGCCGCAGCGTCCGGCTCGTCGCGGCCGACGCCGCAACGAACGAACGCGCGGGCCTCGAATACAACGCGGGCGAAGTTTGGGAAATTGAATTCGTGCCCGACCCGCACCTCACTCCGCCGCACGTCGAAAACATCATCGTCATCGCGGCACGCCGCCTGAAACGCGTCGAGAACCTCGCACCCATCATCCATCGCTTCATGCCGCCCGTCACAGGCGGGCCCGAGAAACTTTTCGATGGCCGATTGCAGGCCTTGCCGTCCGGAGCGCTTTACATCGCCGAACGGACCGGCTTGCCATCGCGCAGCACACTTTTTTGGGTGCCGGACCAAACGTTGCGGATGGATGTCGAGGGCAAACGAATCCGTTACCGCTATCCGACAAGCGACGGCGGGCGCACGCTCACGTTCGTCGGTTTTCAGGAACCGGCGGAAGTTATTCCGGGCGGCACGCTGCTGCGCGTTTCACTCGCGCACTGGTGGCGGCCTATGGACAAACCCGACGATGAATTGCGCTGTCACGCCCAGTTGTCCGGTTGGTTTCTGCCCAGGCCATCGTCCTCAACTTCATCCCGCGTCCGCGAAGCAAAGGTGGCCGGCGTCCGGCGCGATGCCATTCCCAATCCACTCATGCCGCCGGTAGCGGCGGACATGAGTCCGCTCATTCTTCCTCCGAAGCAGTCCGAGCGGACATACGACCCCTGCCACCGTTCAGAGGCGCACCACGCGCCAGAAGTTCGGGGCGACGTCGTCCGCGCCCGTGAGGTCTTAAAGCGAACCTTCGGCTTCGCGGACTTCCTCCCGCTCCAGCAGGAAATCATCACGCGCGTTCTGCAACGGCGTGACACGCTGGTCATCATGCCCACTGGCGGCGGCAAATCGCTCTGCTATCAACTACCCGCGCTGCTGCTGGACGGTCTGACCGTCGTCGTATCGCCGCTCATCGCCCTGATGCAGGACCAGGTGAGCCAGCTTCACCAACTCGCCGTCCAGGCCGGTTTTCTCAACAGCACGCTTTCACACCGTGACTATGTGGCCATCGCCCATCGCGTCCGCCGCGGCGAGGTGCGGATTCTCTACGTCGCGCCTGAGACGCTGTTGCGGCCGGAGACGCTCGTGCTCTTGGAGCAAAGCCGCCTGACGTGCTTTGCCGTGGACGAGGCGCACTGCATTTCCGAGTGGGGACACGATTTCCGCCCCGAATACCGCCACCTCCAGCAAGTGCGGCAGCGTTTTCCGCAAGCGGTCTGCGTCGCGCTCACCGCCACCGCCACACCGCGCGTGCGTGACGACATCCGCCGCCTGCTCAAGATCGAGACTGCCGGCGAGTTTGTCGCCAGTTTTGATCGCCCGAATCTCTTCCTCGCCGTTCACCCGCGCCGCGATGGACTCGGACAAACCCTCGCGTTCCTGGGACAATATCGCGGCCAGTCGGGCCTCATCTATTGCAGCACCAAGAAACAGGTGGACGAACTCGCCGTCGAACTGAGCACGCGCGGCTGGCCGGCCTTGCCTTATCACGCGGGTTTGGAGGCCGACGTGCGCCGCCGCCATCAGGACGAATTCATTCGCGACGACGCGACCGTCATGGTCGCCACCGTCGCGTTTGGCATGGGCATCAACAAGTCGAACGTTCGCTTCGTGCTCCACTACAACCTGCCCCGCGACCTCGAAAGTTATTACCAGGAAATTGGCCGCGCCGGGCGCGACGGTCTGCCGGCGGATTGCTTGCTGCTCCACAGTCGCGCCGACGCCATCACCATTCGACGCTTCATTGAAGAAGGCGCGGAGTCCGAGCGGCCCGGACGCCAGGCCCGCCTCGAAGCGATGATCCGTTTCGCTGAAATCGCCGGCTGCCGGCGCGGGTCACTGCTGGCCTACTTCAGCGAGAAGCAAGAGCGTGACTGTGGCCACTGCGACAACTGCCTGACGGAAGAACAGCCTGCGGAACTGACTGACGTGACCGAGGCAGCGCAGAAGTTCCTCGCCTGCGTGCAGCGCACGGGCGAATGTTTCGGACCGGCGCACCTCATTGATGTCCTGCGCGGCTCGCGTTCGCAGCGCGTGCTGGCCCGCTGCCACGACCGGCTGCCCGTTCACGGCACGGGCCGCGAGTATTCGGCAGAGGAATGGCGCGAGCTGGCGCGGCAGTTCATCGAGCAAGGTTTGGTGGAACAGGACCTAGCGTTCGGCGGGCTGCGCCTGACCGACCAGGGCCGTGACGTGCTGAAAGGCGAAAAAGTTTTCTTCAGCGCCGCGCACGGCCTGACGGCGCCCGCCGCCGACAACGCTGCCGAACCTGAGCCGACACACTGGCTCACCGCCAAACGGCGTTTCGAGGAAATCGGCGAGGCGTTCGCCGCCGGACAATCGCTCGATGAACTGGCGGCCCGATTCGGCGTGAAGCGCGAGACTGTCGTGCAAAATCTTCAACGCTTTTGTGACGCGGGCCATCGCCTGGACTCCAACCGCCTGCTTCAGTCATCCACTCTCTCGCTCGCGGATCGTGAACGCGTGCTCGCGGCGTTTGCGCGGCTCGGCCACGAGCGCCTGGCCCCGATCCACGAAGCACTGGGCGGGGCCGTGCCTTACGAACAACTGCACCTGTTGCGACTCGCTTTCAAGAACCAGGAGTAAGACACGCTCTCAGTGGCGCGCGGGGAGTTGCAGCCGGTTCACGGGCGTTTCAGTTTCAAGTCCACGCACCGGCAACTCGTGGGCAGCGATCCGGCTCAGTTCCTAGCCTCTGCCCTTGGCGCTTCTCCAGGCCATCAGTTCCGCGACCAAGGCCTTGTGTTCCCGACTCCTCAAGCCGGCCTCCAGACAGGCCAGCACGGCTGCGGCGTCGCGTTTGAGGAGCGCTTTGTCAGACAACCGCAGTCCCGGAAACACCGTGCTGTGGAAAACGCCTTTGGCGTCCGGCGTCTGCGGGCGGAATTCGCCTTCCACCAGAACCCGCCAGTCGAACTGCTGCTCGACCGTGCGCCAGGTCAGGTATTCCTTCACGCCGTTGCGTCGGTAGGCGTTGAGCTTGTCGTGGAGGTCAATCGAGGCGCTGCTGGCGGCGATTTCCACCACCAACTCGGGCGCGCCCACCAGATAGTCTCTATCATCCACACGGGACTGCCCGCCGCATTCCTCGCGCAGGCGCAGCATGGCGTCCGGTTGTGGCACGTTGTCGAGGTCAAGCTGCGTGGTGGTGTTGGCTACAAACTCGACGCCCGGCGTGTGCGCTTCATAATGCGACAACCAAAGTTGCGCCAGTGCGTCCGGGCGCCCATGAAGGTTGTATCGGACGAGTGACCCCATATAAACAACTCCTTCGATCAATTCAGCCTTCTTGAGTCGCGGCATCGCCTCGTAGCGGCGCAGGAATTCCGGCGCGGTGAGCCGCTCGCCGTTTTCCAGCGGTTGGAGACTGTCAGGGCGTCGCGAGGCGCGCTTGGACGTTGGCGCGGTGGCGATCATTTTCGATGGTTAATGCAATTTGCGCCGTTTGTCCAACCGGAAGTGGTTCCCGGAAGTGGTTCCCAAACCGGCCCCATTACGGGACGTCAGTGAGCTCAGGCCTACTGCGTGCCCATGCCAACGCTTTGCACCGTTTGGAACAGCTTGCCTTCGGTCTTGATGCTGGGGGCGATGATGATCTCCGTTTCCTGAAACTCACGGATGGTCCGGGCGCCCACGTTGCCCATGCAAGTGGTGATGGCGCCGACGAGATTTTGAGAGCCGTCATCCACCGACGCGGGGCCGAAGAGAATCTGTTTCAGCGAGCCGCTGATGCCGACTTTGATGCGCGTGCCGCGGGGCAGGTTGGCATGAGGCGTGGCCATGCCCCAGTGATTGCCCTGCCCGGGCGCTTCTTCGGCGCGGGCAAAGGCGCTGCCCACCATGACCGCATCGGCGCCACAGGCCAGCGCTTTGCAGACATCGCCGCCTTTGCTCATGCCGCCATCAGTAATGATGGGAATGTAGCGGCCGGATTGTTTGAAACAGTAATCGCGGGCGGCGGCGCAATCGACCGTGGCCGTGACCTGGGGGACGCCGAGGCCCAGGACTCCCCGGCTGGTGCAGGCCGCACCCGGCCCGACGCCGATCAACACACCGGACACGCCGCATTGCATCAATTCGATGGTGACACCGTAAGTGACGGCGTTGCCGATGAGGACAGGGATGCGCAGATTCCGGGCGAATGCGGCCAAATCCAGTGATTTGTACTCGGTCGAAATGTGCCGCACCGTCGAGACCGTCGATTGGACAACGAAGAGGTCGGCGCCGGCTTCCTGGGCAATGGCGGCAAAGCGCTCCGCCTTATGCGGAATGGAACTGACGGCCGCCAGCACCCCGGCTTGCTTCAACTCCTGAACCCGGCGGCTGATCAAATCTTCCTTGATCGGTTCCAGGTACACTTTCTGGATGAGCGTCGTGACTTCGTCTTTGCCGGCCTTGACGATTTTTTTCAGGACCTCGGCCGGGTTTTCATAGCGGGTTTGGACCCCTTCCAGGTTGATGACGCCCAGCCCGCCCAGCCGGCCCATTTCGATGCAAAACTGGACATCCGTCACGCCATCCATGGCGCTGGCAATGATCGGAATTTTCAAGACAATCGCGCTGCCGTCTTTGCGCGGAATCTGGAACGTCGTGTCCACTTCGTTGGGGTTGATGGTGAGATCGCCCGGCACGAGGGCGATCTCATCGAACCCGTAAGTGACACGGGCTTTTCGGTTGCGGCCAATCCACATTCCCATAAGCTTCTTTCTTTCTTTCTTCTGGTCGTTAAATAAAAGCGGCGGAAAGGCCACAGGTCCTTTCAACCGGTTCGCTGTCAAAAGCTAAAAACTTCGTTCGGCGTCCCGCATTGCGGGCAGCGCGAACGATCCACGTCGCAATCGTCGGTATAAACGAACGCGCATTTTTCACAACGAAAAATGTGATCTTCACTCGGCGCCGGTTCAAACCGTTTCCGCCGGAGCTCGTAATAAACGGCCACCAGGGCCAGTCCGGCCAGCAAAATCACGACGTAACTCAAGAGCAACGCATCCACCGTCATAATCAAGGTTTCACATACGGCTTGTTGGTTTGCACCAACTCGACCGTAAACCACTGGAAGACCAATTTGCCCCAAATCAAATCCGCGCGATCAACCGTTCCAGCAGCCGGGAGAACGGGCATCGGCGAAAACCGGGCCGCCTTGGCGATGGCCAGCGCTTCCAGGTCGGCCTTCTTCGAGCCGCTCCCGCTCAACAACCGCGCCGACTCCGGATAGCCCGAAGGATTGACTCCGATTTGCACGATGGAATTGGTCAGAATGTCGTTGTGCTGCTGGATGGGCAGCGGCGGGAGAAAACGGAGAGGCCGCCCCGCCAGATCACCCTCCATCTGCACAACGGATTGAGTCGCCGCCAGTTCCTGCAGAATCCGGGGAGGAACCACCAGCGGCTCCGACTTGCCGGCCAGCGACTCTGTCGCCACCAGGTTCGTTTGGATAAAATGAGCCAACGCCCGGCCCAGGGCGGATGCCTCCATGTTCAACAAGCGCGGCGGCTCCGTCCAGGGCGCCGGCCGGTGCTCCGCAGGCGGCGCCTGCAACCAAGCTGCGCCGGAAAAACCACGCGCGTTGACCAAGGCAAACAGCGTCGGATCGCGCACGGCCAAAACGTCGCGCATGTGCTCTTCGGCGGAGGTCGCCGCCACCAACCGAAAAACCGGGGTGCGGGAGAGCGGTCGGACGCTAAGGGGAGCGCGATTGGAGAACAGAAAGACCAGCAGCACCTGCGCGGCCAACAGCCCTCCAATGGTCCACCACCAGCGCGGACGGCTCCAATTCAGCGGCTCCGGCGGGAGAGGATTCATCAGAAGGGCGGTCGGTTTGTCAAGAGCGGCAGAATGGGCGGGCGCGCCGCCAGAATGATTTCAGCAATCCCGGCGGCGCGGGCCAGTTGGCTCAAGCGCAAGATCAGATCATACTCGACAGCTTTGTCTGCATAGAGGGCCAGAGCCAGCGGCCCTTTGGCCTGGCGCGCCGCCGCGGCCAGCCGTTTTTTCAGGTCCTTCTCGAGGATGATTTGGTTTTCGAAGAAGATCTGGCCGTTCAAGTTGACGGCCACCACCAGCGTTGGACGAGACGTTCCGGACAAGCCGGCCAGTTCAGGCAGTTCGACGCGGATGCCTGGCATCTCCACTTGGATGCTCAATTCGCGCGCCACATCCCGCACACGTTCCAGAACCCGATTCTCCACCGCCGGGTCCGCTTGCACGATCAACGATTCCGGAGCTCTGGCTTTGCCGTGGTCGGCCCGGACCTGGTCAATAAACTCCTTCTCAGTCAGCGTCTTGTCATCGTAAGAGAACCGCTCTCTGCGATCGATCCGCAGCCGTTTCGCCCGGGCCGCATTGGGCATCATATCAGCCGTGTCCCCCAGGCTGATCCGGACGCCGGGCGTGAAAACGAGCGACGAATGCAGCAACATAAAAATCACGAGCAGGAAGACCACCCCGGCCAAGGGAGCGGCATCCATTTGACCGCGAAAAACTTTGGCGTTGCGTGGAAATTTCAATGTGATTTGGGTTTTCTCGGCTCGGTCACCAGGTTCAGGATTTCAGTCGAGGCTTTTTCCATGTCCAGGACGATGGCATTCACGCGGCTGACCAGGTAATTGTAAGCCGCGTAGCCGGGTATGGCGATGGCAAGACCGGCGGCGGTGCAGATGAGGGCCTGCCAAATCCCTTCCGACAGTTGGGCGGCGTGGGCGTATAATCCCGCTTCCTGGATGCGGGTGAACACTTTGATGAAACCCAGCACCGTGCCCAGGAGGCCCATCAGCGGCGCAATTTGGGCAATGGTTGCCAGCACGTTCAATTTTTCCTCCAGGCGCGGCACTTCCAGCAACCCGGCTTCCTCCAGCGCCTCGCGCACGCTCTCACGGCCCCGCTCCCGGTTGAGAATGGCCATCTTGACCAGCCGCGCCACCGGACCGGGCGTGGCATCGCAAATGGACAGCGCTTCGACGACGTTGTCGCGCTTGAGGACATTGCGCACGCCGGCGATGAATTCAGCCGAATTGATCTGGGCGCGATGATAATGGAGCAAGCGTTCGATAAAAACCGCTATGCCGACCGCGCTGAGGGCCAGCAACAGCCACATCATCAGCCCGCCTTTCGACAGCAACATGGGCAACATGCCGCCTTTATAAAGTTCCAGAGGCCAAGTTCCAAGTGCAACTTTGCCCTTTGAACTTTGCGCGCAGACCTGTTAGTTCTTGCGGCATGGAAAAACCTGACCAGTTGCGCGAACTGTTCCGCATGCAAAAGGCCTTGAATGAGCGGATCGGCGTCCAGACCGACGGCATGAGCCGCGAGGAAAAGACCCAATGGCTGCTCAATTATTGCCGCGCCATGACCCAGGAAATCGCCGAGCTGACCGACAGCGTGCCCTGGAAATGGTGGGCCAAATACCAGAATTTCGACGAACAGAATGCCCGGGTCGAAGTGGTTGATTTGTTTCACTTTCTGATCAGCGCCGCCCAGGTGCTGGGCATGAGCGCCGACGACGTTTTTCAGGCTTACGTCAAAAAGAACGAAGTGAATTTCCAGCGGCAAGACTCCGGCTACACCCGCAAAGATGAGCACGATTCACAGCACATTTGACCGGAGAGTGGCGCCGCCGCATCCGGAGCGGATGGCGGACCTGTCTGCCCGGGCGCAGACGGGCGGTTCTCGTGCGCGGCAGCATGTGCCATGAGTAAAGCCGTTCCCAGCCTGTCCCTGCGCGCCTCCGGCCGCGTGCCCAAATATTGGGGAAAGGAATTGCGGGCGGTGCTGATCTCGCCGGACCGGCTGCGGCGGCGCGTGCGCGAACTCTCCCGCCAAGTCGAACGCGATTACGCGGGCCGGGAAATGACGGTGGTCTCGCTGTTGACCGGCACCGTCATGTTTTTGGCGGATTTGATCCGGCATTTGTCGCTTCCGCTGCGCCTGGATTTCATGGGAGTGTCGAGTTACCGGCAAGGCACGGAATCGCGCGAATTGGTTTTCACCAAAGAACTCCGCCTGGACGTGCGCGGCCGGGATGTGCTGCTGGTGGATGACATCCTCGACACCGGCCGGACGATGCGCCAAGTGCTGGCCAAGCTCCGCAAGCTCAAACCGCGCCGCATCAGGATTTGCGTGCTCCTCGATAAACCAGCCCGGCGGGTGGAAAAGGTCCGCGCCGATTACGTCGGCTTTACCATCCCCGACCTGTTCGTGGTCGGCTATGGCCTGGATTTCGCGGAACGCTATCGCAACCTTCCCTTTGTGGGCGTGTTGTATCCGCACATTTACCAAGGCGAAACCCAGCCTCAAGAGCCCAAGTCCGCCGCCCACGCTGACCCTTGAATTCCCGGCCCATGATCAACGTGACGGTCTGTTTTCATTCTTACTTCAAAGACCTGGCGGGGGCCGCGCAAACGACCGAGGCTCTGCCGCTGGGGAGCACCGCGGCTGATTTGCTCAAGCGGTTGCACCAGCGTTTCCCCCCGTTGCTGGCCATGAACAATTCCACCTTGGTGGCAGTGGGGGTGGAGTACCAGGGCCGCAGCTACGTGTTGCGCGATGGCGATGAAGTTTCGCTCTTCCCGCCGGTGCAGGGAGGGTAAGGGCGATTTCAGATTTCAGATTTCAGATTTCAGATTTCAGATTTCAGATTTGAGAATGCAAATCAGTGGAATGAAGCGCGAACTGGCCATTACGACCGAGGTGATCGACGAAGCCGCTTTGCTCCGGCAACGGGCTTTGCCGGACGACATGGGCGCCGTCGTTTGCTTTCTCGGCGTCGTGCGCGGGACGGAAGAAAACCGGACGATCCGGGCCATCGAATATGAAGCATTCCAAAAGATGGCCGTGCACCAGTTCCACCAGCTCTTCGACGAGATGGAACAGCGCTGGCCCGTGGCGTCGGTTCGCCTGGCCCATCGCATCGGCGTGGTCCCCGTCCGTGAACCCTCGCTCTGGGTGGAAGTGATTGCGCCGCATCGCAGCGAAGCCTTTGCGGCCTGCCAATGGCTGATTGACGAAATGAAACGCGTGGTGCCGATTTGGAAAAAGCCGCTGGCCTGAACGCCGGCGCCAGAAAAGAGCTTCGACCTTCGCGCAGTGCGCCGCGCTCTTGCCATGACATGCGCGCACCCCTCAGCTACGACGCAGAATGGCTGCAGGAGCGCACACAGCTTTGTCCGCCGGTTTCTTTCGGCTGACCATCAGATCGAGCGGCCGAGGCTCAGAATTCCTGAGCCAAGTCCAAGCCAGCGGGTCCACCGGGAACTCGCTTGATTTCAACCGCCATCCCATGCGACGAAACTTTGATGCATATGCATCAAAGTTTCGTCTAGGGCTCAACTGGGAGGATCGTCCAAAGTCCACCGGATCACGAGGTCTGAAACTGTCGGCGTTCCGGCTCCAGCCGGTTCAAAAGCGCGTCATGCCTTCCGTCACCAGCCAAAGGCAAGAGTCCACCGCGCGGTGGTTCCACGGCCAGCGGCGGACTTCGTCTTCATAGACTTCCATGGACTCCGCCAGGCGCCCCTGGCGTTTGAGTTGGGTGCCGAGGCGCGAGTGGCCTTCGCAGCAATCGGGCGGGTCTTTGATCAGTTGACGCAGGCGGACCTCGCCGCCGGCCGGGTCGGCTCCTGCCATCAGCACCGAAGCGTGGAGGACTTTGAGCACCCAGTCGTCCGGGTAACGGCGCGCCAGCTTTTCCAGGAGGGACAGGCTTTCGGCGGCGCGCTCCGGTGGCAATTGGCCGAGCGCGACGTAATCCGGGTCTTTTTCAGCCACAGTGCGAAGCGAGAGGGTAGGCGGCGTTTGCTCCAGCCAATGGCGGCGCTCCTGGTCCAGTTGCGCTTGCCAGGCCTCTGTGGGCTGCACTTTCTCGATTTGGCCTTGGTATTTCGCCATCGAGCCGCGCGCCATGTCCCAATCGTGGGAGGCCATGGCCTGCTGGTAGCGGCTGGCGTCGGCCGCGTGGCGCGGCGCCACGTGATAAACCATCAGGCCGCGGGCGGCGAGGTTGCGGATTTCGATCGACTGCGAGTTCAGCAGCGCGCGCAGGTAATCCACGGCGACCTCGAACGGCAGGACTTTCTGGAAGCTGATCTGGTCAAAAACGGTCATCAGGTTGTCAGCAGTTCTCATTTTAATTGCCCAGGCGGCGTGGCTCAGGGTTGTGGGCAT
>CAYIIH010000179.1:0-16335 GCA_964363225.1 uncultured Verrucomicrobiota bacterium | reverse complement strand
GCCCACGCCCGGATGTCGCTCTCGCCGGCCAGGTAGGCATGGTAGCAGACCAGGGTTGGCTGGCCTTGATAAAAGAAGAAGAAGCTGAGGAGCCGCGGGAGATCTTCCGACCATTCTTCGTTCAGTTCGTCGAGCCAGACGAACACAGCAACCAGCAGTGTAGCGAGGCCGAAGAGGGTCTGCAAATTGTCTTGCCAACTTAGCCAGTCATCGGCGACCGGCAGGATTGTACCGGGCGGGCGCAGGCGAGGAACCAGAATCACGGCCAGCGTCACGATGAGCACGCCAAAAGCCGCGCCGAGTATCTGGGTTCGCCGGGACTGCCAGGTATAGCGGCGGAGTTGACCGCGTCGTTCAGAGGCGGTGAGCGGGCGGAGGTCGGATTCGACGCCGGCGGGGATGCTGCTGTTCCGTTCAGCTATGTCCATGAGGGGAGGGCACCTTCTCCGGCATGAGGTCATACCGCACCGCCTTGAAAGGCTTGCCGGTCTGGACGTATTGGAAGCGCAGTTCGTTGCCCAACGTCAGCGCCGCCCCCGCGATGCTGGTAACCTTCTGGCCGCGGGTCACATCCAGCAGGATGCGGTCACGGGCCACATCTTTCAGCGGCCCGTGCAAGAGACCGCGCACGACCTCCACGAGGCCGTTGAAGTTCTCGAAGTTCACGTTTTTGCTGGCTGGCTGAACGTCAACGTGGTCGCCGGCAGCCCCAAGGTATCGGCGCAAGAACACGGCGCAGGCCGGAAGGTAGTCGGCAGAACCGCGACCGCTGTCCGGTTTGGGAACGTGGCCGGGAACGAGGTCGAGCCGTCCGCCGTCCGGCCTCTTGGGTGGTGTGTACCCCTCTGCGTCCTGTGAACCGATCAGCCAGACGGCGTCCAGATGATGGTGCGGCTCAACAGCCCGAAGCAGTTGCTGCCAGTTCCAGCGAACGTTCTTTTCGTCGAGTGTGCGACTGTCCTGAGCGGCCGAAACGCCCGCGAGCCGGCCAAGGGAAGACCCATCCGGCTTGCGTAACTCGACGTGGAAGCCCTCTTTGGCCGGGTCGTTGGCCACGGCGGGGACGATGTTCGGAGTGGAGACGAACAGGATCAAGGCGCGTGAGCCAGAGTCCTCGGCGATGCCGGGCGATTGCTGAAAGAGGCGGTCGGCCGCCAATCCAGTTTCCGGCGCTGGCACAGGGATGGCAGCCTCAACCTGGGTCGGTGAAGTGCGAGGTTCGACGTCAACCGGCCGCTCCACCAAGGGCTGCTCGCGGGCCAGCCAGTAACTGAACGCGAGCAGTCCGCCGATGCTCAGGAGGGTGAACTCGATGGGGAATCTCTCCAAATGAAGCGGCCCGTGATGCAGCCAGTGTTCACTGGCGAGCGCTGTCGTCATGCCGCTGATCAAAACGGCCACGCCCAAAGCGAACTGCGCGGTGATCTCACGACCTGGTTTAGGATGGGGATAGCGATGATGAACGGCACGAAGCCAGAAAGAGAAAAGCACCGTTGCCGCGCCGGCGAACAGGGCCAGCCAGCCATGATGCTCGCCCAGCCATGGCAGCCTCTCCATCGTGTGGTAGAGCAGCGTCGAAAGCCAGTGACCGCATAGAAACACTCCGCAAGCAGCCAGAAAGGCCGGCCACGGAAACCCGCGGTTAGAATGGGGCACGGCGTGGCGGTGCGAAGTAACTGCGGGGGCCGTCTGAGCATCAGGAGAAGCTTGCTTCAAATCGCCACCCATAATTCACCTTGGGTTGTGGTTGAAGATTTCGACTGTCCCAGTAACCGGGGAGTCGTAAGTGAGGACGCGCACTCGTCCATGCAGCGCGTGGGCGATGCGCAGATAGAGCCAGACGGGCGCCTTGCCGGTGAGAGTCACGTCCGCGCCGGGCGGCACCTGGGCGAGAACGGCGGCTTCGTAGGCGGGGAGGTCGGCGAGCTTGGCTTGGCCGGTGGTGGTGTAAAGGGTGGCGAGGTCGAGAGTCATGGTTGTGCAGCCCTGGTGTCAGCCGGAGCGGATGCCAGCGCGGAACGCTCGGACGCCCGGCTCAGGGCGTTGGCCGTGACAAACAGATTTCTGGAGCGAAACTCCATCGGACTTTCCAACAATAACGTGGCGCGGAACGCCGGGGCCTTGAGAGCGAAGAACGGGTGTTCCAGATAACGGCGCGACTCGCAGACCCAGGCCGGGATGGGCAGCGCGAACCGGCGGCACAGACTCTCGGCTACCGCAGCCGCCAGCGCATCGATCATCGGCCCCTGAGGATGCGCGTTGGTCAGCAGTGGTGGAGGCTCTTCCACCTTGGCCGCGTCCGGTGCCAGGTAGAAATCATCCAGAAATTCTCCCAGTTCGATTTCCAGCGGGCGACCGGCGCGGACGTTATCGGCCAATTCACGCAGGGTTTTCATGCTGCATCTCCTCCACAACAGCCTCAACGAAGTATCGGGTCTTGGGCTGGATCAAGCTCGGCGGGTAATAGCTGGCCACGATGGCCAGCACCGGCTCGGCCTCCCGCAGGCCGAGGTGGCGCAGCAGGAACTTCACGTCCTGCACATCCGTGGCATCAGGCGTGGCCACGCGGGCGGCCAGACATTTCATGGCCAGCAGGTAGGTGGGCACCGGCATCATGACGCGCAGGTTGCGAAACTGCGGCAGATTGGCCGGCGTGAATTCGCCCCGGTCCGACACGAAACCCTTGACGCCGTCGTTAAACCAGCCCGCTTCGTAGCCGCGCTCCCGGCCAATTTCCGCCGCGAGCTCGCGCACGACGGAAGCGGGGACAAACACGGCATCGATATCTTTCGTGGTCTGGCGCGACTGAAACGCAACGATCATGGCCGCGCCGCCGAACAGGCAGACTTCAGCCGTGACGCCTCGCTGCACCAGCCGCCGCGACAACTCTTGGAGCGCGTCGAGGATGCGTTGGCGGTCGAGTTGGATCATGGGCGGTCTGCGATTAACGATTCAGGATTTACGACTTACGATTCATTTCCGCAAGCGCGTCGGGGACAACCTCGGGCAGGCACAGGGAGCGCGCGCGGCGCAGGCCGACGGCTTCCAGCAGCATGGCCAGAACGTGGAGGCGCTGCTCATCGCTCCAGAGCAGCTTGCCGCCGGTGGCCTCGAACTTCTCCGGCAGGTACGGGTGGTGGTAGCGCGCCCAGAACTCGTCACCCGTGAGCGTGGCGGGGTCGGCGGCGATTTTCCAGGGAATGGGAGAACGCTTCATTGGTTTGCCGATTCTGGATCGGTTGAGGGATTCACATTTCGTGAAGTAGTCACGAAGTTACGTTAGGTGGCGGCAGTGGCAGCCATTGTCTTTGGCCGAGTGGTTTCCCACTGAGCCGGGCATGTGCAGCCGTGATGAACGGGGGGAGTGATGAGTATTTGGACCGCACTCGATCTCGTAAGACGGTCTTGGATACCACCACCAGGAGCCGGGGTTGGCTGTTCAGACGTGTGACCTTGAACCGGACCGGTGACGGATCGCGCGGATTGACACCTCCGAAGTAGGTTCGGTCCTCGACGGTGTTCGAGGCGCATTCACGGAGTTTGTCCTCGTCGTCGCCAGGGACGGCATCCATCAGCCGCACTTGCGAGGGGTCAAACCCAATCTGGCTGAGAGTGTCGGCAAGCTGCTGCTCGGTCTGCGGAACCCAAGCCGGTTCCGGTGGATTCAACGGCCACACGCTTCCAGCGGCGCGGCTGGAGCGCAAGCCAAGGGCACCGACAAGCAACCAGAGCTTCACCGCTCGTTGGGCTGCCTCCCACTCTGGAGCGTTGCACTCGGGAAGGCGCGTCAGGCTCAGAACGAATGAGGTGTCCTTAGGCAACGCAGGGGCAGCGTTTTCCGATTTTTTGAGTTTCTGTGCAAGCTCGTTTCGCCCGGGATCAGCACGCCGCAGCCTACTGAGGCGACGCTCATCCGCCGCTGTGAACTCGACCTGAGGGAACAACCGCGCCCGGCAACTCGCCACGGTGTTGTCCGGCTTGTCCACTGTGACAGCAATCTTGCTGGAGTGGCCGGTGTTGTCGTCAGTGCTGCCCCATACTATGTCGGCACGCGGGACACCAACTAGCTGCCGATGCCAGTCCCGCAGGTGTCCGCGTATCGAGGGCACACGCATCTCCGCGTCTTGCTGGCGACCCTCGGCGCCACCGCAAAAAGAGGCCGTGAGCAGGCGGAAGGGAAAAGACTGGGACTCCAATTTCATACCTCTTCCTCCCAACCTCCGTTACGCAGGTTCGCCAGACGCGCCATCGTGGCGGGCTTCGCAGGGCTCCATTTGGCCGCCAAAGCCCGTCCTTCCGGCATGGAGAAGAAGGCGACGATGTAGCTTTGCTCCCACTCGGGTCTCTGCGGCAGCTCCCCAGCCGCCTTTGTCCAATCCTTGGTTTTGGCGGCGTAGGACTCGTATGAAGGAACATCGCGTTGCTCCTCTGCTTTCAGTTGGGATGCGTTCCCAGCCGGCTGCTTGAACGGAGGAGCGTGTACTGCTTGCTGGGCAAAACGCCCATAGCCGGCGGCGGTTTTTGCGCCGAGGCCAACACACGACAGCGCCTCTACGAGCCAGGCTGCAGCCTTCTTCAAAATGTCTTCTGGATTTGCGACGCGCGCTGGAGCGAGAAGCGGAAACTCCCAGGGGGTCAACTTGGCTACGGCCAGAAACACGCTGGGGGTCGGGTCTTGCTGCCGCCCACTCGCGTCGTGATGCGGATTCACCAGATCAAGTTCCAACTTGGGAGGTGCAACCGGGAAACCTCCTAAAAAAATGACACCGCCCGCACTGCCTCCGGCTTCGTCGTCGCCGAGGATGCTTGGGGCGTCCTCGGCGGTGTGCGGAAAGAGATCACGGCGGCTGTCGGCCCAGCGCTCGCGGAACACGGCCGGCTGTTCACTCTGGTCGCCATTCTCTGCGTTGCCCTGCCAAAAGGCCCAGGTGCTTACCACGCCTTTGACGGCAGTACCGGGAATCCACGGCAGACCGGTAGCGTGGTCGGCGTAGAGGCCAACGTTTTCCAGAACACTGGCGCGGCCCAAATGGACGAGCAGGCGCGCGGTGTTTACGAGGGGGACATTGACGAAACAATGTGGTTGGCGGGCGTTGACCTGACGTTCGAGGGATTCGAGCCAAACCCGTTTGCGCTGGAAGGCCTCGGCGAGTATTCCGCTTTCGTTCGCGAGTTCCACGGCCCGCCGCAATGCAGCAGTCTTGCCGGCCGCCAGGCGTTCGAGTCGTCTGTCGTGTGATTGCCGACCGATCTCCCGGGCGAGGTCGAGCCGGGATGAGAACTCACCGGCAAATTTGTCGAGCCAAAGATGCCAGGGCGGCGGGTGTTTCAAGTCCTCGCTGAAAGTCAGTCGGAGGAAAGAGTCACGCGAATCCATCCAGGGAGCCGCGTTGCAAGCGACCTGACTTTCGTTCAGAAGTTGGTGCCAGTTCATGCGCTCACTCGGTGAAGCGTTTCAAGTAGTTGAGGAATGCGAGCGATTCCGCCGTCGCCCGGCGAAGCAACGAGGCGTCCCCACCAGCCAATTCCGTCAGCAGGCCGTCAGCGTCCCCGGCCTTCGTCACGGCTACGCCATCGGCGCGCAGAGGCAAAGCCAGACCGTGCGCGATGCTCCAAGCACCCGCGTGTTTCTTCAGCTTCATAGCGAGGGCGTGGAAAAAGGGCGTGGAACCATCGGCCAGTTTGGCGAGGTGCTTTGCTTGATTCTCGAGCGCCTTACGCTTCTTCTCAGGCGCATCCTCGCTCTGTTTCTGCAAATCCTCCAGAAGGCTTCGGGCGATGGCTTGTGCGTGGCTGAGCTTCTCCTCAGTCCAGGCGAAGATGGCAGGCAGGGCAGCATGCCCCTCCGCGGCAGGCAGTAGCTGTTTCGCATGGCACTCGACGAGCAAGTCAAACCACTCTTTCGACAGTCGGTCGCCTTTGCGCTCCCAAGCGTAAGTGAGAGTTGCCACCAAGCCGTCGGTGTGGACGAGTGCTGGAAAGCCACTGATGCTGTCACCGCCCGCTCCGCCGGGCAGAACCTTGGGTGCGAAGGCGACAGCGTTAGCAGCGCGAATTTGGTCGAGAGATTTCATGGCTTCACCTCTTGCTGCTTTCCAGGTTCAGGCCCGCCGATGGGCAGAGGCAACGGGAGCCGCTGAACTGAGCAAAATCCGTGACCGGTGGTTTCGTCGCCACCGAATTGCAGCGAAAGAGCCGTGTTCGGCAGCAGTTCTCCCAGACGCGCAGCCACGTCACTTCTCCGGACTTCGGGCGGCCGTCGGGAAGGAAGCAATGTGAGGACGCTGTAGAACAGCGTTTCGCACGGCACGTTCTCCTGATTGAACAGGCCACTGCCATCCACTGTGCGCGTTCGCGGGCTGATTTTGATCCGCTGCACAACCTCGGTGCAGGTGGTCACAAAGTGCTGGAAGTTTTCGTCGTGGACGATGGCGAGGCGGTTGAAGACTCCAGAGGTCTTCAGCGGCTGTCCCTTCGCATCAATTGGCCTAGTCCAGAGCGGGTCCGCACAAAGGTCAATCAACTGCCCGGCAAGAGTGGCGGCTTGTCCGTTAGAGTTGGACTGCAAATCCATCGCGTATTCTTCGAGCACGACCTGCTTGTTCACGACCAGTTCCGCGCCGGCGACGACGCGGTCTTTGTCCACGCCGGGAATGTCGAACTTGCGTCCCGCGTCGCGCTGGAAGCGTTTGAGCGCCGCGGGGCAGGTGAGCCACGCGAAGCAGCCAGCCAGCGAGCGCACGGGGAAGGCGAGGAGCTTGGCCTCCATGATTTGCAGGCAACCGGCGTAGCTGACTTTGATTTTCTTTTTTTCTTTGGTTCCGTCGGGCTTAGTGAACTCTCGTTCGATTTCTTCGTCCGCGTAGCCAAACAAGTCACGTGCTTCGGTGGGCACGTCGTCAACTCCGGGTGCCCACAGATCGCGCGCGTGCTGCAGCCGCACGCCCTTGAGGCTGGTGGCGGGGATGACGGGGAAGCCTGTGGCGCGCTCGCGCTGGATGGGCAAATCCACGACATCCACGCTCGCGCCGGCCCCAACATGCAGGGGCGTGCGCGTGTAGAGGGTCAAAAGGTGGCTTTCGGTCTTTAGCTTTCCATTCTTAGGTTTGTCGCTCATAGGAGTTGTGAGTTGAGGTCAAGCGTGGAAGGTCCACTCGCTGCACACACCGAGGCCGAAACCCTTTTCGCCACAGAGCGTGGACCGCCGGTTGCGGATGGCAGTGCCGTCCGAGTCCCCATGCCAATTCAATGCGCAGGCGAGTGCTTTAGCGTCTTCGGCCGCTCTCGGTCCTTCGGTCTCAAAGTAATAGACGGCGCCAGCGGAAACGGCCAGGTGTGTGGACTTGGCACCCGCTGGGCGGTCTGGATCATCCGACGCGTCGCCGAGCGCCCAGCCCGTTACGACTACCGGTTTTGGCACCAGCGCCGCGACAAGCCGGGCGGCAATCCGCTTGCCAGGCGTGAGCCGCTTGCGTCGCGCCTTGTCCTTACCCGGCCCGTCCAGGAGCAAGACGCCGCCCGGAGGCACGGTTTCGCCTTTGAGGTTCGTTTCTTCGGCCGCAATCCAGTTTGGCAGCCAGCCGCCAGGATGGAGAATGACCGGCCTTCCATCTTTCGTGAATACCCTGTTCCCTTCCGCGTCTTCATCGGCAATTCGCGGCCAGAGCGCAGGCGTAAGCAAGACCCACTTTACGCGGCACTTTCCGTCTGCGTCGGGTGCGAAGCCACTGAGGCCGCGAGGGAGCGGCAGGGGATGGCCGGTGACGTCGGTTCGCTCCGCATGGCAGAGTCGTTGCTGGCCGCCGACCAGGATGGTTGCGGGAGTACTGGAAGGGAACAATTCGACCAGGGCATCCCCGCCGGCCGGGCTGTTGCCGGCGAGCAATCCCAATCGCGCACGGTCATGCAGCCGCAAGTAGTGGGCTGAGTAGAACTCGTGTTCAGCGGTGGTTTGCGCAGTGGAATCCAATGCAATGCCAATTTGAGGCTCGGCATCGCAGAAGTCTGTATGACTACAGAAGTGCCCACTGTCACTGACCACTTCACCGTTGCCCAGGTAATGCTCAAAGGCCGACGCGCTGATCCATGGTTCGGCCGCGGCTTCTTTCTCGGGCGGGCGCTGGTTGGCCACGGCGTAGCTGAGAAGTGCCGGCAGACTGCTGAAGTCGGGCCAATTCAAATCGCGATCACGCTCGCGCGGAAGGCACGCCGGTCGCGAAGTGACGGTGACGTTGCCCTTTTCCTGAATGTCCAA
This sequence comes from uncultured Verrucomicrobiota bacterium, assembly GCA_964363225.1. Lineage (GTDB taxonomy): Bacteria > Verrucomicrobiota > Verrucomicrobiia > Limisphaerales > CAYIIH01 > CAYIIH01. Next base: position 8,081 of record CAYIIH010000179.1, on the reverse strand, counting down.
CGGCCGTGGAAAAAGCCAATGGGGAGGTGAAAGCGGGCGGCCCTTTTTATCGGCAACCAACGCCGGAAAAGGACCGACGCTCCAAAAATCAGTGAAGTGGCGTTTCTTCTTATCTGTGTCGAGGACTCGCTTTCCGTCCACGCGACGGACCGGGGGATGGCTACGACCCACGGCAGGTTGGTTGCCAAACCCGCGAGGCAATGCAGCATGCAAGGCGGCGTTAATCACGTGCGGCAGCGGCCACGCCGCCCCGGGCCCAGGCAGTCCGGCTGTCATGGGGCGTCCATCACGAAAAAAGAGCAGGTCGGCGGGTTGCAGGAGGATTTGATGAACGAGACCAGAGTTCATGGCTGATGTTGGGATTCCGGATAAAGCCGTCGGCAGAAGGCCAGAGTTTGGCAGAGGCCCGTGACGGCGTGGAGCTTTGTCCGCACGAGTTCATGCGCGGTCGGCTGCCTACCTTGCAAGTCGGCTGATCGTGCAAGGTTGGCAAGATACCCGTCAAGCAACGCCTGGCAGGAAGCACGGAGCCTGTCGCGGCGATGCTCTTGAGCATGCCGCTGCAGGGCATGGCCGAATTCGCACCGGATGATTTCGTCCACGTGATCGTCAAATCCGGGCACTGGGGTCTCAGAGGTGCGCACCAAAGGTATTTCGCGGCCGAGGTAGGGCGCAAGCAAGGCAACGACGCGGTGCGGGAACCGTGCCGCGAGCGTTCCGTCCGCCAGCGCGCGGTCGAGCTCGCCGTAGAGCCTGAGCGCACTTTCATCTTTCCACGAGCCACCCCATTGAATGGTCTCGCCGCTGCGTTTGAAAAGGGTGACTGCCAGTGCGGGACGTCCGACCTTGCGCTTGGCGCGTTTTTCGGCGGCCTGCGCGGCGCGCACGACGTCCTGCAAAGGATGTTTGAAGTGGGCAACGGCCACGCCTGCGGAAACATCCGGCAATGGATCCAACGGTTTGCCTTGCCCGTCCCGCATGGCCCCTGGCAGTGATGCCGCAAGTTTATCCCAGTCCGGGAAGAGATTGCCTTCGAGCGCCGACTGGAGGTTGCGCGTCAGCGTTTGGCCTCGCTTAGGAAGTCGCGCGAGTGCTTGGGCGAGTTCGGTGAGTTTAGACACGAAAGGGCTGCGCCCAAGAAATGCGTCTCGCAAATAGATCGCGCACTGTAAAGCGGTGTCCGCGGGCAAGAGCGCAACTACATCGTCCGCCCGGGCATAAACCAGCCGCCCATCACATGCCTCGACAATCGGGCGAGCGCAGCGGATGGAGAAGTTAGCCAGTCGAGCGCTGAACTCCCGGTGGAAATCAGGAGTTAGTAATCCGGGCGGAGTTTTGGCTCCTGCGAACCAGCTTCCCATCTCGTCGCCATCGAACGCCAGCACAGCGAAGTAGTGGCGAGAGTCGTCGTCCGGCTCGGGCTCTGCATCGAGATCATCTTTCGTTGGATCGTGGCTCGCAATGTGGAACGTGCTGGGAAAGGGAAACTCCTTGCCGCGAGGCTCGTTGCGGTGTGTGGCGTTGAGGTTCCAAGGGGGCTGGCTGAGTTCAGCCCAGTGCCAGAGCCGTTTTACGAGCGTGATTGCGCCAAAGCGATCGCCCCGATGGCGCTCTCGAAAGAGAATCGGCCAGAGGTCTCCTGCGGCGCGCTTTTTGAGTCTCGGCTGGATTCGTTTGTTCCACCAGTCTGGTCCTCCAGCGACGGTTTCTTCGCGGCCGGTAAGGAAGTCTTTGTTTTCAGTCTCGCCCGCAACCCAGCCTCCAGCCCGCCACCCGTCGAACTGGCGCAGTTGTCGCACGGCATCAAGCTGCCAAGATACACGGGTGTAGGCGTAAGAATAGTTGGAGGTTCGGACGCCGACGGGCATGAGCGACTCAGGAAGCGGTGGTTCGGTTGGCGCTGGAAGAGGCACGATCTGCCACGTAACTGAAGGGAAGCTCATCAATTGGTGGTCAAAGCGGGCCCGTTCGGAGTTGCGAAGCACTCCGTGCGTTTCTCCATGGTTCCAGCACTTGGCGGCCATGCGCTCCCATTCGTTGCGAATGGCTGCGGCAAAGTTTTTTGCCAATGGACATGCGCCACTGGCTTCGCTGGCCAGTTCCACGACAAGGATGTTCGTCAGACAGGTTGTCAGCCGTTCATCGTTAAGCGGGTCGCCGTGTGGAAGCCGTTCGCCTTGGGCATCCAGATGAAGCTGCAATTGAGGCAGAAAAGCTTTCAGACGTTCGGAGCCATTCGGTTGGTTTGGCGGGGTCCACTCCGTGAGTGCGGGATAAACGACCGCATCGAGAAGCTTCTTGTTGGTGCCGAGGTCGTCGCGCAACCGCTTCAATCCCGCTGCCATCAACCACGACAGCAAATAGCTCCCGCTCCACAGATCGCGGGTGCTGCGGGCTTGGGCGATGAAGTCCTGGACGGGGCCGATTTGGAGCTTGAGTAGAGTGGGGCTCATTGTGGTTGGGAAGTTGGGTCAACGATTTCGGTCAGTCCAGGAATGCCGATAAGCAGCAACAATTCAATCGAACCACGAAATACACAAAACACACGAAAGGAATACAGGCACTGGAGGGTCGTTCCGAAGGGCGTTGCGCAGTCACCTTTGGGTGGCGAATGCTCGCAAGGCCCACCGACACGTTCGGCCCCGTATTTCGGGTATTTCGCGGTTTCTCCGCGTGAAGAGTGGCGGATAAGGCGATTCTTTGCGCAGCGACAGATCGCAGCCCAGCGGCAAGAGGGCAAAGCCCAAGACGTCCGCAGACATGCGGCCCGGACCCACTCCTGAATTTCCTTTCCGTCCATGGATAACCTTTCTGAAGGCTGCCTATACCTAATCTCCATGAATAGCAAGCGATTCTTTCCGGAGTTTTCTGAGGAGTGCCGTTCAGCGAAGGCATGGAACGCGGGTCAGCGGCCCCTGCTTTCAGGAAAGCTCCATCCCCTTACGCACGACAAGTCAGCAGCAACCACGACAAGTCAGCAGCAACCACGAAATACATGGACCACACGAAAGAAGCACGAAGGGGAACTTTCGCCAGGGCGTGCCCCACAGATCTTTCGAGCGGTCGCGCTGGTCCTGGCCTTTGGCGTCGCGCATATTATCAATCAGGAAGGTGGAGAAGTTATCGAGAGGGAGGCGCTTTTCTTCCCCATATTCCGTGGCGACGGCATCTCGAATGGTCTGCATCGTGTCTTTCGTGGTTGCAACTGTTTTCCCGATTCACGATTTCAAGAGGGCGGCCTCGAGTTGGTTCACCAACTGAACAACGTCATTCTCAGCATCGAGCTTAGTGATTCTTTCTTTGAGGATCGCGGCGGTTCTCTTGACGGTTTCCGTTTGTTTATGCTGTTCCGCTTTCAGGAGGAACTCTGCCACGCGCTGGATTTCCGCATCGCTCAGGACGGTCGTTTCGCTCAGCAACTCGCAGGCCGCCAACACATCCGCCGCTCGCGATCCAGTCTGTCGGCCCAGGCGCTTGGCCTTGATCACGGCATAGTGAGGATGGAGAACCGGATGACTGAGGGCGGCGTCAATCGCGGCGTTGCCTTCCTCCAAATGATCGCCCCCGATGGCCAGGCTCAGCAACGCGTCCGGACTGGAGTTCATGCGTTCAGCAGCCTGCCGGTGCGCATCATCCGCGGGCTCTGTAACCATAATCTCTGTTTCACCTTTGACACACGTAGGAACCCCATCCAGGGACCAGGTCACTTCGACCCGCAACCGGTGCATGCCGGGCAACGGGAACAAGGCGCCTTGTGCGCCCCGCAGCAAAGTCAGCGATTGGCCGAGGCTTCGGCCCGGTGGAAGTTGCAGAAAGGGCTTGTTATCGTGAACCTTGACCAAGGTCCGAAAGGTCCGGACTTCACCCTGAGGAAGCCGCACCTGGCCGCGGACATAGCCCGATTTCAAGGCCAGGCTGGGCGGGACGGCGAGCGACTGGGCGCCCGTATTGACGAGCTTCAGTTTGATTCGCACGGGGGCGCCCAAAGGGACGGCGGCTAAAAGAGGGGACAGGCGCAGCTCGAGGCCTCTGGCGGTGGCGGGAGCGTGGTCGGCGGCAATGCGATCGCTGATGCCAGGAACGTTGCCGGTGGCTTTAGGAGTCCCAGGACGGACCATCACATCGGGCAGATGCCGCAACAGTTGCTGGTCTTTGGCCGGGTCGAAAGCCCAGTCAATGTTGTCCGGAAACGCGGCCACATTGCCCCACGCGATCCTGCCGGTTTCATTCATAAAACCGTTGGTGCGGTCATTGTGGTCCAGGTTCATGGCATGGCCGATCTCATGCACCGCGGTCCGAAAATAAGCCGGCGTATCCTCCAAGACCGCATCCTTGACCTTGACCCACTCCACGGGAAAATCTTCATGCGCGGAGATTCCGACCACGTCACGCATGATTTTGGGCGAGTCGCCGCCCAACGGGTCCCAAGTGACGCCAAAGTAACCGCCATCGATATCCCGCACACTAAGAATCAAGTAGCGCCATTCCGCATCCAGATCGGCCTGATTCTGCGGTCTGAGCAACCACGCGTGCAAATCCGCCAGCGACCAGGAACCATTGGAATTGGAAAGATGCTCTTCCGGCACGTCTCTCTCGTTGAGGTCCACCTCCACTTTCCAGCCGACTTCCTTGAACACGGCTGTCCAGCCCTTGTCTTTTCCGTTGCCGCGCGGAAATTTGGCCTGCGGCACCCGGTCGATTTCGATTTTGGCGCGGCGCAAATCTTCCGACAGCCAGCCCATGGTCAACGTGCCTGCAGGGGCCCCATCACTTTTTTTCACTGGGCCGTTCAAGTAGCGGCCCTGGGGCGGATAGCCCTGAGGCACCGGCGTGATCCAGGTCAGGTCCGCGCTGAACAGTTGCACGTTGTCCCAGAGATCGGTGTCCACATCATAGCCTTTTAATTCGAAATCCATCGTGAAACCGGCGGCGTTGATGGACCCAATGCCCGTCACCCACAGGTAATAGCTGTATTCTTTGCACGGAAAGACCGGGATGTCGTTCGGTATGACATTGGAAACCGCCCGATTGTCAAAATGCGCATAGAGATCGCCGCTGGCCAGGATGCCATGGGGGCCGGTCTGCTGGATGCGGAGGGTCCCGTCGTAATGCAGGACGTGCGCGGGCAGTTGAGCGGGCGTGTAGCAGATGAGATAGCAGCCCTGTTTCAGCTTGCCGCCAGGGTTCGGTAGGTTGGCCATAGTTTTTATTGGTTTGGTTTCGCCCGTGCCAGGCAACGCTCACCGGACCGGCACGAGCCAATTGCGGCGCCGGATTCTCGCCGCTTGTTTGCTGTCTCAGAAAGGGATTTGAAATCTTTTCCGAAAGGCTGACAAGAACGTTTTCTGCGCCATTGCGCATCGAGGCGCATTCGGCCGTGGCCGCGCGCGAAAAAAGTGAATTGCGCCCCTGCTGGATTTGCCGCCCAGCCGATCAATTGGGATTCGCGCGGCCCTGCGCGGCCCTCCCATCTTCGCATATTGCTCTTGCAGAGATTCCGGCCCTGGTTCATAAACGATCCAACTTAGCCAATTCACCCAAGTAGCCAGCCTATGAAATCTGATCAAACGCCTCAACCCGGTTATAGTCCCAGACCCATCACGATCGTTCTTCCGCCCGGAACGGAAATCAGGATCATCAGCGGAGACAGCACCATCGTTGCCTCCGCCGCTTCCTATTATGGCGGCGATAGCAAAAGCCCTTCGCCGCGGCCCGACAGCAAGAGTCCGAGTCCGTCCCCGCGCCCCTGATAGTCCGTGGCCTGACGCACCGGCAACCTCAGAAGCCGGCTCGACGGTGGAGCCATTTGCTCCTTCTTGGAGAAGGAGCGCGTCCCTGCGTCATAGCGTCTGGCTGGGGACGGCCAACGCTGCAATGCATATCGTGCCATCCCGCAGCATCTTCGCGGTCGGCGGCCATTTTTCAGGCGTGCCGGCGCGCCGATGGTTGCGGCCCTGCCATCCCGGGGAACATTCGAGTGGAGCAGTCTCCCTTGGCGCCGTGCGGGGAAGGAATCGCCCAGAATAATCGCAGCCAAACCGCGCATTCACTACGATCGGAAGCCTGCGCCCAGCATGAAGAAGCTGATCCTGAAGAACTCTTTTTCCCCAGGCGACATCGTCATGTTGACCGCCGCCGTCCGGGATTTGCACTTGGGCTATCCGGATCAGTTTTTGACCGATGTCCGCACCTCCTGCCCCCAACTATGGGAGCATAACCCGTATCTCACTCCCCTGAGTGACGACGACCCGGCGGTGGAGGCAATTGACTGCGAATATCCGCTCATTAACCGATGCAACCTGGCCCCCTATCATTGCATTCACGGTTTCATTGAATTCCTCAACGACCGACTCGGCCTCAACATCAAACCGACGGTTTTCCGAGGGGACATCCACCTTTCCGCCCAGGAGAAACTCTGGTTTTCCCAGGTGCACGAACTCACGGGCGAAGACACGCCCTTCTGGATGGTGGTGACGGGCGGGAAGTTCGACACCACCGTCAAATGGTGGGCAGCCCAGCGCTACCAGGAGGTCATTGATCATTTCCGCGGCCGGATGCTATTCGTGCAGGTGGGCGACCCGCGCCATTATCATCCCAAGCTGGACGGTGTGATCGATCTGCGCGGCAAAACGGACCTGAGACAGTTGGTGCGGCTGGTGTACCATGCGCAAGGCGTGCTCTGCCCCGTTACCGCGCTCATGCACTTGGCGGCAGCGGTCGAAGTCAAGGGCGGCCCGCCCGGCAGCAGGCCTGGCGTCATGGTGGCAGGCGGACGCGAACCCGTCCATTGGGAAGCGTATCCCAACCACCAGTTCATTCATACTTTGGGGGCGCTCCGTTGCTGCGACCAGGGAGGCTGCTGGCGATCACGTACTGTTCCTTTGGGCGATGGAGATGAGCGAGATCAACCCGAGCATTTGTGCGTCGATGTGGCCGGTGAGTTGCCGCGTTGCATGGACCTGATCACGGCCGCTGAAGTTATCCGCAGGATCGAACTGTATTTCCAGGGCGGCGCCATCGGCTCTCTCTCGCCGGAACAGGCCGCGACCGCGGAAAGGGCCGTTGCTCTGAGCGCCCATCCTTTGATCGATGAAGAACGGCTCACCATCCACACGGCTCGCCTGAAGGCGGATCAGTTCATCGGGAACATGCCCGCCTGCCCGACCCATTTTGACGGGCGCGGCATTGTGATTTGCGCGGGCGGAGCCGAATATTTCGCGAACGCCTGGGTGTGCGTGAACATGCTGAGGCGGCACGGCTGCGCGCTGCCGGTCCAGTTGTGGCATTTGGGAGAAGCCGAGTTGGATGCGCGCATGCGAGCGCTGGTCCAGCCCTTGAACGTGGCATGCATCGACGCCATCGAAGTCAGAAAGCGGCATCCCGCGCGACGGTTGAACGGCTGGGAACTCAAGCCCTACGCCATGCTCCATTCTCCCTTCAAGGAAGTTTTGTTGCTGGACGCGGACAACGTTCCGTTGGTTGACCCGGAATTCTTGTTCGAGACGGCCCAGTTCCAGCAAACGGGCGCCATTTTCTGGCCGGATTACGGCCGGCTCGGCCCGGAGCGGTCCATCTGGAGCATTTGCGGCGTCGCTTACCGCAACGAGCCGGAGGTCGAAAGCGGCCAAATCGTTCTGGACAAGGAACGGTGCTGGCGGGCCTTGTCGCTGTGCTGCTGGTACAACGAACACTCAGAATTTTTTTACCAGCATGTGCATGGCGACAAGGAAACCTTTCATATCGCTTGGCGGAAGTTGAATCAACATTACTCCATGCCCGGGACGCCGATTTATGCCCTCGAGGGAACCATGTGCCAGCATGACTTTGAGGGACGCCGCATTTTTCAGCACCGGAACTTGCACAAATGGCGCCTGGACGCCGACAACGCGCGCGTGGAGGATTTTTGGGAGGAAGCAGCTTGTCTGGCGTACCTGGAGCAATTGCGCGAATTGTGGAATGGCGCCATCGCCTCGCCTACTGCAAAACCGTCCTGGGGGTGGACGTGCTCATCCCGCTGAAGAATAACATGGATTTATGGACCGACGCTTGGCGGCTGTCAGAACAGTGCGGCCGACGCGCTA
>CAYIIH010000178.1:0-16351 GCA_964363225.1 uncultured Verrucomicrobiota bacterium | reverse complement strand
CCGGGGCGGGCGGGCGGGGCGCGGGGCCTCTTGGGGGGGCGCCCTGGTTGTACGGCGCCCTACCTGGAGATTCATAGACCGGTTCGTGGGCAGGGAATCCGCCGCCACGCTGTAGTTCATCCTGCCGCTTTCTTGTTAGCTGGCCTGTAACCGACAGACCCAAATCTCTGTTCCTTACGACATGAAAAATCAGGTCAGGCAATTCGATTTCCTGGTGCTCGGCAGCGGGATAGCCGGGCTTTTTTTTGCTCTCAAAGTGGCGGCGCACGGGCGTGTCGCCATTGTCACCAAGAAGCATCGGGCCGAGTCGAACACCAATTACGCCCAGGGCGGTATCGCCGCCGTGACTTCCAAAGAGGACTCCTTTCAGATGCATGTGCGCGATACGCTGGAAGCAGGCGCCGGCCTGTGCCGCGAGGAAGTCGTTCGCACCATTATCCAGGAAGGTCCGGCCCGCATTGCCGAGCTGATCGAACTGGGCATGCGCTTTTCAGAACGGGAAATACCGCGCTCCAATGGCGCGAAGGAGCTCGATTTGGGACGGGAAGGCGGCCATTCCAAACGCCGGATTCTGCACGCCAAAGACGTGACGGGACGCGAGATCGAAAAAGCGTTGCTGGCCGCCGTTTCCCATCGCCCCAACATCGAAATCTTTGAGAACCATTTTGCCATCGACCTGATTACCACCCACAAGTTGGGCGAGTCCGGCCCGAATCGTTGCCTGGGAGCCTACGTATTGGATCAGGAAAAGCGCCAGGTTGAAACGTTTGCCGCCCGCACCGTCTTGCTGGCCACAGGCGGCTGCGGCAAGGTCTATCTCTACACGACCAATCCCGACATTGCGACTGGCGATGGGGTGGCTATGGCCTACCGGGCCGGAGCCGCCGTGGCCAACATGGAGTTCATTCAGTTTCACCCCACCTGCCTCTACCATCCCAAGGCCAAGTCCTTCCTCATCAGTGAAGCGGTCCGCGGCGAAGGCGGCATCCTGAAAAGCATCGGCGGCGTGGAATTCATGGACCCATATCATCCGCTCAAGTCTTTGGCACCACGCGACGTTGTGGCCCGGGCCATCGACAGCGAAATGAAGCGCAGCGGGGCGGACAGTGTTTTGCTCGACATCACCCACAAGCCGGCCCGGTTCATCATGGACCGGTTTCCGAACATCTATGCCACCTGCCTGCAATATGGATTGGACATCACCAAAGAGCCGATTCCGGTCGTACCCGCCGCGCACTATCAATGCGGCGGCGTCCTGACCAATGTGGATGGAGAAACCGAGATTGCCGGTCTCTACGCCGTGGGTGAAGTCGCCTGCACCGGCCTGCACGGGGCGAATCGGCTGGCCAGCAACTCGTTGCTGGAAGCTTTGGTCTGTGCCCATCGCGCCGCTCAAAAGGTCCTGTCTCCAGCGTCGTCCCCGTCTCAGACCAAGCTGCCTGAGTGGCAATCCGGCAATGCCAGCAATGCCGATGAGCTGGTTGTCGTGTCTCACAACTGGGATGAAATCCGCCGGTTGATGTGGGATTACGTCGGCATTGTCCGCACCAACAAACGCCTGCAACGCGCTCAAAGCCGGATCGGCAATCTGCAGGCGGAAATTCAGGAGTACTATTGGGACTTCATTGTGACCAGCGACCTGCTGGAGTTGCGCAACATCGCCACGGTCGCCGAATTGATTGTGACCAGCGCCCTGCAACGACCGGAAAGCCGCGGCCTGAATTACAATCTTGATTATCCCCAGCCGGACCCGGCCTGGGCACAACGGGACACCATTCTGCGGAAGCCAGGCTAAACCGAGCCTCTACAGCCGGCCTGGACCCTTTCCATGAACCTGCCTATGAACCTCCAGGTAGGGCGCGTCACTCCGTGCGCGCCGCAGCCCGTAGCCCGCACTCCGGTAGTGTCCTAATTCGAGGAGGTGAACGCTGCGGCAGGACTTTCGCGAGGCCGTTGCCGGGTCGCTGCCGTTTCGGAAGTCGTGCTGGAAGGATAATTTGACGCCGCTGGAAATCCGCTCAAACGGTCTGAGGCCAAGTTGGACGCCGTTATCAATCCGCTCCAGCAGCTTGAGGCCAATTCTGACGCCGTTCCAGACCGGCTCAAACGGTTTGTTGCCTGTTTGGACGGCGTGGAAATGACGCTCAAACGGTTTGATCAACATTTCAACGCCGTCGCAAACCCGCTCCAACGGTTGCAGGCCAATTTGGACGCCGTTTTAGACCCGCTCCAACCGTTTGAAGGCTGTTTTGACGCCGTTAAAAACCCTCTCCAACGGTTTGAGGGCAATTCTGAGGCGGTTAGACCCGCGCCTAATCACCTGTTACCAGTTCTAAATAAGCGTCTTACGACGAAAGCGGCGGACTGGACGCCATCATGTATAACAAATACACGCGCCAGCCGGAGAAACTCCGCACGTGGCAAAGCGCGAGCCACGTCGAACGCGCTCCGCAGCGGGAAAAGAAAACGCCGACGCCGCCCACTCCGCCGGCATAAAAATCCGGGAACCACGGAAGCAAACTCGCAGCGGCCTGCGGAAACGGAGGCCGCTTTTTTGCGCGACGAAAGCGCGCCTGGCAAAGCGTCAGCCACATCGCGCGTGCCCCGCACAGGCAGGCAAATCCCTTTCTGCTCGCAGCAGGAAATAAAAGCCCGGCTCTAATCCCGTGACGCGGTGGACGAACAGAAGCAGATGCACGCCCGCCGTGCTCGCGCCCGTCGCGGCGGGCAAGCGACGGTCAGTCCGAGATCGAACGGCGCGCAGGTGTCGCGTGGAAGGGTTTTGTCCAAGATGGTGCAAAACTGGTTTTTGGTGAGGCTGCTGACCCCCTCGAAGGCCACCGGGGCGCGGGCGGTGGTGGAAGTGAATTACGAACTACCGCGAGCTCGTGAGATCGGCGGACGCGGCAAAGTGGTTCTCCATCATGCCGGAGATGCCGGCGAAGTCATCGCGGTCCCGATGTCGGCGGTTGTCGCCTGAAGCGCGGCAGGTTTCACTCGCCCAGCGGGCTTGATTCGCACATGGCTTCCGTACGCGGACTGCGGGACGCCACTTGGCCTGTAATGGCTCGATTACGCCGTAACAAATTCCTTACGCCGTTTTCTGTCACCGAGGTTGAATGGTTGTTGCAAGATATGGAGTTGCAATACGATAGGCTCAAGTCTTGGCGGTGGCACGCCCATTGCGTATCCTCCACCGGTTCGTTGCATCTTTTACGTTCGATGGCCAAGTCAGAACTATCGCTGGTGCTGGTGATGCCACCGCAAGCCGGGTTGCTGGGCGGCTTTGCCACAGGGCTGATCAGCATCGCCAACTTCGTCCAGGCAAATGTGCCGAAGGTCGAAGTGCAACTGCTCGACCTGAGCAACGCCACTCTATCGGGGCTTGAAGGGGCGATTCTCCAAGGTGGCGTTTCCTTCGCGAAGAACACCGTGGTTGGCATCACCGCGACGACGGCCTCTCACCAAACGGCGCTGGCCGCGGCTTCCGCGTTCAAGAGGCTGTTGGTTAGTGACGTGCAGTTTACGACCGTGCTCGGAGGCCCCCACCCGAGTGCCGACGCTGAAATCTTGCTGCGAAGCCACCCGGACACAGTTGACTACGTCGTGATTGGCGAAGGGGAAATCGCCATGACGGAGTTCCTTCGCCGATTCCCGCACGTCTGTTCGACGCCGGGGTTGGCGTTCTTGCACAAAGGCTCAGCCCACGTCAATGCGCCGCCCCCCCTCCTCAATGAACGTCAATTGGATTCGATCCCGCTAATGTTCAAGAAGAACGGCCTAAAGGGCACGCCGGGGAAATTTGATCATGTGACCTACGTGAGTGCGCGCGGTTGTCCGCTCAACTGCGCCTTCTGTTCGGTCGCGAATCAGAAGATCAGGGCGCGGAGCGTGGTCCAAGTGGCCAAAGACATTCGGCAACTGGTGGAACTCGGTTTTACCCGGATTGCCATCGAGGACAATTTCTTTGCCCACACGCCCCGGCGGACGGACGAACTTTGCGGCGCCCTCGCTGAATTGCGCCGCAAGGGCCTCAAGTTCACCTGGGACTGCCAAACGCGCGTCGAGTCAATGGATCGTGAAGGGCTTGTGCGGTTGATGGAGCGCGCGGGTTGTGAAGCGGTGTATCTCGGCGTCGAATCTCTCAACCTTGATCAGTTGGACTATTTGGACAAAGCCCCGAATCCAAGTCGTTACCTCGACCGCCTGCGGCGGAAAGTTGTCCCCGCGCTTCTGGAGTCTGATGTCGCGTGCTACATCAATCTGCAATTCGGGCTTCCGGGCGAAACAGAAGCGCACCACGCAGTGACCAAGAACATTCTCAAGGAAATGGGCCTGGCTGCCGCCCAGCGCAAAAAGGAAATCACCATCTTCCCGCAGTTGCACGTGGTCTATCCTGGGACGAGCCATTTTGATTCGGGTTGGCGTCAGAAGAAATTCCCGCGCGACATTTTCGAGTCCTTCACGGCCTGGGAGGCGAAGCAAGCGCCGGTGCTCAACTGGCTCGGAAAACATTTTGCTCACGGCACAGGCGGAATCCCCATCGGCATTCTGAACCCGGAGGTTCTCCGAACGGGCCGCTTTGAAGTGGAGACCCGCCAGATTGTGAAGTCGAACGCGGTGATGCGGATCGACTCGATTCTGACAGACCTCGACGACCTGGAGGGTATTCGTGTATTCAAATACGGAAGTCATCTTGTGCCGTCTGAGGAAACCGTTGAAACGCCTTTGATTGCGGAGATCGCGAATAGTTAAACCAAACCTGACACTGTATGAAACCGAAAAGAATTGTCGTAACACTTCTCATCATCGCTGCGATTGTCGCCGCCGTTTGGCTGGCGGGAAGAACAAAGACTGCCAAACCAGTTGAAACGAAAACCGTGGCCATTGCCACACTCATGTCCCACCCCGCACTCGACGCAGTGCAGGAAAACTTGAAAAAGGAACTGGCAAAGGAAGGATACATTGAAGGCCAAAACATTCGTTACCTTGTGCGCAACGCCAGCGGCCAAGTCCAGTTGGCGGCGAACATCGCGAGCGAACTTGCCAGTCAGAACGCCGATGCTGTTGTTGCCATCACGACTCCGATGGCGCAGGCGGTTGCAAAGGCTGCGCGTTGTCCAGTCGTTTTCGCCGCCGTGACTGATCCGGTAGGCGCTGGGCTTGTGAAATCCCTCGATCACGGAGAGGAAAATATCACCGGGACTTCCGATGCGTGGCCGTATGAAGATCAACTCAAACTCATCCGCCAAATCAGCCCCAACGCGAAACGATTGGGCGTCCTCTACAATCCTGGCGAAGCCGCTTCGCAATACGGGATAAAGGAAATCAAAAAGTTCGCGCCCGCGCTCGGCTTTGAGATTATCGAAGGAGCCGTCAGTTCTACAACAGACGTTTATCCCGTGGCCCACAATCTTGCTGGCCGAACTGATGCCTTGTTTCTGTCGAGCGACAATACGGTAATCGCCGGCGTTGCGTCAGCCATAAAGGTCGCTGTCGAGCGCAAGATGCCGCTCTATGTCGGTGACAGCGGCACCGTTGAAAAGGGCGGATTGGCAGCGGTCTCGGTGGGCTATGCTGAATTGGGAACGAAGACTGGCGTGATTGTCGGGCGTGTACTCAAGGGCGAGAAGAACATTCCCACAGTCGTGGCGCACGGAGATGAAATCTACCTGAACAAGAAAGCCGCCGAATTGATGGGCGTCACGTTGCCCGAAGAAGTGTTGAAACGCGCAACCAAGGTTTACGAAGAAATCAAAGAATGAACTGGCTCGTGCCAATTGACATTGGTCTGACGATGGGCCTGATTTTGGCTTGGGCCGTGATCGCTTTGGCTCTGGCTTTTCGGTTGTTGCACTTTCCAGATTTAACCATTGAAGGGAGCCTGCCGCTTGGTGCCGCAGTATTCGCGGCTCTCTACAAGCACGACGTTCCGTGGCCCCTGGCTGTTTTTGGCGCGTTTGCAGTAGGCGCGCTGGCGGGCAGCTTGACCGCCCTTCTCCACGTCAAGTTCAGGATGAACAAATTCCTTGCTGGAATCCTTGTCGTCGCCATCAGCTATTCTCTGAGCCTTCGATTGATGGGAGCCTCCAATATCGGGCTTCTTCAGTTGCACTCCATCTTCGACACATTGGAACAGTGGGACAAAAATTTCAGTGGCGACTTCCACGTTGCCACGATCGCGTTCCTTGCGGTCTTGGCCACGGTAGGCGCTGCCTTCTTGCTGAGAGGACTGTCGAGTCTGTATGGGATGCGATTGCGTGTGGCCGGCTCGAACCCCGAATACGCGCGTTCACTCGGAATCAACGCCCTTCGCAAGCTTGTCATTGGACTAGCCATCACCAACGGCCTCGCAGCTCTGTCAGGTGTTCTTCTCGCGATGAAACAGGGCTTCGCGGATGTGGGAATGGGTCAGGGAGTCCTCATTCTCGCTTTGGCGGCGATGACCATTGGCGAACGCCTTTTGCCTCAACGACGTCTGTCTATGCAGGCGTTTGTTTTGGTCGCTGCAATTCTTGGCAGCATTCTCTACCAGATTTTGGTCTCGTACGCCGTGCGCGCGGGTCTGGCGCCGACCGATTTGAAATTAGCCACAGCGGTCCTGGTGCTCTTTGTCATCGCGCTTCGCTTTTCGCGAAATGGCGAATTGTTCGAGGGAGGCATCAAGTGAACTCGACAAAAAATGGCGACCATGTAGTCATTGAATCCCTCCATCTCAGCTACCAGCGATGGGGACAGAGGGTGAACGCACTCGATGGTGTCTCTCTCTCCGTGCCGCGTGGCCAATGGCTCATTTTGGTTGGTCATAACGGTTCCGGAAAAACGTCTTTGCTGCGTGTGCTCAGTGGGAGAGCAGTGCCAGATTGCGGCCATGCGAAAATCAACGGCAAAGCGGCGCGAGAGATGAATGCCGGTGAATTGGCCGAAAGCGTCTTCCTCATCCACCAAGACCCGCTGCTGGGCACTGCGGCGGATTTAACAGTTCTTGAAAATCTCGCTGTGGCCGACTCGCACGCCGCCAGCGAATCAAAGCGGTCCCTTCAGGGTAAATATGTCGAGATGCTTAACCCCGTTGGTTTGGCCGACCGGATGAAACAGCCGGTGCAGACACTCTCAGGCGGCGAGCGTCAATTGCTGGCCCTCCTCATCGCCCGGCTTCGTCCGGCATCTCTAATCCTTTTGGACGAGCCGTTGGCCGCGCTCGACCCCAGCAAGGCGGAACGATGTCTGGCCGAAATTGCCGACCTAAGAAAGGCGGGCAAAACCATTATCCAAGTCACGCACGATCCAGAATTGGCGAGCACTCTTGGAGATCGAACCGTTGTCATGCGAGCGGGGAAAATCGTCCACGATGCGAACTTGCAAGCAAGGAACGTCGAAGCATTGCGAAGTCATTGGTTTTGAACATGCCACTTTCTCCTTACTCAAAAAGTTCGCGACCATGCCTGGTTGCCGACGCCATGATTACTGCGGCCAGCCGGTATCCGCAGAAAAGCGTCCGGCTGTTGCCAGTTTTGAATACACTGGGCTTGCTGCTTCAGCAGCCCCTCTGCTTCAGCTTCTTTCGCAAGGGCGGAACGAAATCTTACAAATGTGTGCGGACCACGCTATGCGACCCTGACCTGGAAGATCAGTTCCAGGCAGTTATTCAGGGAGTCGAGAACACGGGGAGAAACCTGATTCCCATTCCCGAAACCGACGTGTCTCTTTGCGTTCACAACATCAAACCCGACATCAATCCCGTCGTGCATGACGGTCAGCTTAGAGCCGACTTTCCAGAACTGGCGAACTTAAAGCCATTCGAGGCACTTTTCGGGATCTTGCACCGCGAAAAGTCGGGCCTTGGCAGGGACGTGTTGCAGCGCATCGGAAAATCGCTGGAGGTTTCAGAAGCAATTCGCCCAACCGAAAAACAAAAAGTAAACGATGAATCCTATTGGGCGGGAAGACAGAGAATTCTTGGTAGGGTGGATCGGACTCAATTGGTGGACTTCGTGAGGCCGATAGTGAATGGGGCACTGTCGCCGATCTCCGACTCTCCGCTAGTCAAACAACTTCGCGGGAAAGACCTGCCGTTCGACAACATGTTCTGTGTTCTCCGTTCGGCAATGAACGACGAGCCAAGAAACGCTCACTTTTCCTACACGGCTCAACTGCTCCTTTCCGGCAGCCAGGCGGAAGCGATCTCCGCAGCTTTTGGCGAAGCGGTCCCATCCTTGATGGAGTGGCCGCTCGGCGCGACCGCCCGTTCGATCGCGGATTCAGTGTTTTCCTCCGGAGTGGTGGACTTTAGCGACGAACAGACGGGTCAAGGCCGAGACATTCCGTCAACGGACAAACAGTCGGACGACTGGAAGAGACAGCAGGCTGAAAAGCGTGTGTATGGAGCGATTGCGAAAGACCGGCACGTTTTCTATGTCCCCATTCATGTCAGCGGAATCCCGTGGCTTGCCCTGTTCACAATCAGTCCAAGAAGCGCGAAGATTGCCACTTGGGCGCACACCTACGCCCTTTATCGCTCGCTGGTCAGCGACGCCATTGAAAACATCCGGGCGCTAGCCAAGTCAACCTATCTTCGCCTTGTGAAGGAGGCGTTCGTTGAGGAATACCGGAACCAGGATAAACCATCGTTCATGCGAAGGGTTAACAATCGCTGGGAGGAATTACTGCTCGTCTTTCCATTTCCCGGAGCCCGCCTCACATCGCCATCCTACACTGACACTGAACGACCTATCGAACTTCCGGACGGCCGTCTCGTCAACATTCACACCGACGCGAACTCCTGGTTCGCCATCCAAATTGACTACGACGTGCTGGAACTAGCAAGCATCAGTCAGGCGTGCGCAGACGCCATTGACGAGGTGGGAAAAGAGGCCCTGGCGGCGAAGCTCGAAAGGGAAGCTCAGCAGCACACGATCTTCCAGCGGGTGCCCACGTGGCATCTTCAAGAGGCGGTTAAGCGACCCACCTCTGAACTGTCTGGGAAGGCACGCGAACAGGTCGAAGATGCGAGCAAGTTGTCGGAAATCAGAGATATTTCCCTTTCCATCGCCTTCGGTCGCCAGAGCGGTCTGAACCTTCCAACGCACGTTGGTAAACTGCTATGCTGGTTTAAGGAGCATACACCATCCGCCGAACTCAAGGCTGAACTCACTGTCCCGCCGCTGGAAAGTGATCTGGTGTTGAATGATCGCGACCTACCCGGTGCGTTCACGGTGTTGTGGAATCTATGGCATAACGCCTCCTCCCCTTACGGCGATTACGGCAAGAAGAAAGCGACGAGCTTTTGTGTGAGGGCAGGCTGGGACGACCGGAAGTTCCTCGTTAGCTTTGAAAACCAAGGGCGGTTGGGCAAGGATTGGATCAACTATTTGCAGCAAGTGGAAGCGGAGAGTCCGCGCGGGGGAGTGACCGGACTGATGATCGTGAAAACCAAGATGCGGGTCTTGGATTGGACTTTTCGGGAAATCGCGGTGTCAGCGGATGAAGTCGTAATGGAGAAAACCCGGATTGTAATCGCGCTTCGGGATAAATGTAAATGAGGAGAGCAATTCTATGAAAGTATTATGCGTTGATAATGAACCTGTCGAGTTACGCAAAATGGAGACGAAGGTTTCCGATCTTGGATATCAAGTGATGACGTGCAATGGCGCCGAGGCACTGGCTATTGATTCCACCAAGGCCCTTGAATTAGATGCAGCGGTGGTGGATCAAAACCTAGAGAGCGATATTACAGGAGAGCAGGTGGGCAGCGCGCTTCGCGCACTAAATCCGCGCATTTATCTGATCATGTTGACGGCCTACTCTTCGGTTGAACGAGCGATGGAAGCCGTGAGAAATGCCGGGTTTGACGATTACATCGCCAAGAACTCGCCTGGAGAGACGGCGTTGCTGCGCAAGGAGCTCGTGACCGCAGAGAAGGAAAGCGGCTACCGGCGCACAAACGAGACGGTGCTGAAGCTGCTGATCAATAAGTCGCAGGCAGCACGCGTCAATCTGGTTGGAGAACATGCCTTGTTTCTGGAGGCAGTGAGGCTGGCCATCGCAGCCGCTGAGAATGAGATAACCGTTCTGCTTTTGGGCGAGTCGGGAACTGGCAAGGAGGAATTTGTTACCTTGATTCACAACTTCAGCAGCCGAAGCGAGAAAACAATTCTGCGAGTGAACTGCGCAGGATTCCCCGAGACCCTTCTGGAGAGCGAATTATTCGGTCATGAGCGCGGTTCTTTCACCGGGGCCACCGGCCAGCGTATCGGAAAGTTCGAGCAGTGTGATCTCGGCACGATCTTCCTCGACGAGATCGGGAGTATGTCCATGTCGGCGCAGCAGCGATTACTCCGCGTGGTCAAACTTAAAACAATTGAGCGTGTCGGTGGCAACAAACCGATCCAGATTGACGTGCGGATCATTGCCGCTACGAACGAAAACCTTGAAGACAGCATCGCCAAAAAGACTTTCCGTGAAGATTTATTTCACCGGCTGAATGTGTTTCCAATCAAGTTGCCGGCATTACGGGAGCGTGCATCCGACATCCCACTCCTCGCAGACAGATTCCGAGAGGAATTCACTGCAATGAAAGGCGGAAAGCCGCGCGCCTTCGCGCATCAGGCAATGCGCGCGCTCTGCGAGTATCCTTGGCCGGGAAATGTTCGGGAATTGCGAAACAAGATTGAGCGCGCCACTATTCTTGCCAAAGGCAAAGACAAGATCGCGACCAATCACCTAGACCTCCAAACTGTAGCTGTGGGCGGAGCAGCGGCGAAAATGGCGGGTTTTTCCGGAACGGCGAATCGTTCGGCTGGGGATCAACAAGGAAACCCAGAAGCCGGCGCGGGACAGCGCGGGCTGAACCCAAAGACCGCAGGACGCAACGCTTCCGCTCAGGCGATGTTGGAAGAGTGGAACCTGAAGGTCTGCGAAATATGGACCCAAAAGACGCACGGCATGACCACGGTCGAAGAAAAGGAAAAAGTGAAGGTGACCACGGACGAGTTGGGCAAAGTCTTGAACCCCAAACGAACGGGGGCAGCCGTGCGACAGGCATTTGATAGGTATAGCAGGGAAATGAGAAATCTGGTGAAGGACGATCCACAAAAATTTACCAACCTGCGCCGGCTTCGTTCTTGGAATACGTGGTTTGCTCGATGACGCGCAACTTAAGCGCCTCGGCAAACAAAGTCGGAGCCGCCCGGGAGCAGCCCAAGTCACCATTCGTGTTCAACTCTCATTTTTCATAGTTCTTCTTCTCGCCTCGCTGAACACCTTTTTCGAACTTCTCCCGCCTTTGCTTAACGCAGACCTCGCGTAGCCGAGGACACGTAACCACACTTCTACGCCGTAACCGAAAACTCGTAACGCGAACATTACGAGTCGCGCCGATTCTTTATTCTCAGTTCGCACACCAAAAAAATGAGTTCAGCATAATCTGCTGAAATTCAACTGCCTCCACGTGGCGCGCTGCCTTCGCTCATTTCATGGCATCAGAACTGATTAAGGCTAGTCGTGACCATAACTCCGATGAAGCCAAAAACAGAAACGCCCGACGCGCCGCAACAGCCCGAATCTGACCTGGAACAGTTGCACCCGGCGCTGGCTGCACCGACGGCCGCCTGTGAACTGCAAATCGCCCCGCCGCTCCGCGTGCCGGTCACGCGATGGTCGCAGGCTGAATTCATCCCGACAATCGTGATCAATCAAACCCAATAACAGAAAGGCACGCACATGAACACGACAAATGAATCAGCTACCGCACAACAGCCCGCATCGCCGGGTGACATCACTTTCGGGCGGGTTCTTTTTTCCGTGACGCGAAAGGCAAATGCCTGGGAGGCATTCCTTCACCAATCACGCGGCGATTCGCGCGCCGTGCGTCCCCGCCCACCAATTCACAACCGGCCACGCGCAGAAGTCAGGAGGAGATTCGATGAGCAATTGCAATCAACAGGTTCGCACTGACGAAACGACAATTCATGTGACCTCGTGGCTGGTCACGCAATTTCCCGTCGCCATCGAGCACGGAAAACCTCGGATCCCAATCAACAGTGATTCACGGCTGGGTACTGCCAGCCCAAAGGAAAACAAGCGTTGGTGCAGTGCCACCAACGGTAAAGGACGCAAAATGAAACAGTTAATCAGACTCACACTAAATCCACTGGTTGCTGTCGGCCTCATGATTCTGGTCGTCGGCTGCAACAAGTCTTACAAGACGATCCTCGGCCCGGAGGAAAACATTACCCAATCCTCTGCCGTCGAAATTGACGGCCGCGCCGATGCCGGAAAAATCAAGCACATCTACGTTGATGCCAGCGGGCAGCGAGTCGCGGAATTCAGTAGCGACTCGGAACCGTTGCGCCAGGGCACGATTAGAATTCGCGGAAACGGCGTCATCGTTCTGCGAACCGAGAAGGCGACTGGAGAAGTTCTTCAATCCGGAGCGCTTATTCCGGTCGAATCGAGTTTGGGATTTGCTGCAAAACAGTGGGGGACAGGCGCGCTGGCAATTCTCGCCGTGGCTGCGGTTGCGGCGGTGATTTGTCTCAGGCGTTTTCTGGCGTTTCAGGCCGCTGCGCCATTCATCCCATTGCTCCTTGCAGCCGGTTTAGCTTTGCTTACGGCCTACTCGGCACATGGCTTAGTGGTGCCGATTGTTCTGAAAATTCAGGCGAAGGCACAATCCTCCAATGTGCCGGCGACATCCGATGAAAGTGCCAGTTCTGCAACGGGTGGTGGATGGGCGAACAAAGCAAAGCACGTCGAGAGGGATTTCATCGGTTTGCTCCGCACCCCCGCAGATGCTCCACGTCTGCTTGCATTCATTCTCACGTTTGTCGTTACGCTGCCAATCTTTGCCTCGCTTATCGCGTGGCTGTTCCGAAAGCTCGCGCATCAGCCAGCCATTTGCGGTTTGCTTCTCTTGGCGGTCGTACCAAGTGCGTTGAACGCCGCACCCAGCCAAACCGGCGTCTTCTACAGCCGCGACTTCTTGAGAGACGAGCAGAGGTTCTGTCAGCAGTCTCTGACTGAGGTCGAACGGGATTTGACAGCCGCAAGCCGCTTGCTTGATTCCAATCTGGCCGGCGCGCCGGAACATTTGGTTCGAGCGTTGTTCCTCAGCGATCTCGTTGGGATTCGCCTCGAAGGCCAACCGAACAGAATATCGCAACTGAAATCATCCCTCGGCTACACCCGAACCGAAGAACAACGGAAGTTGAATGCGGTCTATGCGGGACTTCGCCAGCAACTCCAAACCGCACAATTGGATGCTGCCAAATTGGGCGAACGCTGCAATGCGGCCACAAACGCAACGACCGCTCTCCAGGTTTTTCAGGCGAAGCAGGGGGATTACCGAAATCTTATTCGCGCCGGGCTTGCCGACGTTAAGACCGTTTTAGAAGACTGCAATCGGCAAGTGATTCAGGCCGCCCAGGCACGCAAGGCAGAACCCAAACCGCAAGAGAACGAAAAAACTGCCGCCGACCTTGCCCGCTTGCAGCACGAGCAGATCGAACTACAAAACCAACTGTCAAAACTACGTCGCGGCCAGGATGAAGCTGCCACGCAGCGGCCTGTTACGCCCCGAGTGGTCGTGGTTACCAACGAGGTTCGCACCGTCATCGAGAAGCTGGTCCCCACGCCCGCGCCGCCGCCGGTAACCAACAAGGTGATTCAATACGTAACCAACACTGTACGGGTCCTCGTGGACAGGCCCGTAACAAACATAGTCATCGTAATGACGAACAGCAGCCAAGCCCCCTCAGTAGGAACCACCGGCACGAACGCGGCCATGACCATGAATGAAACCAACACCGCGGCTGAATCGGACGGCGTTGTTGTGGCGGAGCAAGGCGGCGCCACGTCTGAGCCGAAAATGCCGGGAGGCACGACGGCGCTGTTAATTGGCCTGGGCATCTTAATTGCGATTGCAGTCACCGTCTGGATGGTCGTCGCTGGCGATAGGACCTGGGTAGTGAGGATGGCGACCAATGGAGAGGGGGCTTCGTATGAAGTCCAGGGATCTGATCGCCTGGTTCTGGGTGGCCTTCCACACGCCGAGCACCACGCAATGGTCAACGGGCAGCCGCACATCCGCCCGACCTGGAAGGGGGCCATCATCCATCCCGGGGTCGAACCGGTGGTCGTCAACGGTGCGCCAATCCTCAAACCGCAGAAGCTCAACCCCAGCGACCGCATCACTGCCCAAGCCGGCAGTGAATCCACTGAATACGATTTCCTCGACTATGTTCGAGCCACCGAACAATTGGCCGAGGATTAGCAAACGAAAAAGTTACAAAACATTAACCCAAAGAACCACGAACTATGAATCCGAAAATCATCATGCAGTTGCTCAAGGCGCTGCGGAATACGAACACCATTAACCCGCTGATCGTCTGCGGACATGGGACACTCGGCAGTCAATGGGTAGCAACCGTTTACTATCTCATCCAAATGGCCTTTGGTGACCTGGCCGAAAAACTGCCGGTCGCCTTCGTGGCCTACGACTCCGCCGGGAATTCCAAAAATCACATCGTCACGATCCCGGGCTTCGAGCCTTACGCCGCGCCGCCGGGGCTGCTCCGCACATTCGAGCCGTTTTCGGTGAAAACTTTGCAGCAAAGCTGTGCCTCTGTGAAGGCCACGCGGCCCCTGGCCGAAAGCTTGAGCCGGATTCCAGACAAAGATACGAGCAGTGAAGGCTGCGCGCAATTCCGCTGCTTCGCGCAAGCGTTATACCTTGGTAGCCTCCAACGTATTATCGGGGGGTGGGAGACCGCTATCAAAACAACCCGTGACTCTGTGAAAGTCGCTGCCTGCCGCGCCGCTGGTTTGACCGTAATCCAGTCGCCTTCAGTGCAAGTCCTTCGCTTCGCGAACGTCGGCGGCACCACTGCGGAAGCAATCGACGTCTCCGACGCGCTGGTGAGCAAAGTTGTCGCCCGAGACAAAGGCGGACATGAGGTCAAGAATCACGCGCTGATGGTTCTTCCTTCCGTTTCTGACACGGTAAACAAACGGGCGATGCGCTGTAACGCCGGGATGTATCTCCTCGAGGCGGCTATGGCAAAAACTCATGGCGAGCGCATCGCGGTAGGCTGTTTGGATGGAACGACGCTCCGGCACAACGGTCCGGTGTACGACCATCTTTACCCTATCGGCGTGATGAACGATTATCAAGCGGCCGCAAATCGCGATGAAATTACGGGCCGCTTGGCCATGTTGGCAATGGCCTTCCTGACGACCAACTTCCTGGGATGGATCTCCCAGGAGTTCGCGGACACGTTGGCCGCGCAGCAGGACCGCCGCTTTGGCGCGCCGATTTGCCGAAATATCGGTTTCGTCCGCCACTTCTTATGTGATGCCGTGGGCCGGGAGATCATGAAGGAGGCCGCTCTCCATCACCTTCAGCAGACACTCTGATCCGAACCCATAACCATTAACATCCAAAAAATATGAACACGATTATGAACACGAAACAACTCATTGACCGCTTCGGCACGGCACCGTTCCGAGCCGAAATCGCAATTGCTCCTCACAATTCTGTCAGCCAACTCGCCCGGCGCGCGAGCGAAT
Source organism: uncultured Verrucomicrobiota bacterium (assembly GCA_964363225.1). Taxonomy (GTDB): domain Bacteria; phylum Verrucomicrobiota; class Verrucomicrobiia; order Limisphaerales; family CAYIIH01; genus CAYIIH01. The sequence continues at coordinate 784 of CAYIIH010000178.1, read as the reverse complement.
CTCTCCGGCTCCGCGATCGCTTCCGTTACGCTCCCCGCGCTATTGTGGGAGCCCTGGTCGCCATCGCGTGCCTCTTCGCCGGGCTTCTCAGCCACAGCGACCTTCTCGTCTTGATCGGATGTCTGGGCCTGCCCGTGGCCTTGTATTTCGTGCTCCGGCTCTCCCCGGAACAAATTGAGCGGCAAGTCGCGCAGACCGAGGCAGATTGCGAGCGCGTCGTAACCCAGTACGACAGCCAATGCCAGGTGGCTACCGAAAAGTTCGCCACCACGGCGCACATGACGACCCAGCGTGAAAACCAGTTGGCCATTCAGAGTGGGTCATCGTTGGCGGAGATTGCGGCGTTTAAAGGAGAGATCAAAACTGCTTTCCTCGCGATGGAAGCGCAGTCTGCCGACGAACTCGCCGCGCGCCTCTCACACGTCAAGGCATGTCGCGACGACCTACAGCGAAAATGCAGCCATCTCTCAACCGTTTGCCGCAAGCCCAAGGCGAAACTGTTCCCCGGACCAGCGAGGCGCGCAGGAACCGATGCGCTGGCGGCCCTCGCTACGCTGTCGGCGGCCCGGATCGATGAGTCCGTGGTGAAGGCGGAAGTGCTGGCATTCAAAACGATTGGCGAACTCACCGATCAACTGCCCCAGGCCAGTCCGCTGGACGGCCAGGTTGGAACCGCGGTACTCGCCGAGCTGCCGGTGTGGCTGGGCACACAGTTGCCCAGCCGCCAGATCTTGGAAGCACCCACCCCCGCGGGCGGAGGCTGATGATGGAAGAAACTGTCTTT
>CAYIIH010000177.1:0-16353 GCA_964363225.1 uncultured Verrucomicrobiota bacterium | reverse complement strand
GCCCAGCGAAACTTGAATTTGCTTGAGCGCTCCAACGGTGATCGAATTACACCCCGACACGCGGTTCGTGTCCCAAAAGTCGCCCTCCGAAATGGTGGCGTCGCTAAAGAGATCACGGACGGCATTGGTCGCGCCGTAGATCCGGCTGGCGATATCCATGTGCGTCGTCATGTTATCCAGATTGACGAAGTCGATGACGCGTTGCGATTGCTGGTCGATCAGGATGTACTGCAGTCGATTGGTTTGGTAAAGGTGCCACAGCGGCGGATCGTAGGTTTTATCAAACTTGTTGTTCAGTGTCGAAAGAGCGAAGCCGGGCGGCGCATTGCTATACGCTGAATTAGGCAAGAAGGCCAGGCCGGTATCAATAGGCAAAATAAACGAGTTGGAGGTGGCAAAGACGTATCGGTTCGTATTCCCCGGCCAGTCCGTGCGGGGGAAATTCGTGCTGATGAAACCGTTCGTGAACCGCAGCCGGCTGGCGTTGGTGGTTCCGGTGCTGCAATTCAGCACGACATTGGTGAGGGCCAGCGCGTAATAATTGGTCGCGCGAATCTCGAACGGGCGGCGGTAATCCTGGGCGTAGGAATTCCAGCCTTCCATCCCGATCAGGTTCGTGATGCCCAGGATGTACATTTGATTGGTTTCATTGGGCCGGGTATTGAAAAGGGCATTGGGCTTCCGCAATTCGAGTTTGCGCGTCACTTGCACGACGGTTTGCAGCGTGACTTCGTTGAAGTTCGGGAATCCTTTTTTCGCGCCAATCACCACCTGCTGGCCATAGACATTTACGTCGGAATACGGTGTCGGCGAAGCAGTTATGAGCTGCTCGACCTCGCGCCATGGGTAGCTGACAAAAGCCGAGTTCGTTTCTTCGACATAGCCGGAAATAACAACGTTGCTGGAGGTGCCGGCAAACACCGGACGGAAGACCGACGGAAAGAAGGGGTAGCTGTTGCCCCGATTGGTCGTGGCATCATAAATATTGGCCGCCACCTGCAACAGGCGGTGGATCGAAGCGGTGTACTCGTTGTTGGTGTTGAAATAGCCGGGCACGCCCGCGCTTGGATTGTAGTAAATCTGAATGTTCGTCACCGAGATATTGCTGCGGACGAATGTGTCGCCAATAAAGACAAACGGATTTCCGAGCCGATCCGTGAACAGATTCGTGCTCACTTTCAAAAGCCCGTCGGCCGCTCTGAGGAAGAAATTGGTCGCCTGCCACCCAAACAAGTTGGTTGAAATCCGCGGCAGATCATTGGAGTAATTGAGGTGTATTTTCCCTTCCAAGGAGGCTTTGGAATCGACGCCCATTTGAGCCAGGAGCCGGTAGAACGTGTAACGATCGTAGGAACTGCTGCGGGCGGGCGACATCGTCTGCTGCAAACGCACCAAGAAATCGGCGGGAACCTTGTTCGTGATCAACAGGTCCTGCGCGTCATAAAACGCATTGGTGCTGTCGCTGCCGGGCCAGGGATTGGAGTTGAGATCGTTATTATTGACGTCCTGCGGGCTGGCCACGGCCATGACGGGGATAAAGGGGCCGTCGGAATAGTTGTCAATCATGTCCTTGGCAAACTCCGCCGCGCCAGTGCCAAACAAAGCGCCCAGTGACCGGAGATTGTTGCGGCTGCCGTCGTAGCGGAATCTGAGCACGTCGCGGGCATTGTTGAAGGCGGCGCCCGTGGGGAACTGCAACGGCAGCAACGGATTGTAATTGGCATACGTCCCCAGCCCCCAGGCATAGCCATTCGTGTTCAAGTCGCGCAGGAAGGCCGCCAAGTTAATTTCCCAGGAGCCGTAGCCTTGGTTTCGGAAAAACCCGTTGTCCGCAAAGGTCGCGCTGCTGTTCAAGTTGGCTTGGTTATGAATAAAGTTCAAATCGAGCGTCTTGCCGGCCGGCAAAATCAGGAAAGCATAACGGCCAATGAACCGGTTGTTGTCCGAATGCAGGCGGTCCGAGTGCTCCAACACCCCGACCCATTCCGGATCGCCGACAAAGAAATTGCTCGCCACATTGCCGGTGAAGGTGGCAATGGGATTCCCGTTGGTATCGAAAAAGCCGCCCTGGTTGTTAAGGACAGGCAACAGGCCATTGGTCTCAAAACGGCGGTTGCGATTGAAATCGATGTAAAAGCGGAAGTCATTCGAGCCGAGACTGTTGGTCGGGACGAAGACCGGCGGACGGGGGTCGTACTGGAGGTTGGCAATGTTTTGCAGAAGGTCGATGCCCGTCAACAGATTGCCGTTCGCATCCACGTAACTGACGTTGGTGGGGTCGGCCACGCCGCTTTGAAAAGGCGGATTGATGAAGTTTGTCGAAACCGCCAAATCAAAAGCAGACCGGTTGCTGGAGGCCGAGATTCTGGAGACGATTTGAGATTGGGCCCGAGCCAAGGCAGCGTCGGCCATCAATTTGGCGTCCGTCTGGTCTTCGGTCACTTTGACGGAACTGCGCTCGCGGCGGCTGATGGCCAGGAAGAAAACAGCCATGAACGTCACCACCGCCAGCAGAAGCAAGGTGATGATCAGGACCATGCCGCTTTGAGAATGGGACTTCATTGAGGAGCGGAACGAATCGGGATGCGTTTTCGGAACAAATGAACGCGGTTGGCTTGTTTTCTTAGAAAATCCGAAGCGGCCGGCGCCGGCGCTTGGCGCAGTGCGTTGAACTGCTTCAAAGCATCCGGCTCCAGCACGCCCAACTCCAGTTCCAAGTAAGCCGGCAAGGCGTTGCTCAGGAAGACAAATTGCGTTTCCCTGGCTTTATTGAAGCTCTCTTCGGCGAAGATGGCGTTGGGCGGAGCGTTCGACGGTACCGCAATCCAATGCCTCGAAACACGCTGGCCGACCGGACCGCTGTTGGTGTGGTTGATAGTGCCGTTGTAGGCAAAGGTCATCGGCATCCCATTCGTGTCATAAGCCAGCAACCGCAAATGAATGATCCCGTCGGCCAGATGATGGAACGTCCTTCTCGAGATTTCATCCGTCGAGAGGGCGTTGGTCAGAAAAGCAGTGTAGAGATCGTTGGTCCTGAAAGCGCTTTCATGAACTGTGGCCGCAAAACGCTCCAGCGGCCCCACCCCCAACCCGTTGGTGTCCTCGACGTGATAGCCTGTGCCGACCCATTGATTATTGACGTGGTTGAGGAAGAAAAACTGTTGCAGGACGTTGGTGCGCAAGCGCGGATTCGTTTCGCCCTGTACGACCGGCGAGATGCGTTTGGGTGCCGTGGCACGGGTAAGGCCCAGACTGGCAAAAAGGTTGATGTTGGTCGTCGGCGCGCTGGCGGTCACTTGCTCCAACTCGCGCGTGATCATCTCCATGGCCGCGCGGCCGCTCTCCATCACGTCCACCTGCGTGACATTGGCGCGGAGGGCCCGTTGCGTTTGATTAAACGTGCTGTAAAGAGCGAACACGATGATCCCCATCAACGAGACCGCCACCAGCAGTTCGGTCACGGAAAAGCCGCCACAAAGCCGGCCCCGGCCCGTGAACCTCGGCCTCGGAGCGCGGACAGCCATGTCCGCGTCAATCCAACGACCAGCGCGGCGACTCGCGGACATGGCTGTCCGCGCTCCTATCGCAGCCGGTTCAAGGGACCAATCACCCGGCTTCCTCGCGGAATGGCTTCTGCCACCGAGCCGTAGCAGCCGACGTAAGGAGGCTCTAATGTTCTCACCATCTGGAATGAACCTGCCCGTGAGCCTCGATTCAGGAACGCGGCCTTCAGGCTGCAGAACCATCGGCACTTCAACGCGCTGCAGCCTGAAGGCTGCGTTCCTATCGCCCATCCGGTTCATGGGCACAATGCGCGGCAAAAAGCCGTGGACGCTCTCCATGAACCGGCAGTTCGGAGCGCGGCCATTCTTGTCCGCCTGGCCGCTCCCTAACCCACGTGCGGACAAGAATGTCCGCACTCCGGATTCATGGTCCTCACGCGCGGTTTCAGATTCGTCGAGGCTACCCATGAACCTGCGGCGCGTAGCGCAGGTTTCCAACCTGCCGTATCGCCGACTTCCAGTCGGCACATCGTCCGAACCTTGCAGCGCTTGCGGATTGGAAATCCGCGATACAGCAGACTGGAAGTCTGCGCTACGGGTTGACGTCGGTTCATGGTCCCAATGCGCGCCAAAAAAGGCGTCGAGGCTCTCCATGAACCGGAACAGCGGTGTTCTAGCCGCCAAGCGTGTCAGCGGCTGGAACGCCGCTGCTCCCAGGTTCATGAGGTTATGTTTCAATGGCATACTCGCAGTTTGAAATGGTTCCTTCGCGCGCGCATTAGAATTGCCGGAACTGGCCGGATTGAACGAAATAATAGATGTTGGTCTGATACAGATAGCCACTTACCAGCGTGCGGAACGTTTTCCGGCTGTTGCCGGTTTTCCAGTCTGTGCCGCGCTGAAAGAGCGGCCAGCTCAGAGTGAGACGCAATTCGTACAAATTGTTGGTCAGCGACGAGGCCTGAGCGAATTCAGCCGGGTTGGACAGGTAGTTCGTTGGAACAGCTAAAGGCGTCAATTCGGAGGTTAACAGGTAGCGAAAGGAGGACTCCCAATTGTTTGTGCTCTTTTCTCCCGCCGATCCGCTCAAAGCCCGCACCCGAGCCGTCGTTTTGGTGATGACCGTTTTGCTTGAATCCGTCGGGTGGGCCAGATATTTCGGCCGGGTCAACCGCCCAATGATTTGCGAGCCGGTCGAGAACGTTATGGTATTGGTGTCATCGGTATAGTAGTCCTGCGCGGACGGGATGTTCGTTCCGGCGGCCAGGTTGTTCACCGTCACGTAGTACGTAATACCATTGGTTTCAAAATAGTTCGTCAAATCATCCAGTCCGCGCGAGCCGCTCCGGATGGCTTCCAGCAGGAAAGTGCCATCCAGGTTGATGATGGTGTCTTCCCGATTGTCCTTCTGCACTTTCATTCCGGTGGGCAGGACACCCAGAATCGCGACCAACGCAAACGCCACAATAGCAATGGACAGCGCGATTTCCACCATCGTAAAGGCCGCTTGCTGCATCTTGGCAATCGAGATTCTCATGGCGGTAATTGCGGGAGAACCACCCGGGACCGGCCAGTCAGCCAATCGATGTGGATGCGATTGGGATTGTTGGTGGAATTGCCTCGGGGCGTTTCAATCACTTCTGCCGCCGCGAACTTGGGGGTGCCGGCGGGCGTCTCCGGATAAATGATGCTCCCTCGCGCCAAAGGGATGATCTCTTCGTCCATCCGGCTTGGAATCGTCGGATCGCCACTCCTGGACAGAAGGCGCCCTTGAAAATCAAAGGCCATGTAGGGCAACAACACGGGCCTGTTTGTCGCCGTGGGAAACGGGATCAGATCATGTGCAAAAGGCCGATTGGTGTTGCTGCGGCCTGAAACAGTGATCCAGTTCTGCCAGGCGGTCTTGTTCAAAGCTTGGTATTTGTTCGTGGCCACAAAAACGCCGTCCGGCAACGATCTCCAGTCGGTCAAATACCTGGGATGCTCCTGGCCTGGCTGATCGCCGACCGTGCGCTTGCTGAACAACGCGTAGGAGGTGTATTGGCCATTGAGGAGATTGGCCACCTGCTTGCGCTCGTCGGCATTCAAAGCCGAGAAATCCTGGCTCACGATGCTGGGCGACACAAACACCATATAAACCGTGCTCCGCCCGTAAATCGCGCGCAGCCGGGCAAAGGCAAGGTCATCGAGCAATTGCCGGTTGGCCGATGCGACAGCGTTGGATTCCCCAAACCCTTTCAACGAATTCAAGCCAATCCCGGCCAGGATGGCAATGATGGCGATGACAACCAGCAGTTCAAGCAAGGTGAAGGCGCTGGAATCGCATTGAGGCGTCGGCGGCAAATCACACGGGCTCCTCCTGCCAGGCCACTGCTGCTCGAAAACTGGATTTGTCGCTCCTTGCTTCATGAACAGCTTATTTCCAGCTTAGGATATTGTCTTTGTTTACACCCTCGATGGCCGTCGTATTTCTGTCATCTGCAAATCCGTCGGGACCCAGCGACCAAACCATCACGGGCACCCGGGCCTCGAAAACGGCTGACGCATCTTTGGCCTTGAAAAGCCCATTGTAACCTTTCGTCGTCTGCCCCGGAATAGAGGAGACTTTATCGTTTCGATAGAACGCATCGCGGCATTGATTGTTGTAATCTAAGTCCAGGGTAATGATAAAAGGATTCCCCCACGGATCACGATAAACGCCATCAGCCCCAACCCCCGCTGACGTCATGTCATTGCCCAGTTTGGCGTGGATGTAAGGAGTCTTCTTAGGGTTCTCGACGTTGAGCTTGTCCTGATTCCTGATATCTTGAAACCCGTATAGAATCGCCATTAACTCAGAGTTGTTGGCCTTGTGGCTGACCCCAGGGGTTTCGATGATAGGCAGGTTCTGTCCTTTCTTATTCTTAAAGGGTGTGGCCAGATTGTACGTTCCATAAGTGAAGTCAGGACTCTCATCGCTGATCCCCTTCTGCCGCACGTCTTTAGACGACGGAAAGCGCCCGTAGTCAGCCTGGTACTGAGTAATGGCGGCGGCCAAAGAACTGATTTCCTGTTTGGCCTTGGCGATTTGGGCTTTCTCCTTGGCCTTGCTTATAACCGGCAACAGCATTCCAGCCAGGATGGCAATGATGCTGATCACGACCAGCAACTCAATCAGCGTGAAGCCCGGCCGGGCCGAACGCAATGGTTTGGATAGTTTTTTCATAGGACCATGGTTAGTTCCCTTCATGTTCATTGTTTCCAGTTGCCGATAATATTCGTGCGTTTGCCGATCAGAATCTCGGCCCACAGATCGAACGAATTCCGGTTGTGACGGTTGGTGCTCGATGCATCGTAGCGCCACGGATTGATGTCGATGACGTTGCTGCCATCGCGCCCTTTGATCTGATTGGGCCCTTTGGCCGGCACGATCAGCAATTCGACATCTTCCTTCACTTCCATTTCCTTGTATTGGCTTGGTTTAAAATCCATCGAAAACTTCACTTCCTTTGGATCGTTTCGGGCTGAGTTCATGATTCCTTCACGGCCAAAATAAGTTTTTAAGACTGAAGGCGCGATCGTTTCCAGGCGGTTTAAAGTCTGAAAGTTGCCATTTGTAAAAATGGCGCCGGACAACTCGTAATACAGCGGAGGTTTGTTCGGCTGTCCGGGATTGTCGGGTGGATATGAGCCGATGTCAGCCTTATAAGCTTCGATTCCTGTGACCAGCCGGTTCAATTCCGCCCGCACTCGTGACTCCTTCATCTTTCGGGAGGCCAGCGGCCCAAGCCCAACCAGCAATCCCGCCAGCAGGCCAATGATCGAAATGACCATCAACAATTCAATCAGCGTAAAAGCGAAAGAAGCCGAATGCCCATGGCCACGTTCGTGAGAACGTGGCTCAACCCGCAGCGGGGCCGTCCACGCCGCCTGCGGACCCACGTCCGCAACCACGCTCCTGGCATGCAATGCCGAATTATTACGCCTCTTCATTAGTCCTGGTAGTTCGCCGGCCAATAGATCGTTGTCGCGTCGGCCGTTGTTCTCATCGCTCGCGTAATTCCTGTTCCATCCGTTCGCTCAGCCACTGTTTCATCATGCTCTGGTAATTGAGATACCTGGATCTGGCTAACCGCTTGATCCGTGCCAACATTCGCGGGTCCATGCGGAGCGTGATCGTGACCGATTCCGAAATCTCAGAGCTCGCGGCCACGGCGGCGTCCATCAACCGCAGGTCCACCCTGTTCTCCATCCAAAAAGCCGCCTCCGCTTCTTCTCTGTCAAAAAGCGGAACTTCTTCCCAATTCATGATTACGTTCATAGCAACTGCCAAAGCGGATGCGGCAATTCCGGTCCGGCCTTCTCAACCTTCTCTGCCGGCTGAATCCTCTCATCCGGATTGACTGAGAGTCTGGTTCACTTTCCGCTGATAATAGAAGTGCTCTTCGGGGGCGAACGGACGAGAGAAAATCACGCGAATCTGTTTCCCATTGGTCCGATAGACACTAAAGATGCCAAGGCCATTGGCCGTTCTTCCCAAGTTGAAAAACCGGGCTTGGACTGCAAACCGGGAGGAATCGGGCAAGAGCCGAATGGCAAAAGGATCCTCAAAGGACTCCTCTACGTCTCGTGGCGTCAAAGAACTATCCCACTCGAAGGGCGGATTATTCCAATCAAACTCCATAAACGCTCAACTGTAAATCAAACGCCCATGCATTGTGATTACATTGTATTTACATCCCGCGTTTTCCATTGTCAAACGGTTTTTGTTTTTTTACAAATAAAATGGCCACCGAGTTCTCCCGGTGGCCATGTAACTCTACGAAAATCGACTATTCTCCGCCCTCCCCTTTCTTCTTGGAACCTTCAGAATCACCGAGTTGGTCGATCAGTGTGATCAGCGGCAGGAACAAAGCGATGACAATGCTGCCGACAACCACTGCCAGGAATACGATCATGATCGGTTCCAGGAGGGATGTCATGGCCGAAACCGCATTATCGACTTCATCGTCATAGTTATCGGCGATTTTCATCAACATTTCCGGCAAAGCGCCCGTTTGTTCACCGACGTCCACCATGCTGATCACCATGGGCGGGAAGACATTGGACGCCTCCAGGGGCGCGGTAATGGTTTCGCCCTCTTTAACACTTTCATGGACGGCGGCCACCGCTTCCCCAACCACAATGTTGCCGGAAGTCTCTTTGACAATGGTCAGCGCCTGCAAAATGGGCACGCCGCTGCTGACCAAAGTCCCCAAAGTGCGGGTAAATCGGGAAATGGCCACTTTGCTGATGACCGGTCCCAATAAAGGGAAATTAAGTTTGAACTTATCGAATAAGCGCCGGCCAAATTTGGTGCGAAGAAAGAGTTTCAAAGCGATAATCAGGCCAGCCATGGTCCCCAAGGCCACCACGAAATGTCCGGCAATGATTTCGCTGATACCCAAAACGAATTGCGTAAACACCGGCAAAGGCGCTCCTTCGAGCATGTCCGCGAAAATCGTTTTGAACTTTGGCACCACGAACACCATCAGAATGGTCAAGATGGTCACCGCCACGGTCATGACGGCAGCCGGGTAAAACATGGCGGCCACAACTTTGCCTTTGATTTTCTGGGCTTTCTCCATGAATTCGGAGAGGCGGTTCAAGACGACTTCCAGCACGCCGCCCAGTTCGCCGGCCTTGACCATGTTGACAAACAGCCGGTTGAATACCTTTGGATGCTGCGCCAACCCCTCTGAAAACGTGCTGCCACCCTCGATCGCCGTGGCCAAGTCGGAAAGGATTCTCTTGAGGGCCGGGCTTTTTTCCTGCTTCTCCAAAACCCGCAAGCCGCGCAGCAGTGGAAGACCGGCGTCCACCAGTGTCGCCAACTGCCGCGTGAATGCGGTCAAAACCTTGGGTTTGACCTTGCCGCCCAGGCCGGGAATTGTGAAGTTGAGATTGAAACCGCCTTTTTTCTTTTCGCCGGCTTTTTCAGGCGCTTTGCTTTTGCCGGCCTTAACCCTGGCTTTTTCGGCTTCAACGACCTTCGTCGGGAAATAACCCATTTCCTTGAGCCGGCCAATCGCCTCGTTTTGGCTGGCGACTTCCAAAGTGCCCTTGGTTTCTTTGCCACGGGAATCCATGGCCACATAATTGAATTTAGGCATATCGGACCTTTGTTTGGGCGTTTACGTGTACTTCAGCACCTCTTCGATGGTGATTTCCCCATCGAAAATACCGCGCAGGCCATCTTCCCGCAGGGTCACCATTCCCAACTCGACCGCTTTTTGCCGGATGACCACGGTGGGCGCCCGCTCGTTGATCAGAGCGCGAATCGAGTCGGTGATGGCCAGCAGTTCAAAAATTCCCTTGCGGCCTTTGTAACCCGTGTCATTACAGCCGGAACAACCCCGGCCGTAATAAAAAACTTTGTCACCAATATCATGCGGCGACAAATTGAGCAAGGATAACTGGTTCTCGGTCGGCTCAAAGGGCGTGCGGCATTTCTTGCAGATCGTGCGCACCAGCCGCTGGGCCAGCACCGCCATCAACGTGGACGAAATCAAGAACGGCTCCACCCCCATGTCCACCAGACGGGTCACCGCGCCCGGAGCGTCATTGGTGTGCAGCGTGCTCATAACCAAGTGTCCGGTGAGCGAGGCCTGAATGGCGATCTGCGACGTCTCCAAATCCCGCATTTCACCCAGCATGATGATGTCGGGGTCCTGGCGCAGGAACGAGCGCAGGGCTTTGCCGAAAGTCATGCCGAGCGCTTCGTTAATGGCGACCTGCATGATCCCTTCGATGTCATATTCGACCGGGTCTTCGGCCGTCAGCAATTTCGAGTCAATCGTATTGATCCGGCGCATCGCCGAATAGAGGGTCGTGGTTTTGCCGCACCCGGTCGGACCGGTGACAATAATGATGCCGTTCGGCTGCAGAATGGCTTCGTTCATGTACTCAAGAACGGCCTTGGGCAGGCCGAGCGATTCCAACTCCAGATTGATCGCCGATCGGTCCAGCACGCGCAACACGACCGATTCGCCGAATTGAGTCGGCAAGGTCGAGACACGCAGATCGATCTGGCGGCCGCCCAGATTGATGGTGATGCGGCCGTCTTGAGGCAGGCGACGCTCGGAAATGTCCAGATTGGCCATGACTTTCAAACGCGAGGTGACGGGCAGAGCCAGGTGCTTGGGCGGCGGCGACATTTCATACAAAGCGCCATCGACACGATACCGGATTTTGAACTCGTCCTCGAAGGGCTCGAAATGGATGTCGCTGGCCCGGTCCTGCACCGCCTGAAATAAGACCAGGTTGACGAACTTGATGATGGGGGGCTGGTTGGCCAGGTTGTTGATATCGGTCACGTCCGGCCCCCCCGCCGCCTCTGCCACTTCCCTGCCCAGATCGCTGTCGGCTCCCAATTCCTTGAGGATATCGCTGACGCTGTCCGAGTCTTCAGGAAAAAACTTATTCAGGGCTTTTTCGATCTGCGCCGGATCCGCCACCACCACTTGTATTTCCTTGCGCACGATGAATCCCAACTGGTCAATGGACTCCGAATTCAACGGCTCGGCAAAAGCCACTTTCACCATCGTACCGAACACCTCCACCGGCACACATTTATACATTCGGGCGGTCTCGGCCGGGATGGCCTTCAGCACTTCGGGCTTCAATTCGGACTCGCGGATTTCCACCACTTCAGTCCCCAGGTGTTCGGCGACGATCTGCAATTGCGTCGGCATATCGACCAAGCCGAAGTCCACCAGAATCTGGTTGATGGGCTTGCCCGTGCGCACGTGCTCCTGGTTGACTTCCTCGATCTGCAAATCGTCCAGCAACGAACGCTCTTGTATCAGCGCCAGCAGAGGATTGGAGATAATGTCGGCCATAAACGTTTTACACCGCCCCCGCCACCCGGCCGGCTTCCAGTTCCTGCAGCTTGGCGAGGATGGTGGTCGGGTCCTGCGCTTTGGTAATCACTTCCTCTTGCGCAATCATGCCCTGCTGGTACTTGTCCAACAGGAAGCTGTCCAGGGTGATCATGCCGTATTTCGCGCCGGTTTGAATGTCCGAGTTAATGCGAAAAGTCTTATTGTCGCGAATGAGCGCGGCCACCGACGGCGTATTGATCATGACTTCAAAAATGGCCACCCGGCCCGGCTTATCGATACGCGGGAGGAGCAGTTGCGAAATCGAAGCCTGCAACACGGTGGACAACTGAATGCGAATTTGCTCCTGCTGGCTGCTCGGAAAGGCGTTGACAATACGATCGATGGTCTTGGCCGCCCCCGTGGTGTGCAAGGTGCCAAAGACCAAGTGCCCCGTCTCCGCGGCGGTGATGGCGGCATCCATGGTTTCCAAATCGCGCAGTTCACCGACCAGAATCACGTCGGGATCCTGGCGCAGAGCGCGCCGCAAGGCCTCGGCGAAATTCGGCACATCCACGTTGACTTCCCGCTGCGTCACGAGCGACTTCTTATGTTTGTGGTAATACTCGATGGGGTCTTCGACGGTAATAATGTGCGCATCATCCCTCTCCTCGTTGATGATATTGATCATCGACGCCAGCGTCGTGGTTTTGCCGGAACCGGTGGGCCCCGTCACCAGCACCAAACCGCGCGGTTTATACAAGAGTTCCCGGACCGACGGAGGCAGTCCGATTTGCTCCATGGTCAGCAATTTGCTTGGAATCTGGCGGGCCACCACGGCGAAATTTCCCCTTTCCCTGAAGACACTGACACGAAAGCGGGCCAACTCGCCGAAAGCAAAGCCGAAGTCAGCCCCTCCCCGCTCCCGCACGTGCTGGATGTTGTCTTCGGAGGTGATGCTGCGCATCAGTTCCTCCGTGTCTTCCGGCTTCAGAGTAGGGCCTTCCACTCGGTGCAAAACCCCGTGCAGCCGGATGACCGGCGGAACGCCCACTCTGACATGCAGGTCGGCTGCCCCTTCCGACACCACCAACTGCAACAAATCCGACATCGAATACGACATAAATCCAAGTCTAACTCAAACTGGCTCACGTTAGTTCAACCATTGCTGGGAATCTGGCGGGCCACCACGCCGAAATTCCCCTTTTCCTTGAAAACGCTGACACGAAAGCGCGCCAGCTCGGCGAAGACAAAGCCGAAGTCGGCCCCTCCCCGCTCCCGCACGTGCTGAATGTTGCCTTCGGAGGCGATGCTGCGCATCAGTTCCTCCGTGTCTTCCGGGTGAAGAACAGGGCCTTCCACTCGGTGCAACACACCGTGCAGCCGGATGACCGGCGGCTCGCCGACTCTTATATGCAAGTCGGCTGCCCCTTTAGACACCACCAACTGCAACAAATCCGACATCAAATACGACATAAATCCAAGTCTAACTTAGACTAGCTCACGTTAATTCAACTATTGCTGGGGATTTGGCGGGCCGAGAACCGTGACCGGCTTCCCACCCGGCGTGTCCTGCATCGCGTTCATCATTCTATATCTCCAATGGTCGCCCGGATCACCTCTTCCGCGGAGGTCAAGCCGGCCAAAACCTTCCGCGCGCCATCTTCGCGCAAGGTTCGCATCCCCATTTCCCTGGCCCGCGCCCGCAACACCGAAGATGAAACCTTGTCATAAATCAACTTTCGCGCCTCGTCATCGATGAGGAAGATCTCGAAAATGCCGAAGCGCCCGCGATACCCCGTCTTGTTGCACTCGTTGCAGCCTTTGCCTTTCAGGAATTGCGCCCCAGCGATGTTGTTGGGGTCAAGGTTCAGCGCGCGGAGTTCCGCCTCCGAAGGCATGTGCGGCGTCGAGCAGCGTTTGCAGATTTTCCGCACCAGTCGTTGCGCCATCAACGCGCGGGTCGAGGAAGCGACCAGGAACGGCTTCACCCCGATGTCGATCAAACGGGTGACGGCGCTGGGGGCGTCGTTGGTATGCAGCGTCGAAAAAACCAAGTGGCCCGTGAGCGAGGCGTTGATGGCAATCGTCGCCGTATCCAAGTCGCGAATTTCCCCCAACATAATCACGTTCGGGGCCTGACGGAGAATGGAACGCAAGGCCCTGGCAAACGTAAATTCGATGGCCTCATTAACCTGCACCTGGTTAATGCCCGCCAACAGATATTCGACTGGGTCTTCCACGGTTATGATCTTTCTGTCCGGTCGATTGATATAGTTTAGACAGGAATAAAGCGTGGTCGTTTTGCCCGATCCGGTCGGCCCGGTCACCAGCAGAATGCCGTCCGGCAGCCCAATCAGCCGTTCAAAGGTCTGCTGGTCGTCCGTGAAGAAGCCCAGCTCCGGCAAACCCAGCCTCAGCCCTTCCTTGTCCAGGATACGCATGACGATGCTTTCCCCATGCTGGGTCGGCAAACAGGAAACGCGCAAGTCAATCATCTTGCCGCCCACCGACGCTTGAATGCGTCCGTCCTGCGGGATGCGCTTCTCGGCAATGGACATGTTGGACTGAATCTTCAACCGGCTGATAATCGAAGCCTGCAACCGTTTGGGCGGGCTTTTCATCTCATGCAAAACACCGTCAATGCGGTAGCGCAACCGGAACCGCTTGGCCAACGGCTCCAAATGAATGTCCGAAGCGCGCGCCTTGAAGGCTTCCACAATGATGGTATTGACCAGCTTGATGATGGGCGCATCGGCTTCCACGACGGCGCCATCCTCCTCCGCTCCCAGAGCGGCGGTTTTCCCGATTTCGACTTCTCCCTCGGTGATGTCCTGGATCATCTTGCCCACGGAATCATCTTTGCCCCCATAATACTTCTTCAGCGCTTCCTCGATGTCTTCGGGTGTCGCCACCTGGGGAATCACCTCCATGTTCAGCGAGTGGTGCAGGCTATCCAGAGTGTCTAAATCCGAAGGGTCACTGAGCGCCACCGTCACCGTTTGGCCATGCTTATAGACGGGCACAATGTTGTAGCGCTTGGCCACGTGCCGGGGGACTGCGGCAATGGCATCATCCGGCAAGCGCATCAGCGCTAAATTCACAAACTCGGCGCCGAACTGCGCTGCCTTGGCTTGGGCGACGTCGGCCGACCGAATCAGCTTCTTGGAGAGCAGCACGTCCACCACGCCTTCCCCGGTCGAGTCCGCTTCTGTGCGGATGGGAGCCAACTGTTCGTCGGTCACCAAACCCATATCAATCAAAGTATCTAACAAATAATCGTCTTTTGCGGCCACAATTCGCCTTTCCCTTTTGAGGGATTAACCAATTGGATTCTTGCCGAATACTAATTGCCCAAAACCCAAAGTCAAATGTTCACAAAAACTTCCGCAAGGAAGCACCTCAAACATACCACACGGATCCATCGCTTGCTCAGCCATCCCATCGAGGTCTGAAGGCGGTTCTCACCGTCAGAATCAGCCTGTCCGGAACGGCAAATCCGTTGCTTTCACCACGCTGATCGGCGGCTCGGTGACTCATTTTAAGCAAAGCGTGTGCCGGTGCGGCCTGGCTTGTTCGCCAATGATCCATGAACCGGAGTGGCGGCTTTCCAGCCGACGGGGGGTACAGGCGGCCTGAAAGCCGCCACTCCAAGAGGACGCAACGGTTCACCGTCAGTGAGCAGGCGCGCAAGAAACAAGCCGCCGCCCATGAATCGGCCGGCATGTGGAACGAAGCTTTCAGACCACAGGAAGACATTCCTGCAATCTCGGTTCTCGGCAGCTTAAATGAGGCGTCGGACAAAGTGTGCCGGACGGGCTGAAACATTGCTTAACGGCCCAAGCGCACCAAGTGCGGCCGCTGCCTGGCAATCGAGGAAAGCCCGTGGCCGCGGTCGGTCCCATGGCTGTGGGCGTGGCGCAGGCGCTCATCCAGGGATGCTTTCCCGGAGTCGAACGGCCGGCCGCCCATTTCCACGAACACTTTTTCCACCTGGGCCGCAAAAGAGCCCCCGATGTAACGCGCAATCCGGTCCTGTTTCCGCAACGTCGCCTTGATTCCATCCGCCGCCGCTTTGACTTCTTCAGGTTTCTTGCCGGCATCGACGAGCTTTTTCACTTCCTGGCGCAGTTCGATGAAAAAATTCTGCTGGTCTTCCAGCACGCCGGCATTTCCCATGGGACCATGGCCCGGGCAGATCGTTTGCGCTCCCAACTGTCTGGCGGCTTCCAGGGTCTTGACCCACTGACCCGTGTCGCCGTCGCCCACAAAGTTGTAAGCTCCATTCACACAGGCATCGCCCGTAAACAGAATTTTTTCCTTCGGCAGCCAGGCGAATCCATCGCCGTGAGTGTGGGCCACACCAAAATGCAGTAATTCCACGCGGTGCTTGCCATCATCGAAGATCATGTCTTTGCGAAAGAGAAGCGTGGGCGGCTTGAGCTTGCTGTCGGCGACATCCTCGCGATTCTTGGCCGTGTCTTCCCAACGCCCCGGTTTGTCGCCGTAATAGCCGGTTTCGTATCTCTTCATTTCCTCGATCACACCCGTGTGAGCGACTGGAACGGCCCCGTTTTCAACCCAAACCTGGTTGCCATAGACATGGTCGCCATGGTGGTGGCTGTCGAAGGCAAATCGAATTGGCTTGTCCGTGATGGCTTTGATTTTGGGGATGATCTCCTGAGCTCCCGAAGGAAAGTTGGCGTCAATGACGAGCACGAAATCCTCAAAAACGACCCAGCCATTGTTGCAGTGGCCTTTGCGTCCGATGTCGCCTTCGTGAAAATAGACATCCGGCGCCACGGTCTCGACCTTGTTCACCTCGGCCACGCACAATAGGGCCGGGAAGCCGCTTAAGAGGAGGAAAAGCAAAAGGAAACTTTGTTTTGGAATTGTCATGCCGCGATCCTCAATAAAGCGCCTTTGTCAGTCAATGCGAAATAAAGTCTCGCCCTGTCACCAGCCGGATCGCGGCCTGCAGGCTCAGTCGCGGCACCGGCCCGTCGAGTTTT
>CAYIIH010000176.1:0-16444 GCA_964363225.1 uncultured Verrucomicrobiota bacterium | reverse complement strand
GCCCCCGACCTCTTCAAGGGCTAAAAAGTAGTCAGCGGGTTTTTCAGCAGAATCGGTATTGACAAGTGATCCAGGCTCTTGGCCTGCCGGCAAGATTCGGAGCCATACAAGCATATCAAGCTCTTTGGGCATTATTTGCCGAGCAGAAAGCTCAACGGGTCGAGCGGATCGGTGCCGGCCTTTTTTTCCTCAGCGTCCGTCCACCCATCGCCGTCATCATCGGCGTCCGCATTGTCCCCAAGGCCGTCGCCATCAGTGTCGCGCCATTCCTTGGGATCAAGCGGGAACGTATCCCATGGGATGGCATTGGCTCTCGGCACGGTGTCACCGTCGAAATCCATCTCCTCAAAGTCCGGCACACTGTTTTTGTTCTTGTCGTCGCCGAGGCCATCGCCATCCACGTCGGCGTCCATGTTATCGCCGATGAGGTCGCCATCCCGGTCAAACTGTTCCTCGGGATCGAGGGGAAAGGCGTCCAGTGCATCGGGCACGCCGTCGTTGTCGTCGTCCGCATCCAGGTCATTGGGCTGTCCATCCCGATCGAGGTCCGGCGCTTGGTCTGGCGTAATGAGCAGGGCGATATCGACTGTGAAGCTGGGAACGGCCAGAGTTTGCCGCCCCCCCGGAACATCGATGCGCCGGAGAATGGCCGCCGTTTCGGGCGAATACCAATACCCCCGGGCCGGCTTGGGCACTTCCAGCGTTACGGTCAGGTTCGTGACAGGATGGTGATGATCGGCAAAGTGGTGCAGATAAACGCCGGCTCGCGCCGAGGAGGCCAGCCCATAAGCGCGCACCGTCTTGGGATCCGAAACAGTGGTTGGGACGATGCGCACGTCTTTATCAAGGCGATACGCAAAATCCTGCATGGCCCGGACATGTTGGCGCTCTTGCGGTCCAAGCCAGATGTTCATGAAATGGCCGTCCTTGGCGTAGCTGGTATTCCAGAAGATGAAGGCAATCTCGTTGAACAACGCGGCCCAGTTGCGCAGGCGCAGGCGCGTTGCTGAGCCGAGGTCCCACACGCCGCCGACACCCGGCGTTTGGAGTTGTTCTTTCGAGGCGGAGTTGCCCTGCTCGCCCACGATGACCGGCTTGTTGAACTTTTTCCAGTCTGCCGCCCGCCGAGCCGTCTGCTGGTCGCTGGCCAACTCGTCTTTGATGCCCGCGTACCAATGCGGCGCGTTGATCTCTATGCCGGGCAGCTCCGGCCGTTCCCAACTGGTGGTGATGGGATGCTGGTAAGGGTCAATGGAGCGCAGGTACGGAATCACGATTTCGTACCAGCGCGCCTCCGCCTTCTGCTCGTTCAAGAATTCCCAGAAATCGACATACGCTCCCCAGCGATCGACGCTGTACTGGATGAAGCGCTTCACTTTCGCCATTCCCTCGGCGTTATCCGGCTGATCGTTGAAGACGGGTTGATAGCCGAACAGACCGTAAAAGACGCGCAGGCCGTACCGGCGCGCGTGGCGGATAAGTTCATCGGTCATGACCCCTTCCTGCGCCAGGTAATGGTCGAGGTCACGATACAGTTCGTAGGAACAATTCTTTTGCGAGAGCCGAAAGAGGTTGAAGCCGGCTCTGGCATGATTGCGGAAATAAACATCGGCATTTTGCGGATTCATGGCTGGTCCCGGCTTGAACAGGGCTCCCGGCGGCGGCGCCGGGCGGCCTTGCCGATCCTGGCGAAAGGGGCCTTCCATCGACATGCCGGCCAACACGGAACCAACTCCGGCGTTGTCGCCCAGACATTCCTGCAGGCCAATCGGAAAATAGGCGCTACCATCGTCGAACACCCAGCGGAACGGATTGGCCGGATGCGGGCGCACGAAACCGGGATGATGGACCCGCCCCGGCACGCATTGGAACGAGCCTTGGCCGGCGGCCTTTTCACCCTGGGCGTTGGCGAAGACGTAAGTGTAACTCCACCGGCCCTCTTCTGCCGGGGCCCAGCGCGCTTTCCATGCATCCTGCCTGTCAAAATGATATTCGACCTGGCGGCGCTCCCCGCGCGCGGTCTGAGTTTTTTGCACTTTGACCGCCGGGCCTCTCAAGGAGCCGTAATGAAATCCGCCGACACGGCTTTGTTTGCCGCTGGGCGAAGTGAATGTGACCTCAATCGTCACATCAAAGAATGGATTCGCATAACTCCGGTCATGCTGAAACGTGATCTCGAACACGTCGTAAAGCGGCACCGCGCCGGTGTTTTGAGTGTGTGCAACCGCCAAAGCTGCCGGCTTCGGTTCCGAGGACGGTTCCTGTCCGCCGGTTGCGATGACCGTGAGAAAGGCCAGACTGAACGGGTGCAGCAGCTTCATGGGACCTCGCTTCCTATTTTTTGTCGGTGTATCATTACAGGCAGATCCGGCATCTCAATACGGCATTGAGAATGACGGATAAGCCGCTTTGACCCATTGATTTGGGTCAAAGCGTTCTTCCGGACAGTACGGTTCAGTCAAGGAACGGAACCGTCACATCGCCGGCGCCGAAGCGGGCCTCCCCAGCGAGGCACGGCTGAATCTCTATGACATTGCCTTCTTTGCCAGGCGAACCGCCAGCCGGTTCGTTCGCAGCCAGGCGCGCCGAACACGGCGAATCGTTGTCCCCGCGGGAACGCTGGCTGGCCGTGCTCCGGCGGGAGACCCCCGACCGCGTGCCGATGGATTACTGGGCCACGGTGGAGACGACGCAACGTCTGCTGCAGCATCTTCGTTGTGATTTTGAGGAGATGCTGCGCCGGCTGCACATTGACCAGCCGCTGACCGTCAAAGGACGGTACGTGGGGCCGCCGCCGCGGCGCGGCGGGGACATCTGGGGGTTGCGGTATGAAAAGGTGGACCATGGCACCGGCGCCTACCTGGAAACCGTGCATGCCCCGCTGGCCGCGTATCAGTCCGTCGAGGAGATTGAAGCTCATTATGCCTGGCCTGATCCCGACCATTGGGATTACTCCCATTTGCCCGAGCGAATCCGGGGCCACGAACGCCGGCCCATTCGCGGCGGAGGCTCGGAACCGTTTCTGCTCTACCGCCGGCTGCGCGGCGATGAGCAAGCTTACATGGACCTGATTTTGCATCCGGACATCGTCCAATACTGCCTGGACAAGCTGTTTCACCTCGCCTACCAGAACACGCTGCGCATTTTCGAGGCCATTCCGCATCAGGTCATGATCACCTACGTGGCCGAAGATTTGGGCAGTCAAAGAACGCTGCTCATGTCCCCCGACTGCATTCGGCGGTTCCTGCTGCCGGGCATGAAGCGCGTCATCGATCTGACCCGGCAAAATGGTTCCTTCGTCTTTTGCCACAGCGACGGCGCCATCCGCGAGATCCTGCCCGACCTGATCGAGGCCGGCATCCAGGCGCTGAATCCGGTGCAATGGCGTTTGCCTGGCATGGAGCGGGAAGGCCTGAAACGGGACTTTGGCTCGCAGTTGATTTTTCACGGCGGCATGGACAACCAGCAAACGCTGCCGTTCGGAACCGTCGAAGACGTGCGCCGCGAAGTGGAGGACAATTACCGCATCCTGGGCGCAGGGGGCGGTTACATCCTGGCTCCGTGCCACAATCTTCAAGAGATCACGCCACCGGAGAACATCGTGGCCCTGTACGAAACCGGCTATGCGCTCGGCTGGCGCTGAGGAATTTTGCAGTGCAATTGCGTCAATACATGATATGGTCTTTGTGCTCGGGGACGAACTCAGGATCGAGAATTAGTATGACGAACAGAAACGCAACCGTTAGCGACCGCCGGCCCAGCCGGGGAAGTGAGTTGAAGCGCAACCCAAAGCCGCTCGGCCCGTCGGGCCGTCTAGTGGAGGAAGCATTATGAACAGTCATGAACGAGTTCTGGCTCATCTGGAAGGACGCCCCGTCGATCGGCTCCCGCTCATGCCGATCACCATGATGTTTGCCGCCCGGCAAACCGGCGCCAGGTATCGCGATTATTGCACCGATTACCGGGTGTTGGTCGAAGCGCAGATGCGCACTGCCGAGCAGTTTGATTTCGATTATGTCAATACCATGTCCGATCCCGCACGGGAGGCGGCTGATTGCGGCGCGGTGGTTGAATATTTCGATGATCAGCCGGTCGCCATCGTGGAGGACCAGGCGCTGCTCGGGGACAAGACCAAACTGGCGCGGCTGAAAATCCCCGATCCGCTCGGCGGCGGGCGCATGCACAACGGCGTCAAGGCCGTCGATCTCTTCCGGCAAAGAGTCGGACGCGACAAATGGATCGAAGGCTGGGTGGAAGGCCCCATCGCCGAGGCGGCCGACCTGCGCGGCATCAACACCCTCATGCTCGACTTCTTCGACGATCCGGGCTTTGTGCGCGACCTGTTCGAGTTCGTCCTCGCCCTGGAACTGCGCTTCGCGCGCGCCCAGGTGGAAGCCGGTGTCGATGCCATTGGCCTGGGCGATGCCGCCGCCTCGTTGGTGGGACCGAAGATTTACGAGGAATTCGTTTGGCCTTACGAGAAGAAACTTGTCGATGGCCTCCATGCCCTGGGCACGCGGGTCCGCCTCCACGTCTGCGGCAACACGCGCCGGATTTTGGGCGGCCTGGGCCGGCTGGGGTGTGAAATCGTGGACCTGGATTCGCTGGCCCCGCTGGATGAAGCGCGCGCACAAATGGGTCCCGGCCAGATGCTGCTCGGCAATATCAATCCGGTAACGATTCTGCGGAACGGCACCGTGGAGGCGGTGACTCAAGCCATTGCCGAATGCCACCGGCAAGCCGGCGCGCGCTACATTGTGGGCGCCGGATGCGAAGTGCCGCGCGATACTCCGCCCGAAAACTTGCGGGCACTGGCTGAGTACGCGCGCTCCCAAACCGGAGCGGCCGCCTAGGTGTCATGAACACCCCCGACAGCACACCATCGCATGAGCCGGAGCGCGGGTCTCCGGCTGCGCCGCCCGAGTTCAGCCAGTTCAGCGAGCAGATCATTGCCAGCGCCCAGGAGGGCATCATTGTCTTTGACCGGAACCTCCTCTATGTATTGTGGAACCCGTTTATGGAGGAATTGAGGGGGGTGCCGGCGCGGGAGGTCCTGGGCAAACATCCTCTGGAAATCTTTCCCTTTTTGCGCGAGCAGGGCATCTACGACCTTCTGGAAAAGGCGCTGGCCGGTGTCACCAGCACCAGCCCTGATCTGCCTTTCTCAGCACCGCCCCCAGGCCGGTCCGGATGGATGTCGGGGAGAATCGCTCCCTTGCGCAGCGCCCAGGGTGAAATCATCGGGGTGCTCGTGACGGTGCGCGACATCACCGAGCGCAAGCAAGCGGAGGAAGCATTGCGGGCCAGCGAAGAGCGTTATCGGACGCTGGCCGAGGCCGCGCACGACATGATCTTTATCATCAATCGGGAGGGAACGATTCAATACGTGAACAGTATTGCGGCCAAGCAGTTCCAGCTTCAGCCGGAAGACATGATTGGAAAACGGCGGGAAGTGTTTTTTCCGCCCGAAATCGCCACCCGGCAGGACGTCAATCTGCAAAAAGTGTTTGCCGCCGGACAGCCCATTTATGTTGAGGAGGGAGCCGCGTTTCCGAACGGCACTTTATGGCTCGGCACCTGGCTGGTGCCGGTCCGGAACAAGAACCAGGAAGTGATAGCCGTGCTGGGCAGTTCGCGCGACATCACGGAACGCCAGCGGGTGGACCAGGCCTTGCGCCTGCAAAGCGCCGCGATGGAATCGGCCGACAATGGCGTCGTCATTACCGACCGCGCCGGCGTCATCGTCTGGTGCAACCCGGCCTTCACGCGCCTGACCGGCTACAGCGCGGCGGAGGTCGCAGGCCGGAATCCGCGCCTGCTCAAATCCGGCCAGCACGATCAGCAGTTCTATCAGAAGATGTGGGGGACCATCCTGGCCGGCAAGGTCTGGCGTGGGGAACTCGTCAACCGCCGCAAGAACGGCAGCTTTTACACCCAGGAGCAAACGATTACCCCGGTCCGCGATTGGCGTGGAGAAATCAGCCACTTTGTCGCCATCCAGCAGGACATCACCGCCCGCAAGCAGATGGAAATGGAATTGCGGCAGTCGCGCCGGCGGTTCGAGCTCATTTTCCAGTCCAACCCGGCGGCCATCGGCATCAGCACTGTGGCGGAGGGACGGTACCTCGACGTCAATGAAAGCTTCCTGGAGCTGACCGGGTTTTCTCGCGAGGAGGTGATCGGGCAGACGGCCGCCGCCTTCGGATTATGGGTTGATCCGGAGCAGCGCCGGCGATTGGTCGAGCTCCTGCAGGAAAAAGGCTCGGTTCAGAATTACGAAGCCTGCTTCCGCGCCAAATCCGGCAAGATTATCGACGTGCTGGCCTCGGTGGAACTGATGCAATTGGGCCAGGAACCGTGCCTGATCTTCATCAATATCGACATCACCGACCGCAAAATACTGGAAGCGCAACTGCGCCAGTCTCAAAAAATGGAAAGCATCGGCACGCTGGCGGGCGGGGTGGCGCATGACTTCAACAATATTCTGACCATCATTCAAGGCCATGCAAACTATGTGCTGGCTGAGGAAAACCTCGCGAGCGAGATGGCCGAATCCTTGCGGCAGATTTGCGCGGCTACGGAGAGGGCGGCCAACTTGACGCGGCAACTGCTCACCTTCAGCCGCAAGCAACCGATGCAGACCCGGCTCATCGATCTAAATGAGGTCGTCAGCAACCTGACCAAGATGCTGCGCCGGATCATCGGCGAAGACATCGCCCTCGAAGTCACCTTTGCCCCGCACTTGCCGCCCATCCTGGCCGACGTGGGGATGATGGAGCAGGTGCTCTTGAACCTGGCCGTCAATGCCCGCGATGCCATGCCGCAAGGCGGCCGCCTCATCATCACCACCGAATCAACCTTGGCCGAGGCCACGTTGACCCGGCGCCAGCCGGCCCCGCCTGCAGGTGACTTTGTCCGCCTGACGGTCCGGGACACCGGGTCGGGCATCGGCCCGGAAGTTTTGCCTCGGATATTCGAGCCGTTCTTCACCACCAAGGAAGTCGGCAAAGGCACCGGCCTCGGTCTGGCCACAGTTCATGGCATTGTGCAGCAACACCAGGGATGGATCGAAGTGGAAAGCCAGATGGAGGCCGGAACCACCTTCCGCATCTATTTGCCCGCCCAACCTCACTCCAATCCGGCAGCCCTTCGCTCGTCCCCTCCGGCTTCCCCGCGCGGCGGGCACGAAACAATCTTGCTCGTGGAAGATGAACCGGACTTGCGCGCTATTTCGCAGTTGCTTCTCGAGGAGCACGGCTACCGGGTTTTGGAGGCCGCCACCGGCCAGGCAGCCCTCCAGGTTTGGCAGGAACACCACTCCCATATCGATCTGCTGCTGACCGATCTGATCATGCCAGGCGGATTGACCGGGCGCGAGCTGGCCGAGCGGCTGCGCCGGCAAAAGCCGGCTTTGAAAGTCATTCTCACCAGCGGCTATAGCCCCGAGGTGGCCGGCCGAGACTGGTCGGACCAGGACGGAATGTATTTTCTGCAAAAGCCCTATCCGCCCCAAAGTCTTGTCCAAGCCGTGCGCGACTGTCTGGATAAAGAGCAACAGGCCAGTATTTAGAATGACGCTGTCCAAACATCCGGCGGCCTCGAAAAGATGGATTCCAGCCGCCGGCGCCGTCCTTGCAGCCGGCTTCCTGGCCGGCCTGCCGCCGTCCCAGCTTTTGAGCCTGGAACCGGAAGAACGAACCCAATTTGCGGATCTGCAAAACCAGTTGCAGAACCGCCAGCGGATCAACGCCCGGGCCGGCCAAACGCATCGCCCGGCCGCGCTGGTTCCAGACTCCGACCGCGACCCGGCGGAGATGGTGATTCGCCGCGCTTCCGCTTTGCTGGCTGATCTCGAGCCGAGCCTGGACCAGCAGAGCCGGCTCGCTATTGCCACCCAATTGGCGCAGTTGAAAGCCCGCGCCGAAGACACCGGTCTGCTGGACAAGGTGGCGCGCTATCGCCTCTATCAGGAAGCCTGCGCGCTCCGGCGCAAACTGGCCTTCGAAAATCCGTTGCTCGATTTCGACAGGCTGTTGTTCGTCAAACGCGTTCCGGGCAGCTACAGCCACATGTCAGACCAAAATTACGGCTGGTGGTCCCGGCCCGGCGGCGGCCTCTACATTTTGGAGGGATTCAAGACCGATGCTCCGCAACTCACCTGCCTGACGTCGCACATGCCGCCCGGCAGTTTCTTGCGGCCGGACCTTTCTTATGACGGCAAAAAAATCTTGTTTGCTTTTTGCAGGTTTTACCCGCACGTCGCCGGCGAACCCAATAAAGTCGATAAGACGCGCCTGCCCGAAGACGCCTTCTATCACCTCTTCGAGATGAACACGGATGGCTCCGGCCTCCGCCAATTGACCCGTGGCCGCTATGACGACTTTGACGCGCGTTATCTGCCCAATGGGGAGATCGTCTTTCTCTCCACGCGCCGCGGACAGTTCCTGCAGTGCGGCAAGGCCAGCGCCATGGCCACCTGGCAACAGGATGCCCTGCCGGACTCTTACGTCCGCTGCGGCGGCAACAGCGCCCGGCCGGTTGCGGTCTATACCTTGCACGTCCTGAGTCCTGACCGCCGGGAAGTGCGGGCTATTTCGGCATTCGAGAATTTCGAATGGACCCCTTCCGTGGCCGCTGATGGGCGCATTCTCTACGCGCGCTGGGATTATGTGGACCGCAATAACCGGGCATTCATCAGCCTCTGGTCCACCCATCCCGACGGCGCCAATCCCCAGCTTGTCTATGGCAACATGACCCGCAGTCCGCAAGCCGTCTTCGAGGCGCGGGCCATACCGAATTCAAAAAAAATCATTTTCACGGCTTCGGCGCACCATTGCGTCACCGGCGGCAGCCTGGTGCTGCTGGATGGCGATCGGGGCAACGAAGGCCCCGCTCCGCTCACGCGGCTTACTCCGGAAGTCTGCTTCCCGGACTCCGAAGGCTGGCCCGGTTCCTGGTACGCCAATCCGTATCCGCTGTCCGAGAATTACGGTTTGGCCTCCTGGAGCCACTTGCCCCTGCGCAAGGAAGGCGACGAGAACCATCCCAAAGCCCTGGGCCTCTATCTCTACGATGCCTTCGGCAACCGCGAACTGATTCATCGCGACGCGCTCTGCTCCAGTATGGACCCCATCCCCCTCCGCCCCCGAGCGAAACCGGCGGTCATCACCAGCACCGTGGATTGGGACGCGCCACCCGAAGGCTGCTTCCTGCTGTTGGATGTTCGTCAAGGGTTGGCAGGGATCAAGAGGGGAGAGGTCAAAAGCCTGCGCGTCGTCGCCGTGCCGCCGAAAACGCAACCCCGCCAAAACCATCCCAGACTGGGCATGACTGGTGACGATCCAGGCAAATGCGTTCTAGGCACCGTGCCCGTCGAACCGGACGGCTCGGCCTATTTCCGCGCGCCTTCGGGCTGGAACGTTTTTTTCCAGGCCTTGGATGCCGAAGGATTCGCGATTCAAACGATGCGCACCGTGACCTACGTGCAACCGGGCCAGATGATTACCTGCATCGGTTGCCACGAATCGCGCCAAGCCGCTCCGCCCAACCTCCAAGCCCTGGCCTCGAGGCGCGAGCCTTCCAAAATCACGCTCGGACCCGAAGGCTCCTGGCCGCTCCGATTCGATCGCCTGGTCCAACCCGTCCTGGACCAGCATTGCGTCTCCTGCCACCGACCCGGCAGCGTTGACGCTGCTGCCGCCAAAATCAACCTGACCACCTCCGCCGCCTACG
Source organism: uncultured Verrucomicrobiota bacterium (assembly GCA_964363225.1). GTDB lineage: Bacteria > Verrucomicrobiota > Verrucomicrobiia > Limisphaerales > CAYIIH01 > CAYIIH01. The sequence continues at coordinate 6,712 of CAYIIH010000176.1, read as the reverse complement.
ACACGCTGGTCGCCTACGGCCAGCCCAGCCTGAAAGACCACGTCAAACAGCGCTACTATGAAGGCCGGTCCTGGGCCGGCCAAGGCGCAGCCAGGACCAGCGCGCTGCTGGCTTACTTGCGAGCCGAGCCTCGCCATCAAGCCATTCAACTCGGCGGCGACAGCCTCAACCGGCTTATCACCTGGATGGACACTTGCGCTCAGCAGCAAGGCTCCTTCAGCGCGGAACAGGAGCAGCACCTCCGCGAAGCGCGCTCCACCCTGTCCAGCCTTTTGCAGGAACAAGCCATGCCATGAGCATTCAGTTGCCAGCACTCTTCACCTTTGCCCTGACACCGTTATGAACAAAAAGATTCATCGCAGAAAATTTCTGAACATCAGCGCCGCTGCTGTCGGTGTGGCCGCGGCAGGCTCGAAGATCGGCTCGACAATCGCTTCCGAGAGCACTCAGAGCAGACCAGTCCGCCTCGGCGTCGTCGGCCTCGGCGGCCGCGGCACCGGCTTGCTCGACACGTTGCTGCGCATGGACGGAGTGGAAGTTCCCGCCCTCTGCGACATCAACGAGCAGCACTTGGCCCGTGCCCAGAGCCTGGTGGAAAAGTGGAGCCGTCCGAAACCGGAAGGCTACTCCAAGAACGAGGAAGATTTCCGCCGCCTGATGGCCCGCCAGGATTTGGACGCCGTGGTCATCGCCACGCCGTGGCCATGGCACACGCCCATGGCTGTGTGCGGAATGCAGTCGGGCAAGTACGTCGCCGTCGAAGTTCCCGCCGCCATCACGCTGGAACAATGCTGGGACCTGGTGAACACCTCGGAGCAAACCGGCCGGCCCTGCATGATGTTGGAGAACTGGAGTTTTCGCCGGGATAATCTCGCGGTGTTGAACATGATCCGGCAGGGTTTGCTGGGCGAAATTGTGCATTGCCATTGCGCGCATTCGCATGATTGCCTTGATCATTGGTTCTTTGATCCGCAAGGGAACATGCGCTGGGGCGGCGAATTCCTGGTCAAACGCAATGCCGATCAATACCCGACTCACAGCCTGGGGCCGGTCCTCAGTTGGATGGATATCAATTGCGGAGACAATTTCGCCTACCTGACCTCGACGGCGACGCGGTCTCTTGGCATTAATAATTACTTTGCCAAGAAATTTGGGCCGGACCATCCCAATGCCCAACGCAAGTATAAACAGGGCGACATCGTCACCACCGTGGTCAAAACCCACCGGGGCAATTCGCTCGTCATCAATTATGACATGCAACTGCCCCGCCCTTACGACAACCGCTGGCTGATCCAAGGCACCGAAGGTCTTTACAGCGAAGCGCGCAACGCCGTCTATCTCCATGGCTGCAGCCCGAAGTATCACGAATGGGAACCGTTCGACCCTTACCAGGAGAAACATGATCACGCCTGGTGGAAGGCCCTGCAAGCCAAAGCCGGCAGCCTCGGCCACGGCGGCACCGACCATCTCGAGTTCCAGGAATTCTTGAGAGCCGTCCGCCGCCAGACTCAGACTCCCGTTGACGTTTACGACTCGGTCGTCATGAGCTCCATCGTTCCGCTTTCGGAAATGTCCATTGACAAAGACAGCCAGCCGGTCAAATGCCCGGACTTCACCCGCGGCAAATGGAAAACCAGGAAACCGGCTTTCGCCATCGAGGAAAGCGTTCGGCCAGCATAAAAAGCGTGGGAACAACGAACCGTCGGTATCTCCGTAAAGAAGAACGCGCCGCCCGAAAAGCGGGATTATGAAAACGAGCAAGAAAATCAAGCTCCTGGGTATGACCCTGTCAGAAAAGCAGCATGAAGATTGGCATTAAGGTCTAGGTCGAACCAACTCAATCGTATGCCTTCACAAAATAGAATCGTGGATCTTAGCCGGCGTGCCTCACGGCTGGCCTGCATTGTCCTTGCGCTGGTTGTGCGTGTCCAAGCCGAAGACGCCTCCTCGCTCCGGCTCATTCCTTTCCCCAAAGTGGCGCGTCTCGAACCAGGCGACTTTTCCTTGAACCGGCGCTTGATCCTCGAAGTGAGCCAGGAACAGGCCGCGCTCCTCGGCGGACAAATCAGCAACGAGTTGAAGCTCGCCGCCCTCAAGCCGCCTTCCCTTCGCCCCCTCAAAAAGGCTGGCCATCTCCTGCGGCTCTCCACGAAAGCGCGGGGCACGCGGGGAGATTTCTCATTTCGCGACGGCGCGACGCCGGAGGATTACACACTGCACATTCAGCCTGACGCCGTAACCATTGCCGCTCCCGGACCGGCGGGGCTTTTTTATGGAGCGCAGACGTTGCGGCAACTCATTCGCGCCAACCGCCAGGGTGATCGGCTTCCCTGCCTGACCATCCGCGATTGGCCTTCGATCCGCTGGCGCGCTTTTCAGGATGACTTGACGCGCGGACCGAGTTCGACGCTGGAGAACCTTAAACTGCAAGCCGCGCTCGGCTCCGGCTTCAAGCTGAACCTCTTCACCTATTACATGGAATACCAGTACGCGTTCCGGAAGCATCCCGTCATCGGCCCGAAAGACGGCTCGCTCACGCCGGACGAATTGAAAACGCTGGTGCGGTACGCCGCGCCTCTCCACCTGAACATCCTGGGCAATCAGCAATCCTTCGGCCATTTTACCGCCATCCTCGCTCATCCGGAATACGCCGCGCTCCGCGAAACCCCTTACCTGCTCTGCCCGACCAACGACGCGACGTACCAATTGCTCGATGATCTTTATTCCGATGTCATCCCGCTGCTTCCCTTCCCCTTCTTCAACGTCTGCTGTGACGAGACCGACGGCCTCGGCACGGGTCCTTCCAAGCCGGTCGCTGAGCAAATCGGCGTCGGCGCGCTCTATGTGCGGCACATCCGGCGCGTCCATGATCTGGTCACAAACAAATATGGCAAGCGGATGATGATGTGGGGCGACATCATCCTGCGCCATCCGGACCACTTGAAGGAGATTCCCAAAGACACCATCATGCTGACCTGGGGCTACGACCCTCGCGACAATTTCGAGAATCAAATAGTTCCCTTCGCCAAGTCGGGATACGAGTTCTTCGTCTGCCCCGGCGTCAACTGCTGGAGCCGCGTCCTGCCGCACTTCAGCGCTGCCACCACCAATATCCGCAACTTCGTGCGCGACGGCGCCAGGCACGGTGCCATGGGCGTGCTCAACACCGCCTGGGACGACGACGGCGAGAGCTTCAATGCGTCTAACTGGCACGGGTTCGCCTGGGGCGCGGAGTGCTCCTGGAACGCCTCCGCCACTGCGCCGTCAGACTTCAACCGCCGCCTGGGCGCCGTTCTCTTCGGCGAAAAGGCCGATCACTTTGGCCAAGCCATCGAGCTGTTATCCGCCTCGGGTATTGACGGTTTGCCTAACGCCGCCTTTTGGAAAATAGTGCTTGCACCGGCTGCAGCCGGCGGCGTCGCCTCAGCGCGTGAGCCGTGGGAGAAAATCGTGCCGCCCGTTCGTGCCGCGATCCGGCACCTGGAAGCTTGCCAGAAAGAAGCCATCGTCAATGCGGATTTGCTCGACTACTTCATCTTCGGCGCCCGCCGCATGGAGCTCTATGCCCAACGCGAACTGGACCGCCTCGAAGCTGCCGTCGTTTATCGTGACGCCGTCCAGGCCAGACCGGAGGAGGCACAGAAGCTGATCGGCCAGGCTGAAGCTTCGCTCCGCCGCGCGCGCGACGCGCACAAACAGCTCCAAGAGCGCTTCACCGAGTTATGGCGGCGCGAGAACAAGCCGTACGCGCTGGACTGGACTCTCCAACGTTATCGCAACGCGCTCGGCCAGTACGACGCCATCCTGGAGCGTTTGGCTTATGCGCGCTCGACCGCCCGCGCCGGCCACTTCTTGCCCACGCCTAGAGACGTCGGCCTGGAATAGGGGTCAGTTCCGACCCCTTCTCGTCCAGCCAGTATTGACTCCGAAGAATAGATGCCGTTACATCTACTCAAGTTCTGTAACACCACTTACGTATGAAAAGAAAACTCCCAGCCTTAATTGTGACCCTGGCATTGTCGGCAAGCACACTTCCTGCAGCCAACATCGCCTGGGTAAGTTTCCATTCCGCTGACAATACGCCTTCGGGTGCTGCGACCACCGCAGGCTTCACAAAAGCGCCGGATGTCGGTTACACGGCCTTGTTGGCTGCCAACGGGCATACGGTGACCCGATTCGTGAGGGTGAACGACATTCAAGTTCAGCCGGATCTGCTGACGGCGCTAGGTACCAACGACCTCATTATCATCAGCCGATCCGTCCCGAGTGGAGACTTCCAGCAGCTAGACGAGGCCACGGCGTGGAACGGGATCACCAATCCAGTGATGATTTTGGGCGGTTTTGTCACGCGTGGCGGCACGGGGGGCGGATCCCGGCTTGGACTCACAACTGGAGAAACGATAGCGGACGTGAACGTGGATCCCTTGCGCCTGAGGGTGAACGCTCCGGGCCATCCCATCTTTAGCGGCGTGGCCCTCGGCAGCACGAATCTCATGGTCAATCCCTACGCGCGGCGTGTTGCCTTCACCAATGCCAATACGGGCGTCACCACCAACCAGGTCGGAATCTCTATCAATAACAATCCCATTGTCGCAGGCGGGTCGGTGCTGGCGGTGGTTGGCACGGCCGGCAGTGCCGGTCTAAACGGCATGGTCATTGGTGAGATTCCCGCAGGCGTTACTACGGTGAATCAGGCGGGAAGTTACGGGCTGGGTGGAAAGCGCTTGGTCTTCCTGACTGGAAGTAGAGAATCGGGGATCACCTCCGAGGGCGCAGGCATTTATGACCTGTTCCCCGATGGTGCCCAACTGTTCTTGAACGCCGTCATCTACCTGACGACCCCGCAACTCCCCAAGGCCACCTTGCCCCTCGTCGGCGCGACCAATCTGGTTGCGGGTGACTCGTGGACGTTCAATGCTGGCGCAATCGGGGATGAGCCACTGAGTTACCAGTGGTACAAAGACGGACAACCTCTGTTGAGCGGAACAACTGCAGCGCTGACGTTCCCGAGTCTCGACCCAATCACCGATGCTGGACAGTATCAGTTAATCGTTACGAATCTGACGGGCAGCGCCACGAGCACTGTGGCGCGGTTGGAATTCCACACCTTTGCGCCCGACAGCATTACCAACGGCATCATTTCTTATTGGCCTTTAGAGGGTGTTCTCGGGACGAAAACCATTGATCTGGTCAGCAGCTATGACCTGTCGCTGGCCAACTTGAGTGGAGCGAACGTCGTCGCGGGCAAGTGGGGCAATGCCTTCCAGTTTAACGGCACCAACAGCCTTCTCTCTCGCATCAACAATGCCGGTGATGCCCTGCCGATCTATCAGCATCCTGACTTCTCGGTTTCACTGTGGGTCAATGGGTTCGCCCAGACTGACCGCCGCGTGTTTTCCGAAGGCTCGACGACAAGCGGAAGCCCACTTTTGAACCTCGGCACCCACAACACCGGAGCGGATGGCACGGTGGACATTTACATCCGGAACAATGCCGGTGCCGTCCTCGTTGGCGATCACCGGCACTCGGTCGCTACCGCTTATGATGGCGCCTGGCACAACGTCGTTCTTGTGCAGCGGGATGTCGGTGGTGGCATTATGAAGGCGCAGCTTTGGGTGGATGGCGTGCTCGATTCAGTGGTCATCACCCCCCCGGCCCGTCCCCTCACCCCCAACACTACTTCCATAGGAGGTATTCTAAGAGCGGCCCCATCAGCCTGGTTTGCTGGCTTGATTGACGAGGTTGCGGTTTGGAATCGCGCCCTTTCCCCAGCCGAAATTGGGATTCTGCAAAGCACTGCGATCACCAACCCACCGTCCCGCGTGCAACCGTTGGTCATCAGCAGCTTCAAGGCCGATCTTCCCGCTCTGGTTTCAGGCGGTTCGACCACCCTGCGGTGGGACGTGAGCAAGGACGCCAGCCAGGTCTCGATCAGCCCGTTTGGTGAGGTCACGGCGCAGACCGTTGTCGGCATCGGCGCGCGATCCATCACGCAAAACGTGGCCAACACCTATGTGCTCACGGTCAATCGCGGTGTTGACACGCTCTCGGCCACCACCTCAGTGGCGGTGGTGGAAGGGGTTGCGCCGGGCTGGAAAATTTTGGACAACTTCGACCAGGCTCAATTGGGCAATCTGTTCGCATCCGGCTATTGGAACGATACCTCCGGCAATGCGGGGCAGGTCGTGTCGGTCCAGGGCAATCGCGCCTTGCGCACGACTTCGACCGGCATCAGTTTCCTGAACTTGCGGGGATTGTCCATCCAGGAGACGCAGACCTGCACCTTGTTTTTCCGCGTGATGCCCGGGACTGACAACGCTGCCGGTATTACCAACATCGTTGGTCTTACGGACAAGAGTCAGCGCAGCTACGGCGATGAATTCGCAAACATCGGCCCGGTTGTGTATCCCACGCCGTTCACCAATGACTTGGCGGGGATCACTACCAACGGTTGGTATCTGGGCGCGCGCAATTTCCCCGGCGGAGCCATTGACTACCTCGGCAGCCAACCCGAACCCCAACCGGCGCTCGAAGCCGGTGGCGTTTACAACGTCTGGGTGGACATCACGAATGCTCCGCTGGTTGACTTTGCCAGCGACATCTTCACGGTTTACATCCAGAAGGAGGGCGGTGCGCCCCGCACGGTGTTGTTCCAGGATTACACCAGTGATCGCGACCTGTTCCTGGTTGATCCGGTTTTGGGTGGTATTGC
>CAYIIH010000175.1:0-16478 GCA_964363225.1 uncultured Verrucomicrobiota bacterium | reverse complement strand
GGCCGAAAGCCTCGCCCGATCCGGTGGCCCCGATGCCGCCGGTCAGGTAGAGCTTCTTGCCGACGACGTTTTCCCATATAGCGTCGATGGCGCGCAGATAGCGCTCGTCGCCCGTCAACGCCGCCACGTCGGCCATGCCGCTGTAGAGGTAACCGGCGCGCACGGCGTGTCCGACGGCCTCGGTCTGATCCACCGGTTTGATGCGGGACTGATGGTAGTCATCGCCGCCGGGACCGCGGACGTCGATGAAGAACTTGGCCAGGTTGAGGTAACGGGCGTCGCCGGTGGCGCGGTAGAGCTTGGCGAGGCCCATCTCGACGATTTCGTGGCCGGGCCAGATGTTGTTCAGCTTGTTGGTTTCGGAACCGAAGGTGTTGCAGAGGAGGTCGGCAAACTTGACGGCGATGTCGAACAGGTTGCGCTGGCCCGTAGCCTGGTAGTGCGCGATAGCAGCCTCGAACAGATGGCCAGCGTTGTAAAGCTCATGGCTGTCGATCGGGTCAAGCAACCAGCGCTTCGGCCCCGCCCAACGATGCGGGTTCTGGGGATTGATCGTGCGCGTGGTGTAAAGGTAACCGTCGGGCTCCTGGGCCTGGCCGATCTTCGCGATCAAGTCGTCCAGATAGGCTTTCAACTTGGGATCGGGTTGCACGGCCAGCGCGTAGGAAGCCCCTTCCAGCACCTTGTAGGGGTCCGTGTCGTCAAAAGGGTACGGGGGTGACCGCCGGTTGGTCAGTTCTTCTCCGCGCAAGGCTTTGGCCGCCCGCTCGAAGTTGTCCATGCGCCCGGATTTCTCGCACTGCTGGAACGCAAACGGGATCGTGACCGCGCGGTTGGTCTCAATGCGCGGCGCCCAGAAGAGGTCGTTGAGGCGGACGGCAGTGAACGGCACCGGCTTGACGGGGTAATCGCGCGACGGTGGCGCGGCGGCCGAGAGGGTGTACGTGCCGAGAAACGCCAGCGCCAGGCCAATGACGACGGATTTTCTCGGCAGGAGCTGCCTCGTGAAATCCGAAGGTCGAAATCCGAAATCCGAAAGAAATCCGAAGGCCGAAGGCCGAATCTGAACTCCAGGGCGGGGGCCGGTCTGCTCGGAATGCAGAGCTGCTTGCAGAAGACATCCCAGCGCCGGCCTTTGGGATTCGGGTTTCGGGCTTCCTTCGGATTTCGACCTTCGGATTTCGGATTTCGGTTTCACAGGAGTTATCGCATTCTGAAGTCAGCAGGTTGTCAATCTCATGACCGTCAATGAACAGGCCGGAAATTCCTGATCGAGCTTCGCGCCGGGAAATGCGGCTTTGGTGGTGGCGGGAACGACCTTGGTCGGATCGTCCGGAGCATTGCGGGTGATCGGCAGCGTCGGGTCTTTCACCACCAAAAGGTTGGACTGCCGCCCGGACTTGTCCGCACATGCATGTCTTTGAATTTGCGCCATTCGGTATGGCCGTCCAACATCCCCACATTACCGCCGGTAGGGTATTTCTTGCTCAGGTGGGGACTGATGTGGGGTTTCGGATAACCGCCTTGGATGGAGGTGTAATTGTACACCGGGCTATAGCGGCTGGCCTCGACGTTGTTGTTGGGCGCTGAGATCGTCGCGTCCGCCATCACCACCCGCTCCGAGACGGACGGAGTTTCGCTCACGATGTTGCCGCCACTGAGGACCTGGATGGGCTGGGGAACCAACGAATAGTTCCAATTCGTCCGAATCACGCTGGCCGTGCCGGGAAACGTCATGGCATATCCAAGCACCCGGTAGGCATTCGGCGTGTAGGTCCAGAGACGGAAATTGTCCGTCTCGGTAAATCTCGGTCCCGTTCCCGGGCAATACATGACCCTCCATTTGGCGCCGTTTGCCTCCATCGAGTTGCCAACGTTCCAGGGCAAGTCCCAAGCCCAGAAGCCAACCGGGGCAGCCTCCCATGTGGGAAACCTGTCCCTGTTGTCACTGGCGTACATGTACACCGCCAGATACGCCTGCTTGGCGTTGTTAAGACATTGGATGCGCTTGGCTCGCTCCTTGGCTCTGGCCATGGCGGGTAGCAGGATTGAAGCGAGAATCGCAATGATCGCTATGACCACCAAAAGCTCGATCAACGTGAAGCCGGCTCCGAGCCAAGCCACACGCTTGCGCCCGACCGGTCGGAAGGCTGTCACTCGCGACGGTGGTGGGCGGTTGGAGGCTGTCTTCATGGCTCGGAAATAGTTTTCTTATTTTCTCTTAAAGTACTGTCGCAGCAGCGGCCGGAGAAGCATCTCCAGCCCTCCTGCCTGCAATTATTTCATCGCATCGGCGTCCCACAGGCAATGTGCCCGGCCGCTACTTCTCCAGCCGGAAGAACTGCGCCCCGCCGGTGATCGGCACCGTCACGGTGTAAAATCCTCCGCTGGGCGGCGGCGTTGTGACCGGATTCCACACTGCGCCGGATCCGAGTTGCCCGGTGGACTTGAGCGTGAATCCGGACAGCGCGTCCGACCACGTTACGACGGCGTTCCCTCCTGACAGCGCCACATCCAGGACCGGAACCAGCAACGGTCCGACGGCGGGCGCTCCATCTGGTCCGGCGGCAAAGTTCGCCGCCACCTGCCCCGGCGTCAACGCGCCGTAGTAGAGGCGTAACTCATCGATCACGCCGGTCAGATAGTTGTCGGCCGCGAACAAAGAGCGGCCAATGAAGTTGAAGTCATCGTTTACATTCGTCATGCTTCGCACGACGGTGCTGTTTGTGATCGTGAGCACATTATCCACGTACACCCGCACGTAGCGCTGCTCCGCCGGGTCCGTCTGGAAGGTGGCCACCACGTGGCGCATACCCGTCCCGTCCAAGGATGTGCCGGCTGCCGTGCTGGCGCCTTGCTCGCCTCCAGCCGGGGGTGTGCTGATCGCGATGCGCGTAAAGAAAGGAGCAGCACCGCCACCGTTGGGTGTGAAGTAGGCGAATTGGTTGCCACCGGCGCCGATGGTGGAATTGCCGAAATCAAACAGGCGCGTCCAGGCGGCGGTGGGAGTCGTGGGCAGCGTGGACGCCCAGGCTTCCACGGTGAAGGTTTGGTGAGCGTCAACGATGTAAGGCGGCAGTTCCACATAAGTGCTGCGCGTGCCGTCCAAAAACACCCCGCCCGTTCCGTTGGTCCCCACATGGCCCCACGCTTGGGCGTTGGCCCCGGCCACGGAATCGCCCAGGCCATTGGGGCCGCTATCAAAGCTGTAGCGGTGCATCAAGGCGGTCTGTTTCGGCGCCACCCGCACCGTCTTGCTGCTGCTGGCCGGGCCGAAGCCCGCCGTCAAAGTCGCCGCGCCCGGGCTGTTCGCCACGATCCGGCCATCCGCCATCACGCTGATCACGTTCGTGTCGCTGGAGGCCAAGGTCACTCCCGGCACCCGCGTCAGGTCAATGGTCGCCACGGTCGCCGAACTCCCCGTAACCGTTGGCAATTGTCGTGTTTGATGAATCATCACCGGAGCGACGCTCAGGTTCAGGGAGGTGATCGTGCCCTCGTTGATCAGGGCATTGGCCGGACCTGCCGCCAAACTCGTCCGAATCTGCTCCAGCGTCAGCGCCCCGCTGTAAATCCGAAACTCGTCGATGGCGCCGATGAGCAGACCGGTATCAGCCGCCGCCAGCGATTGGCCGATGAAGCTGTGCGCGTTGTTCAAGGATGACAACTGCACCGTGATGGCATTGGTGTTGAACACCCGGCCATTCACATACAACCGCATGCTCCTTTGCGGCGGATCGATCACCGCTGCCAAGTGTTGCTTCCCGTGCAGCACGGTGCCCACGGTCACGTTCTGCACTGCGCCACCCACGGGCACGCCGCTGTTGATGACCGGTCCGCTGATGGTCAGGACCGAGTTTCCGGCGGCGGCACTCTGCGGCGTCAGACGCACGTAATTCATCGCTGCTCCGTTTGGCGCCGTGTCGCCCAGATTGAACAGATATACCGGCGGAGCAACTTGATTCCCCAAGTCCACCCAACTCTCAATCGTCAGCGCCGCGTATCCGGAGATCAGCCCGGGCGGCAGGGTCACGGAACCGGCTCCGTCCAGCACCAACTGGCCGTTGGCCACCGCGGCGCTGCCCTCCAGCGTGCCGTGGGCGCTGCCCACCGAGTCGCTGGCATCGGTATTGAAGCTGTACCGGTGCGACAGAACCGGCGGCGGCACGGCTACCACGGTGATCGCCTTGCTCGCCGTCAGCCCGCCGAAGCTGGCCTGGAGGTTGGCCGTTCCGAGTCCTACTGCCTGGATCCGCGTTGACCCAATCACCGTCACCACGTTGGTGTTGTCCGAGGTAAAGGCCGGCGCTAGGGCCGTCACGTTCACGTTGCTGATATTGGCGTAGTTGGCGGAGAGGCCGGCGATTTGCGATGCGCCCAGATTCATGCTGGCATTCGCCAGAAGGGTAACGGACTGCAGCGCGCCCAGGTCGGCAACGATATTGTCCGGTCCCGTCGCAGCATTTGCTGCCACCTGCAAGGCCGGCAGCGCATTCGACCAGATGCGGAACTCGTCAATCGAGCCGTACCAGTAAGGATCGTTGAACTGCGAACGCGCCAGCCAATTGTTGACGGTCGGCCCGATCGACGCCGGCGAGTTCGTGAAAGTGGTACTGACGGCAACCAACACACCGTCCACGTATAGCACGCCTCGGCGAGTTTCCGCATCCGTGGTGAGTACAAGATGCGTTTTCTTGCCAATCTGCGGACGCCCGCCGTTGGCGGTGGTCCAAGTCAGTTGGTGCCCGGTCTCGGTGGTGCCCGTGTAAGCATACGCCGCGCGTGTCTGGGTGACGCCTGCCCCCGGCACACTCAGGAACATGTAACGCGCTCCGCCGTTGGCCACATTCTCGCCCCCAGCGCTGTTGCCAAAATCAAACAGGCGCCCCCAATTCGCGCTGCCATTGTCCGTCACCCACGCTTCAAAGGTCACCGCCGTAAGATTGGTCACGATGTTGTTGGGCAAATCCACGTAGGCGCCGCTGGCATCGCCGCTGCCCAAAACGGTCGCGTTGGGAAGCACCACCTCGCCGCCGCCGATGGCCGCAGCATTCATCAAGATGCCGTGCGCGCTGCCCACAGAATCGTTGGCATCCGAGTTGAAGCTGTAGCGATGCTCGATGACCGCCGGGCGCGGACCCACCAACGTGATCGGCTGGCTGCTCGTCAATCCCTGGTAACTGGCCGTAATCGTCGCGCTGGCGCCGATGGTGGCACTGACGCCGGCCACCTGTCCGGCGGCGCTGACCGTCAGCACGTTCGCCGCGCTGGTCTGGTAGGTGGCCGTAGCGGAGACGTTGACCGCGCTCCCGGAGTCGAAGTTGGCCATGACAACTGCCTGAGCAAAGCCATTGGTCTGCAGCGTGGAGGGCAATCGCAAGTTGATGCCCAGGAGGTTTGCCGGAGGCACCGCGCTGGTGGTGGCTGGACTGCCGAGGCTGTAATTAATGGATGCACCCGAGCCAACGTATGAATAAACCGCCATCGAGTACCTGAACGCACCTGACAAGTTGTTGACCGTCACCGTGCTGCCCGAGCCCGCAAAAACCACATAATTGCCTGAGGACAAATTGTCGCCCGCCCCAAAATCGGGATTTCCCGTATAGACTGTGCCATCAACCGGTTGATCGGTGATCGGCCCCGCGCGCACCACCACGACGCTGCCGTCACTGCCGGTGCCCGGAGTCCACGAAAGCACGAGCTTGCCCGATCCTGCATTGGTGGCTATGGTCAGGCCGGTGGCAGCGCCGGCTTCGCCAGCCGTAAGACCTACGTTGGGGCCAGTGAGGCTGAACTGTTCAAACCGGGCCATTCGTGGCGTGGCACCGTTGTCAAACGTCGCGTGTATCAGGCCCACTTGCAGCGGCAGCCCTGCAAATTCAGGGCGATCCAAGGGAACGGCTGGCCCTCCCGTAACTTCCACCCAATCATTTGCGGCCGGCCCATTCTCCGCGACATAGAAGTTAAAGCTGGTGCCGTTCACCCTATCAATCCTCAGCCAGTAGTTGGGGTTGGCATCGTTGGCCCCGTCCGGGTTGATGTAGCGGTCAGTAGCACCATTGACCTCATTTCGGAGATAATTGCCGATGCCGAACTGGTTGAAACGGGTCAGGGAAATGTAGTTTTCGCTGCCCGCCAGTGGCACTCCGTTCTTCGATGTCGCGCGCACCATCAACCCGGCAGTATTGAAGGCTCCGTTATCAAACGGGCCGACGATATGCACCCAGGCGGAAAAGTCTCCCGAGACGTTCTTGAAGAGGAAGAAGCCGTCATCATCCGCAAACTCCCAGTCCGTTTGCGTGGACTGCACCGTCAACGTGTTGTTGCTGGAGAGGTTGGCGTCGCAAATCAACGTGCTGCCCGGTCCCGCTCCGGTGCTGGTATTTGTGAAGGCCCCGGCTCCCAGATAGACGCCATCCCAGATGGAGCCGATCACGCCGGCGCTAAGATAGTTGCGGGAGCTGTTGAAGTTATCCGTAACCGTCGCTGCCTGGGCGGGCATGGCCAGGGCAAGGAGCAGCAGGGTAGCGGCAAATGGAATTCGCCTTTGCATGGTTTCCATAGTCTTGGATTTGGTTTTAGGATTGGCTGCATAAATCATCGGTTCAATTTGTTCCGAACACACGGCTTGCTCCAAAGCGGCTCGGTCCCCATTCCTTTGCTGCTATGGAGGGTCTTGATTTTTGTGACACACCGCCCCCGCGCCAGGCTGCACCAGGCCTGTCGCGGCGGGAGCCGCGCGTTGAACACGGCTGAGACAGGAACCTGGCGAGTAGGCGCTTTGCAGTCTCTCGTCGCGGCGGGAGCCGCGCGTTGAACACGGCTGAGACGGCCACTCGTTGCGAACTTGGCAAAGGTCACCGTTGCAAACGCCAACGTAGATTCCGCTTCTCGCCATAGGTGTCTGGGCTGTGGAATTCATTAAGTATAACAATTAATTGGCTGTCAAGGGAAATTCCTGGTCCATTTCTTGAGTTTGTCGGCGGCCAAGAAGGTTTGCTTGCGCCAACGGGCAACAGCATGGTTCTGACGGGTTTTCACCAAAGGTGGTTTCAGACCGGTCAAGCTCTTCATGACTTCTGCATTCGCCAGTTGGTGTTGTCGGACAGGCCATTCTCGGAGTCCAATTAACTCTGTTTCTTATTGCAAATGAAGGTGTTATGGATGCGAAGGCATCTGCTACTCCTGGATTTCCCCACGGCAAATCTCCTACCTGTGCAAAAGTGCCGCAGTGGCTGATCGTCACGAGTTTCGTTGAGTCAATGAATTGGGCAGACGCCAATTCTGACTTCCTTATTCCGCACGGAACAATTCCTTAACCATGCTAATTAACAGAGCCTCAGGGGGCTTCAGTTGCTGCGCTGCGGGGTAGGTTTGAGAAATCGCGGGACGACGGTTTTGCATTCGTTCCGTGTCTGGCATAAACGTGCAACAAGGTCTCAAAGCTTCGTTCGTCTTCCGTCATCGGAATCACCAGCCGGTCAATGCCCGCCGCGACCAGGCCCGCCATTCTGCGACGGGGAGCGCTCTGAATCTCCACCCTGCCGAAGCGTGCCCACATCGCCCCGCGCTCCACCGCCGCCGACAGAAAACGAAAGACCACCGGCGGCATTTCGGTCAGACTGCCTGTGATCACGGCCCGGCGCAACCCGCAAACGTTCAGCGCCCCGGCAATCGCTGCCGCTGCCGCCTCCAGGGCCTCGGCCAACCAGGGAACGAGACCCTCCTTGGCCACGAATTTGACCAGTTCCGGCCAGGCGCGCTGGGCGTTAGGCACGGCGGCGGCGAAGCTTTGCAGCAGGCCGGAAGTGGACACCAGTGTTTCCAGACAGCCCAAGGCACCGCAGCCGCAGGGCCTTTTGTTGCCCAGAATCGGCGTGTGCCCCAATTCGCCGCTCATGGGGAGTGGGTGCATGTAAAGCCTGCCCGCGACGATCGCCGCGCCGCCCACACCCTCTCCGAAATCCACGAGCAGAAAATCTTCCTGGCCTGGATCAGCCGCTTTGTGCCCCAGCGCCAAGGCCCGTTCCTCTTGCAGCAAGGCCACGGGTGCTCGCCAAACACCCTGGATCAACTCGGGCAGTTTCTTGCCCTCGGTCCAATGGAGGTTGGGTGAGAACACCACCTCCCCTTTTTTCTCATCGACAATTCCGGGAACGCTCACCAGCACTCCCCAAAGGTCCTGGACGGAGATGCTCGCAGCAGCCTTGCGCAATCGGTTCTGCCACTCCAAGGCGGCGTCCGGAGTCGGAAACTGCACCTTCCAGCGGTCCTCTCCGTCAACCCCCACCGGCAAGGCTGCGACGCTCGTCTCGACAACCCCCAGTTGAATCGCTATGAAACGGAGTTGCGTGCGATTGAGTTGGATGATCCGGCCCGGCCGGCCAAGAGCGGCGGGAGCAGTGCTGCGCTGATCGCGGCGCGCCTCGGCGGCGGCCTGCGGATCGCCATTGACCTCCTGCAACAGGCCGGTCTTCAACATCTCCTCCACGATCTTTCCCGCCGTCGGCTGGCTCAAGCCGAGCGATTTGGCCAGCCCGGCCCGCGAAGCCGTGCCCATGACTTGCAGTCGCGCCAGCAGCGCGCGCTTGTTCAACTGGCCCATTTTGGATGGCTTAACGACCACAAATACTTAGAAAAACTAGATAATTAATTGTTCCAATGAAACAGGATTTCGTCAAGTTTTTCAGCAGCAGGCGCCTGTCAGTTCCTGCGGGTCCTGCCAGTGTGAGACCGAGCGAAGGACGGCCCAATCAAGCCTGAAAGGCTGGCGCGTCCACCAGCCCAGTGCTATCGAGCATCGCGAATGCCGGCCCGGGTTTGACCTCGGGGTGGAAACGCGCTCTGTCAGTGCACAGGTTCGAACGACCGCTGTCAAACTCTGGGAGTCTCCACGGCAGAGCCGGGGGGTTCCCCGAATGTCTGAGAGAGCGGTTGGCGTGGGGGCCATTGAAGCTAGGGCAGCAGCACCGCACGATAAAACCGTCGGGTTCGGCCGGTGGTGCTGTCAGTGATGGTGATGACGGTGTCGCTGGCGGCGGAAACAGGAAGACAGGAGATTTTGAACAGGAGCAAGCAGAGGAAACGGAGAGAGGGAGGGAAAAAACTGGATTGCCCGCCCTTCCGATTCTCCGATTCCTTCGTTAGTCCTGTTCACAATGGCCGGCGGGCCCGGGATTGGTTTCGGTCACTGCGGTACGGGAATCTTGTAAAAACACAACCAGGCTCCACCTATTGAACCCAAGTCGATCGTGGCGCGGGGATCGTTGACGTTGAATCGCCGCCATTCGACATGGCCATCTACAAAGAGGAAATTGCCGCCTGTTGGAGTCCCTGCTTTGGCTCGATGCGTTGCCGAAGGAACGGTCTTGCCGTCGATATTCTGGGTGAACCACGCCACCGACCCTTTGTTGGCACGGGGCGACCAAGTGCCGACACCTTGCAACCGGTCGATCAGAATCGGCGCGCCACGCAGTTCGCCGCCCAACTTCTTGCGCGTGTGCCAGTCCGTGATGCCGTTGGCGTCGTACCCCCAACTGCCCAGCACTCGGCCGGGCAAATAGAAGTAGCCGGTGAGGATGGGCTGGGTCTCGGAGTTGGGATCGTTATTCCGCCAGAGGTCCGCCACGCGGTGCCACTTGTCGGTCGGGCAAAAGATGACGTGAAACTTGTTTTTTTCGCTGCGCGATTTTTCCGATTTGATCAAGTAGTTCTGCCAGAAGCGGGCCATGGTCGTCCCCATCCAGCTCACGTGATAACCGTCCCGATTGTCGGGAAAGAAATCGTGGTTGTCGCCCGCGTACATCTGAATGGCCATCCCCCACTGCTTGCAGTTGCTTTGGCAAAGAGTCCGGTCGGCCTTGGCTTTGGCCTGGCTGAGCGACGGCAAGAGCAGACCGGCCAGAATCGCAATGACCGCAATCACGACCAGCAGCTCGATCAAGGTGAAAGCCGACCGTGGCGGCTCTGCCCTGCGGCTCGGAAAACGCATGGCTGGTGTGTTTCGGATCATAGTGACAGGTTCATAGATGATAATTTGCATTGGGGAGCCAAACAGGTGTGCCTGGCTCCTCACATTTGAAGTGCTAGCTTGGTTCGCTGAACTAAGTTGTCGTCCATCTTAATGATCCCAATGGAAGCGCGGCCAGAAAGCCGGAAACCTTCCAGCCGCGCTATCCATTGAGGTACCCTATGCGTGTGTTCCCAAAGATTCTCACTGCCTCAGCCTATAAAACTTCTGCTGAGCTGTGGGTGTAACGGTGAACGGACTGGCCGCACCAGCAACAGTCGTCCACGGTCCGGTCACCGCCCCCGCCTCTTCCAGCGTGCCGGTTCCGGTCCAATTGATCACAATGCCCTCAGCGGACCTGACAATGGTGAGGCGAGCCGCTTCCTCTGCCGCTACGATGTCGAACTCCACGTATTGCGGGCTAGCCTCCGTGCCGCCGACCCGGCGCCTGATCTCCCACAACAGGTAACGGTAACCCTGGTTGATGCCTCCAATGTGGACGCCGCTTTTGTTCCCCAAGGCCTGCTCAGCGGGAACGAACTCGACCGTCCCGATAAGCTCCCAACCGTTTAGAGCCGGGTCGGTGCCCACTTGGCTAGGTGCGATCGGAGCACTGCTGCCCCAGAGCGAGTAGTTCTGGTAGTTCCGCCTAGCCTCGCCAGAGCGTTCGTAAGTGTTGATCTCACTAATAAGAAGCGCCTGTCCAGCGGGTTGGTTGAGGTCAATCAATACCCGTGCATAACCCGCATCGCTGTGCAGGAACGTCGTGACGTTCGAATGCGTGGCCGGGAAAATCCCATCATTGAGCACTTGCGGCCCACTGGAAGCCGCATGTGTGGATCCATCCGCAAGCGTGAACGTAACGCCGTGACCGCTATTAATGTCGGCGTAGTCGTTGGCAGAAGGCCCAGGGATGGTAGCGAAGCCGTCCCAGGTGTTCCCAATTGGCGGCGACTCGGCTTGGATCGCCACTCCAAGGCCGTGAGCGCCTACCTGGAAGTTGTCGAACCAGAGGACCTTTCCATCAACGAAGGCACCCGCCCCGCCAACTCCAACAGCGCCGTTTGAGTAGTTCTGGTAGATGCCTTCGGCAAAAGTTGTCAGGTCCAAATCAGCCTTTAGAATGCCGTCCACAAAAATCCGCAGCCGGTGCTGATCCTGATTGAAGTGCACCGCCAACTTGTGCCAGTCATTGTCGGTAACCCCGGTTTTCACCAAGTTGCCGCTGCCATCGACGACGGCGGTCTCTTTGGCGCCATTGAACAGGCCGATGCCCGGCAGGCCGGCAATCGAATCGCGACGGAAGAACACGGTGAGGCTGTTTGCGGCAAAAATCGTGTTTCCGGCCTCCGGAAGGCTCGAGATGTCCGTGCGATCTCCCGGCGAGAGGAAGGCATCCACCTCCACGATGTAATCGGTCCTCAGTCCGTAGGTGAAGCTGAAATCGCCGCCCCCAGACTGGGCCACGCCGGTGGCCGCCCCGGGATTCCCAACGGCAGCCGCCAAAACAGTCGGCCCCGACCCGAAGGAGCCTGGAATGTCATTGAAGCTAAAGTTGCTCTGGGGTGTCCAAGTGGCGGCGGGATTGCCATGGGTGTTCTCGACGTTGTATCCGCCCGCGCTGTTGTCATTGTAAAGGCCATTCCGGCGAGGGGGATTCAGCGTGAAGCTGTCGCTGTAATCCACCTTTCCGATCAATTTCACGCCCCGCGCCGTGACCTTGATGTTGACTGGGTCGGAAAGAGTGATGGCCCCTAGGTTGTCCGTGGCAACGGCCCGCAACGCAAAGTCCCCGGCCGACGAGATTGTTCCCGTTAGGGAGTACGGACTGACGGTTGCCACGCCCAAAGAGGTTGCGCCCCTAAAGAACTCCACTCGCACGATGCTGCCGTCGCTGTCGCTGGCGGTCGCGCTCAGAGTGATCTCAGCCGGCGCGTCGAACGTGGCCCCGCCGCTGGGGCTGGTGAGGCTGACCGCCGGCGCCTGGTTGCGCGAGGCGAGCTGAGTGATCCCGTATTTTCTGAGGAAGTGCGTCGTGGCCGCGTCTCGCTCTGCACTGGAAAGCACACGATTGTAAACCGCGATTTCAGCCAGATCGATATTCGCCCTGCGGAAGTCGCCCCCTTCAACTTCGCTGCCGATGTAAACGTCATTCGGCTGATCGATGGCCGCCGCGGGCATGGGCGGGCTAAGTTGCCTGTCCAACTCACCGAACAGGTAAAAAGCGGTTGAGCCTGCGTTTCGATTTTCCTCCACCTGCCAGACTTGGAAAGCATCCGCGGATAAAGCCGAACCAGACCTGACTGCGGGAGCGTCGTGCCCGTTGCTGCCATCAGCCAAGTGACTGGCCACCAGGCCGGCGCCGTCCAGGGTGATTGCCCAACCCTTGTCCAGGCCGGCGGTCCACGGTCGCGACCCAATAATCTGCGGAAAGTCCCCGCGCGAGGCAGGCCCTCGCTTTCCCACAAACAACACCGTCCAGCCCCCGGAGAGCGGTTGCAGGCTGGGGCTGTTGGGAATGATCATGAAATCATCAACCCCGTCAAAACGAACGACCGGTTTGGCATTCAATGCGTCCGGGACCAAGGTCGGCTGGAAACTGTCAGGAGGCATGGCCGCCGCGTTATCTTGGGTCGCCCTATGGCTGTTTGGGCTTTGATCGACCCAAGCACCGATCGAACCCGAAGCATCACTTGTCACACCTGCGTCCGCACTCAACCGCAACTGCAGCCCATCAGTTGGCAGCGGCGGTATTGGCGGGGGCGAGCCGGTCAGGGTGATCGTCACGGGTGCGGATGTAGCCCGCTCACCGAGGTTGTCCGTGGCTACGGCTGTGAACGTGACGCTGCCGGTTGACTGAATGCTGACCGGCACCCTGTACGGCTCGGCCATGGCTGTCGCAATCAAACGAACACCTTCAAAGAACTCTACCTTCACCACGGTTCCATCGACATCAGTGGCCGCGGCCGTGATTGTGAGGTCGGCCGGGATCTCGAAGCTGGCGCCGACGGCCGGACTGGTCAGGCTCACGATGGGGGGACTGTTGGGCGCAAACGGCAGACCGTACTTGTCGCTCAAATAACCAGTGACCGAATCCCGGTCGGCCTTCTGCAGGACGCGATTGTAAATCAGGACCTCGGCCAGGTCCATATTGGCGCGCCGGTTGTTCGCGCCGCCAATCTCTCGTCCGAGGTAAATGGAGTCGGTTTGATCGACCGGCCCGGCGGGCATGGCGGTCTGCAGGGTCCGATCCGGCGCGCCCGACAGGTAAAACTTGGTCGTCCCGGCCGCCCGATTTTCCTCCACCTGCCAGACTTGAAAGGTGCTCTGCGACAAGGCGGTGGCAGAAAGCACGGTGGGGACATCGTGCCCGGAACTCCCGTCGGCCAAATGGCTGCCGATCAGCCCGCCCGTGGTGAAACTGACGGCCCAGCCCTTGTCCAAGCCGGCCACCCAAGGCCGCGAACCAATGATTTGGGGAAAACCCCCTTGCGAAGCGGTCAGGCGCTTGGCGACAAAGAAGACCGTCCAGTCGCCGGAGAGCGGCTGCAAACTCGGGCTGTTGACGATCTCCAAAACGTCATCGACCCCATCAAATCGTACCACCGGTTTGCCATTCACGGCATTGGCGATCCAATGAGGCAGCTCGTCCGCGGATCCTTCGGCACGTTGGCCGGCGTTATTGCCATTGGATGTTTGATCTGCCCATAGGGAGACGGCCCCCGAAGCGTCGGCGGTCACTCCGGCATCAGGTTTAAGCCAAAGCGCCAAACCCTCAGCGGGTGGCGTCTGTGCAGCCAAGGGGAGGCAAAGGAAGCAGGCAGCCAGTGCGATCAATGTGGTGGTTCTCATAGGACGTGGAAGGCGGTTTGTGTTTGGTTTAGAGCACGATTGGCGACACCCGGCACGACCGATGCCCCAGGCATCGTTGAGACCGTGCGGTGGTAGCGGTTCGCGAACATCATGCTGCTTATCATATAAGTGTCGAGGAGCGCGTCAAGCGTTTTTTCAACTTTTTTTGCGCCTGCCTCAGGCCAGGTTTCGCTGCCTTAGCCTTACGGCTCAGGCGGCATGATAGACGACAGCCTGGCCCCCGATGATTGCCGCAAGAAAGCGCAAACATCGGAATACTGCTTGGACTGCAGGATGGACTACACTTGCGGCGCCAGCCTGTAGCGCAGATTTCCAATCTGCTGTATCGCAGGTTTCTAACCTGCTGGGGGCCGATCCAATAACCACGGCCTGTTTCGACTCGGAAGCTTTGCCGATTGGAAATCGGCGATACAGCAGATTGGAAATCAGCGCTACGACCAAGTGTCCTGCATCCCACGGTCTCCTCAGTAAATCAGGGTGCTTGCGTTTTCCTGTGCCTTTTCGCGGCGATTCCTTTTGCAGTGCTCTTGCTGTGGACGCCTCAGCAAGCGTGCGCTTTTTCCGCGTAATCCTGAACGATGATTCGTGAACAATTCTCTCGTTCTCGCAAAAAGATGCTTGACCTGCTTTGAACACATATCATATAAGTAGGATCAATCCGGCACCGCTGCTGACGACCAATTCGTGGCTGGGCGGCGGACGGGAAAGACAAAAGAAATGGGCAATTTTGGTTTGATCGACACCGTTAAAGCGGGAAGATGTGGCTTAGCCATGAATCAGAAACGAAGCCGTCGCAGCATGAAATCAAGCGAGCCGATCGCAGAAGAGTCGGGCCAGTCCCAGAGAGACGGGCGCCCAGACCGGGTGGCCACAGTCCTGAAGCAGTTGACCCATGAAATCATCGCCGGCCGCTTCAATTCTGGCGCGGCGCTCCCGCCGGAGGGCGAACTGGCCAAGTCGCATGACGTCTCGCGCACCGTCATCCGCGAAGCCATGCGCAGCTTGCGCGCACAGGGTTTGGTGGAAATGTCCCAAGGCCGACCCGCCCGCGTTCGTCCGCCGGATCCCGAAGCGGTCGTTGCCAGTCTGGAGGTGTTGCTTCGGCGCAATCGCGCCACATTGCTGCACCTGGTGGAAGTGCGGCGGCCGCTCGAGAGCGAGATTGCCGCGCTGGCGGCCGAACGGGCCAACGACGAGCACCTGCGGCAGTTGGAACGTACCGTGCACGATCTGGCGGCTGCGTCGGACCTGGAGGACCGCATCGAGGCAGATGTGCGGTTCCACAGTATCCTCGCCGAAGCAACGGGGAATCCGGTTTTCGTGCTGTTGTTGGAAACCCTGGCCGGCTTTCTCCGTGAGTCGCGGCAGAAAACGCTGGCCTACTCCGGCCTGGAGATCGCCCTCCAGGGGCACCGGGCCGTCTATCAGGCCGTGCGCTCGCGCAATCCCAGCAAGGCTCGTGAAGCGATGGAGGAACATCTGCGACTAGCGACCCGCGACCTGAACCAGCTTCGGGCCAAGGACAACGGGCGCGCGTTGCCGTGATCGAAGCTCATGCGCGCTTACTCTCAGGCTGGAGCGTTCCGCGACAGCCGGTTGGCGGAACGGGGCCGGCAATCGCTGGCCGAATGTCGAACACTGACAGACCAAGTTGAACGTGAAACCGCTTGTTGGCGTAATTGAGTGGGCCAGGTCCCCCTTGAGTGAACCAGAGTTGCTGGTCGAGCGAAAGGTCATCGGGGAGGCGGCCGAGGTGTCTCGTTTTCTGTGCGAGACGGACGCGGATTTCACCGACGAACTCTGCCGGGCCCGGGCGCTGATCGTCTGGCACAACACGCCGATCACGGCCCAGGGCATCGCGCGCCTCCGAAACTGCCGCGCCATCATCCGCAATGGCGTCGGCTACGACTCCGTCGATATCGCGGCGGCCCGCGCCCACGGCATTGCCGTCTGCAACGTGCCCGATTACGGCACCGAGGAGGTGGCGGATCATGCCATCGCCCTGTCGCTGGCGCTCTGCCGGCAGTTGTTTGAACTGGACCGCGAGGCGAAGCAACTGGGCTGGACCATTCCCGTCCAGCCCAAGCTGCGCCGGCTGCGGGAACTGACCTTTGGCATTGTCGGCCTGGGCCGCATCGGCACGGCCACGGCCCTGCGGGCCAAGGCGCTCGGCTTCCGGGTCTGCTTTTACGATCCCTACCTTCCGAACGGGGTGGACAAGGCCCTGGGCGTCTCGCGCGCCCGCACGCTCGACGCCTTGCTGGATCAAGCCGATGTGCTGTCTCTCCACTGCCCCCTCAATGCCGAAACGCGTCACCTGATCGCCGAACGGGAACTGGCGCTCCTCAAACCCAGCGCTTTCGTCGTCAACACCGCCCGCGGCGCGATCATCAAAAAGAGCGCCATCCTGGCAGCGCTGCGCCAAGGCCGCCTGGCCGGCGCCGGTCTCGACGTGGTGGAAGACGAACCGCTCAAGACCCCCGAGGAGGCCGCCACGCCAAACCTGATCGTGACGTGCCACGCGGCCTTTTGCAGTGTGGAGTCCAAAGCGGAGATGCGGCGCGCCTCGGCCCGCATTGCCCGGGCCGCGGTTCTG
>CAYIIH010000174.1:0-16592 GCA_964363225.1 uncultured Verrucomicrobiota bacterium | reverse complement strand
AGCTGCGGCGCCGCCCAGTCGTATCGCACCCCGCCGAGACAAGCCATGCCGCGCAGCAACCGGTTGCCGGTCAGCGCTTCGTTCAAGCGCAGCACCTTTTCCTTCAAGCGCATGGCATGGGCATTGGCCACGACAAACGCCACGTCGGTCGCAATCGCGCCAATATCGGCGATGTGATTGTAAATACGCTCCAATTCCAAGCAGACCGTGCGCATGGCCCGCCCGCGCGGAGGCGCGGCCAACTGCGCCGCCCGCTCCACCGCGTGGCAGAAAGCCGTCGCGTGCGCGAAACTCGAATCGCCCGAAATGCTTTCCGCCAGCCGCACGCCGTGCGTCACCGGCAGATGCTCAAACAGTTTCTCGGTCGCTTTGTGCGTGTAAAAAAGGCGGATTTGCAGGCAGAGAACCGGTTCGCCCGCCACGCTGAAGAGAAAATGGCCCGGCTCGATGATCCCCGCATGCACCGGGCCGACCGGCACCTGGAACACGCCTTCGCCTTCGACCGGGCGAAACTTGTGCCGTTCACCGGTGAAAGGCGGCAGCTTCGTTTTCAAATCGAACTCCTTGCGCAGTGGATAGACCTCAGGCCAATCATCGTGCAACGCGCAGCGGCGGGGATTCGGATGCCCGATCAGTTTCAGGCCGAACAAGTCCTGGATTTCGCGCTCCTGCCAGTTGACGGCGTGAACCGCGTTGGTCAGTGAGGCAAACTCCGGTTGATCCGCCGGCACCGGCACGCGCAAGCTGATGAAGCCATGCGCCGTGTCGAGAGCGAAGACGTAATAAAGATGAAACGCGCCCTCCGCCGGCCGCGCGTCGTCCGCGAACAGGCTCACCAGCCGCGCCTGCCACCGGCGGCAAAGATGCGCGGTAAAGCCGGCGACCAGGTCCATCTTCGCGTGGACGTAGATTTCATCCGGGTGCGCAGCGCAGACGGATTCGAGCCGCTGGCCGAAGCGTTGGGTGACCTCGTTCAAAATGGACTGGAGTGAGGAAAGGACGCTCATAGTGTTCCTGCAATAATTTGCGCGGCGCGGCCCACGAGTTGAAAGAGTGGACCCGGCAAGACAAAGCCCAGCGCCACCACCGGGACCGCGACCAGCAGCATGGCGCCGAGTTTCCACGGGCATTCGCGGCCGGGCGGCGCATCCCGGCGGGCCAAGCCCAAATTCATCTTCACGAGATGCACCAGAAAACCGGCAAAAATGATGACAATGCCCGCCACGAACAAGCCGGCCAGCCAGGGCCGGTCAGCCGCCAGGGCTGCGCTTAGCGCCGTGAATTCACTTTGAAACAGGCTGAAGGGGGGCGTGCCCGTCACCGCCAGCGTGGCCACGAGGAAGAGTGCGCCCGTCCAGGGCAGCGTATGCATGACGCCGCTGACCTTGCGAAAATGCGGCGTGCCGTAATGCTGCTGGACGTTGCCCGCGCAAAAGAACATGAGCGGCTTGGTCACCGCATGAAACAGCATGTGCAGCATCGCGCCCAAGACGCCCAGCTTCCCGCCAAAACCAAGCGCCGCCACCATGATCCCCGCATGGTCAATGCTCGAATAGGCCAGGATGCGGCGGAAATTGCGCTGCGTCAGAATGAACGGCGCGGCCACGAGGATGGACGCCACCCCGAAGCCCGCCAGCAGTTTGCCCGGAAGCTCATGACCCAGGCATTTCTCGGCCAGCACGTCGAAGCGGATGATACCATAAAGGGCGCAATTGATGAAGCCCGCCCCCAGCAGCGCCGCGGTGGGCACCGGCGCTTCGGAGTAGGCATCGGGTTTCCAGGTGTGCATCGGGGCCAGGCCGGCCTTGGTTCCATAACCGAGCAGCACCAGGATGAAGGCCAGCCGCATCGCCTTCGGGTCAAGCCGGTCGGCCACGTCCACCAGCACCGACCAGTTCATGCCGCCGTGCGTGTCCGCCCCCAGAACGCCGACGGCGGAATAGTAAGTGACAACGGTCCCGAACAGCGCCAGCGAAATGCCGACGCTGCCGATGATGATGTATTTCCAGCCCGCCTCGAACGAAGTCTTCTGGTTGTAGAACGTGACCAGCAGCACCGACGCCAGCGTGGTCGCTTCGGTGGCGACCCACATCACGCCCAGGTTGTCGGCCAGCGGCACCAGCAGCATGGCGGCGACGAATAGCGGCGTCAGCACATAATAGTGCCGCAATTGCGCGTCGGTGATCTTGCCGGCGCGCGCGTCATGCCGGAAATAGCCGACGGCGTAAATGGCGCAGACCAGCGCCACGAAGCCAATCAAGCCGATCACCAGCGCGCTCAAGGCATCGGCGCGGAGGAAGCCGCCGAGTTCCGAGACGTGGCCTTGCTCCGCGACGGCGCCGGCCACCCTGAACGCCAGACCGGCGACGACCGCAAACGCCGCGAGGTTCAGCCGCTCCCACCAGGCGCGCGAGGGCGCCGCGAGGCAGAGCAGGCCGGCGAGCAGCGGCACCAGCAACAGGAGCGTCAAGAGCATGCGACGTCCTTTATGCCGGAGCGCGGGTGTCCCACCCGCAGCACGTCCGCACTGCAAACCCGCGTCGGAGCTTCTCCGGCGCCTCCGAACTGTCGTCGCCGCTGCGGCTGGGACAGCCGCGCGCCGAATGCGCACCGCGCTCGAAGCTTGCTTTCCATTAACCCGTCCCGCTCAATGCGGTCATGACCGAGACTCCCAACCCGCGTCCGCCCGGTCCCCCGCACAATCCCAGCGTGCGGGAACTGGTCGCCGACAAGCGCCGATGGTCCTCGCCGCCCAAGCGCGAGGATACCCAGCGCGGTTTTCGCGGCTGGCACGAGCGCGGTTACCTGCCGCATCGCGATGAACCCGGTCTCACGCAGTTCGTCACCTTCCGGCTGGCGGATTGCTTCCCCACCGAATTGCGTTCCGCATGGGCAATGTTGTTGGCCATTGAGGATGAGCGTGAACGCCGCGCCCAACTTGAGGCTTATCTGGACAAAGGTCGGGGCGAGTGTCACCTGCGGCGACCTGATATTGCCAAGCTGGTTGAGAATGCGCTGTCGTTCTTTCACGGCCAGCGCTACGAGTTGCGGGCTTGGGTGATCATGCCGAATCACGTTCACGTGCTGTTCAAGGTGGGCGAAGTCCCTATGAGCTGCATTCTGGAGTCGTGGAAAAAATATGCCGCGCACGAAGCCGACAAGCTCCTCCAACGGCAGGGTCAATTCTGGGCCAAAGACTACTGGGAAACCTACCAGCGCGACAGCGCGCACGAACTGCACTCGCGGCGTTACATCGAAGCCAATCCGGTGAAGGCTTTCCTGGTGCGCGAGCCGAAGGAATGGCCCTGGACCAGCGCACGGTATCGGGATGAATCGGGGTCGCTGCGGCTTTAACGAAGCGGCGCGCGCGTGTCCCACCCGCAGCACGTGGACCGCAGTGACAGTGTCTGGAACCTTCCAGCGCTGGTCCGTCTCCGCCGACGCTGCGGCTGAGACAGCCGCGCGCCGAACCAGCAGCCCCCCACCATCAAACTCAGATTGGCAAGGCGCTCGTCCGTTCATGGCATTCCTCGAATGATGCTCGCTGCTTCTTCCAGCAGTTGGCGGAGAGAAGCGGGCAGCCACACACTGAACAGCAGCAGTCCGCCCAGCAGCAGCGCCATCGCGGGCACGCCGTCCGCCGGTCGCGCATCTCCGGAGCGCTCGGCCTTGGGCGCGCCGAGGAGGATGCGGGTGAGTTGCTGGAGAATGCCGCAGAACGAAGCAAGGAGCGCCAGCAGCATCAGCACGCTGATGAACGTTTGGTTCGCGGCGAAACCGCCGCTCAGCACCGTGAACTCGCTGAAAAACAAGCCAAACGGCGGCAAGCCGGTCGCCGCCACCGCCGCCAGGGCCATCAAAACCGCCGTCGCCGGCAGCACTTTGACCACGCCGGGGCCGATGACGCGGAATTCGAGCGAGTGGAAGGTTTGGTGGATGTTGCCGGCGGCAAAGAACAGCACCGGCTTGGTCAGCGCGTGGTAGCCCATGTGCAGCAGCGCGCCGAAGATGGTCACGGGCGTGTTCAGGCCGATGCCGGCACAGATGAGGCCGACGTGTTCCAGGCTTGAATAAGCAAGCATCCGCTTGAGGTTCCGTTGCACGAGGATGAACGGAGCGGCCAGAAACATGGAAAACAAGCCGAAGCAGAGCAGCAGCGTGCGGCTGAAGGCGGAGTCGAGGCACGCCGTGGTCAGAATGTGAAAGCGCAGCAGGGCGTAGAGCGCCACTTTGAGCGAGACGCCCGAAAGCATGGCGCTGGTGGGCGACGGCGCTTCGCTGTGCGCGTCGGGCAGCCAGGTGTGCATCGGGGCCAGGCCGGCCTTGGTGCCGTAGCCGATGAACGCGAGCACAAAGGCCAGCTTGATGAGGCGGGGGTCGAGTTGCGGCGCCACGCTCATCAGGTGCGACCAATTGAAGCTGGGCAACGGCTCGGTGTTTTCGCGGCTGGCGGCGGCATAAACGAATACGGTGCCAAACAACGCCAGCGCCAGGCCCAGGCTGCCGAGCATGACGTACTTCCACGCCGCCTCGAGCGAGGTGCGCCGATTGTAAAGCGCGACTAGCAGCACGGACGACAGCGCCGTGGCTTCCACCGCCGCCCACATCACGCCCAGGTTGTTGACCAGCACCACCAGGAACATGCCCGCCACGAACAGCGGAGTGAGGACAAAAAATTCCCGCACCCGGCCCGGCGTAATCACCCCGGCCGCCAGGTCGCGGTTGAAGTAGCGCCCGGCGTACAGCGAGCTGGCCAGAGAGACAATAGAGATGAGCAGCACCATGAAGGCGCTGAGCGCGTCCGCGCACAGGAAGTCGTCCCATTCCTTGACGGTACCGCGAGCCAGCACCTGCGGGAGCAAGCGGATGCCCAGGGCGGCGGCGATGGCGAAAGCCAGTCCGTTCACCGCCTGCATCAGCCGGCGCGACTGCACCAGCAAACAAGCCAGCCCAGCGGCTGCGGGCGCAAGCAATATCGGCGTCAGGACCGTCATCTCATCCCTTCAACTGGCTGAGTTTGCTCGTGTCCATGGAGGCGAAGGTCTCGCGGATGCGATAGACCAGGATGCCCAGAATCATCACCGCCACCATCACGTCGAAGAAGATGCCCAACTCGACCACCAGCGGCATTCCGTAGGTGGTCAGGGCCACGGCCGCGAGCATGACGCCGTTTTCCACCGTCAGCAGCGCCAGCACCTGGGTGAGGGCTTTGCGGCGGTTGAACATGAGGAAAAAGCCGGTCAGCAGCAGCGTCATGGCGACGGCCAGGGTGTTGTTGCCCAACCGCTCCAGCGAGGTGAACGGGCGCGCCACGATGTAGCCGAGCAAGGTCAGCCCGCCGCACACAAGCATGGAGGTGGGCGCGTTGAGCAGCGGCTCGATCTCCTGATGGATTTGGATGCGGCGCACCAGCCGGTTTAACAGCCAGGGCAGGAAGAACACTTTGCCGACGAGGGTCAGCAGGGCGACGACATAGACATGAGTAGCATTATGGAAGTAAGCCACCACGCCGGCGATGGCGGCCAGCAGCAACGATTGCAGTGCGAAGAGCCGGATGTTGGTGAGCAACATGCGCTGCACCACCAGGAGCAGTTGGCACACGAGCATCCCGGCGGCGAGCAGGGTGATGAGTTGGGTGCCGATGTCGGCATGGGCGGGCGGGTTCATGGCTATTGAAACAAAAAGGTGGACATCAAGGCCAGCGTAGCCAGCACGAAGGCCGCGCTGAGCAGGTCCGGCACGCGGAACAGCCGCAGCTTGGCGTTGGTGGTTTCGACCAGCACCACCGCGCCGGCCAGCAGCAGCAGCTTGACCAGGTAAGCCAGCAGACTCAGGCCGAGTGAGGCCGCCGAAGTGTCCGTGGCGATGCCGACTGGAAAAAAGACATTCACCAGCAGCGTCATCAAGACCAGTTGTTTGGTGGACGCCCCCCATTCCATGAAAGCCAGGTAGCGGCCCGAGTATTCCAGGAGCATGGCCTCGTGAATCATCGTCAACTCCAGGTGCGTGGCGGGGTTATCGACCGGAATGCGGCCCGTCTCGGCCAGGAGCACGATGAACAAGGCGGCGAAGGCCATGACGTGCGTGGGATTGAGCAGTTGCCAGGCCGGCTTTTGCGTGGCTTGCACGATGTGGCTCAGGTCGGTGGACCCGGCGGTGATGGCCACTGTGAAAATTGAGAGCATCAAGGCCGGCTCGGCGATGGCCGCAATGGTCATCTCGCGGCTGCTACCCATGCCGCCAAAGGCGCTGCCCGGGTCCAGGCCGCCCAGCGCGAGGAAGAAGCGCCCCAGCGCCAGCAGGCCGATCACCGCCAAGGCGCCGCCGAAGAGGCTCAAGGGCGCTTGCGTGGTCAGCATCGGCACCAGCAGGCCCACCAGCAGCGAGCTGAGAAACACCACGTATGGCGCGAACGAAAACACCCACGAAGCATGCTCGGAGATGACCATGTCCTTGCGCAGGGATTTCACCACGTCGAAGTAAGGCTGCCAGAGGCGCGGCCCGCGGCGGTTTTGCAGCTTGGCTTTCCAGTTCTTGATGCAGCCGCTGACGAGCGGCGCGAGCAGGAGCAGCAGGATGAGTTGAAGAAGGAGAGCCGGCAGGTTCATGGTTCACCAATACGGTTCATAACGCAAAAATGAGCAGCAACAGCAACGTCACGAAGATGTAAATCAGGTAGGCCTGGATGCTGCCGGCTTGCAGCGTGCGCATCCGGCGCGACAGGCGCAGCACCCGCCGGTTCAACGGGCGGTAAATGCGCGTCTGGAAAACTTCCTCGACGTGGCTTTCAAAGCGCATGGTCGTGGCAAAGTAAGGCGAAAAATCGTATTCGCGCTGCACTTCGCGGCGCGGGCGGAACAGCGCCTTGAAAATCATCCGGATCGGTTTGGAGAAACCGGTGGCGGTGTATTCCATGCGCGGAGTCAATCCCTGCAAGCCGCAGTCCCAGGTCGGGCCGATGCGAATCTTCGAGCGTCTCCCAAAGAACAGCCAGAGCACGAGCGGCACCGGCAACAGGCAAACCGCCGTCAGCGTGAGACCGAGCGTCGAGACGGTGCCGCCCTCGGCGCCCAGGCCCGAGAGCACCCAGCCATTGGCCAGGCTGAGTTGCGAACTAAGCTGCGGGCCGATGAGCTGTTGGGTCACCGGATCGAACAACGTTAGAAACTGCGTCGGGAAGAGTCCCAGAAAGACGCACGCGGCCGTGAGGATGGCCTGGCCCAGCAGCATGGTCGCCGGGGCTTCGTGCGCGTGCGCCGCGTGCTCGCTGCGCGGTTGCGCCAAAAACGTGATGCCGAAGGCTTTGACAAAACACGCCGCCGCCAGCGCGCCGGTCAAGGCCAGGATGGCGCCGCTGAGGGGAAACATGAGTCGAATCAGGCTTGGGGTCGTGCCGAAGCCTTGGAGCAACGATTGGTAGGTGAGCCATTCACTGACGAACCCGTTGAGCGGCGGCAGCGCGGAGATGGCGATGGCGCCGATCAGGAAAAAGAAAGCGGTGCGCGGCATGCGTTTGGCCAGCCCGCCCATTTCCTCCATGTTGCGCGTGTGGGTGGCGTGCAGGACCGCGCCGGCGCCCAGAAACAACAGGGCCTTGAACACGGCGTGGTTGATGGTGTGATAGAGGCCGGCGATGAGCGCCAGCGACGCCAGCAAGGGATGGCCCGTGTGCAGAAACATCAGCGCCGCGCCCAGTCCCATCAAGATGATGCCGATGTTTTCGATGCTGTGATAGGCCAGCAACCGCTTCAGGTCGTGCTCCATCAAAGCGTAGAGCACCCCCAGCACGGCGGAGACGGTCCCGATGGTCAGGACCGTCACTCCCCACCAGTTTGGCGGGGTGCCGAGGAAATCGAAGCAGACGCGCGTGATCCCGTAAATGCCGGTTTTGATGAGCACGCCGGACATGAGCGCGGAGACGTTGCTCGGCGCCACCGGGTGGGCCGCCGGCAGCCAGATATGGAGCGGCACGATGCCGGCCTTGATGCCAAAGCCGAAGAGGAACAGCAGAAACGCCGCGTTGCGCCGGCCGGGCGGCATCTGGTTGCCGAGAGCGTGAAAGGTGTCGAAGCCGTAGCTGCCCGAGGCCTGAAAGAGCAGAAGAAATCCCAGCATGATGCAGCCGGTGCCGATGTGCGACATGACGAAGTAGAGCACGCCGGCGTTGCGCGTCTCTTCCTGCTCATGCTCGAAGCTGACCAGGCAATAAGCGCTCAGCGCCATGATTTCCCAGGCCATCAGGAAAAAGAAGGCGTTGTCCGCGACGAACACGAGCGTGGTGGCCAGCAAGAGCGCGTTATAGAAAGCGCCCAGCACGCCGACATTCTTGCGGCCATAGAATCCGCGCGCATAACCGAGCGAATAGACGGAGAGCGCCAATGCCAGGAGCGAAATGATGAGCAGGAAAAATGCGCCCAGCGGGTCCAGTCGCACGGAGAATTTGACGTAGGGAATGAGCGGCGCCAACAACTCGAACGAACGGCTGTGGGCCGGAACGCGCGCGGACAAGAGAAGCACGGACCCGGCGAGGCCGCACAAAGCCGCGAGCGTGGCGCAGCCAAAAGCGAACGCGTTGGCCAGCTTTTCGCGGCCTAAAAACAGGAGTCCGGCCACCGCCCCGATCCCATAGCCGCAGAGGGCCGCCACCAGCAGGATGGAAGGAAGATTGTCCATGAGCGCTGATCTTTCATCAAGTTGGTTTGGGAATCACCCGGCCGTCTCCCGGCCGTTGCGGAGTCTGATCTGTTTGAGAATGGCCACCATTTCCTCGGGACTTTTCGCGGTTAACAGGTCTTCCAGGCATTGGCTCTCCTTGCCCAGCCGGGAAAGGCCCGAAAGCAAATGGAGGTAACCGGTGGCATCGGTGGAAGGCACGGCCACCAGAAAAACCAAGCGCACCGGCAACGCTCCTTTGGAGCCCCAAATGATCGGGTCGGCGCTGCGGCCCAGAGCAAACCAGAGCTGCTGCAGGCCGCCGAGCCGGGCATGGGGAAAGGCCAGACCCTGGCTCAGGGCGGTGCTGGTCAGGAATTCACGATTGAGCGCCGCGTGATAGAACGGCAACAAGTCCGGGATGCAAGACTCCCGCTGGAGCGCCTGGCTGAGTTCCTTGATCACACCGGCCGTGTCACGCTCCTGCAATTCCGGGATCATCAGCGGTTCACTCGAAAAATCGGCTAGTGACAAGCCGTGCCCGGCCCCGATCAAATTGCTAGCGGGCATGCGCTGTTTCTTTTCGTTTGCGTTTCTCTTTGGCAGGCTTCAATTCCACAGCGGGATGAGCTACCGCCAATCTGGCGTCTTCCGGAAGATACAGGTAGCGTCCACAACTGCCGCAAAGCTGGATATCTTCTCCGTGCATGAGAGTGGCCAGGACACCAATGGCCAGCCGCATGTGGCATTCACTGCAAACGCCATCGCGCACAATCGCGACACCCTTTTTCTCACGGAGTTGGAAGCGGTCGAAGTGGGCGAGGATTTGCGGCGGGACTTTTTCGCGCAATTCGCGAATGGCCGCCTCCTTCTCAGCGGCGCTGACTCTGGATTTCGTCTGCCAGGTTTGGAGAGCCAGCAAGCTCTCCATAACATCTCTAATCATGAGTTATCATACGCAAGCGACGTGCCAAATCAAGCTCGTGATTCACAACTTGTTGATGGAGAGCTTGATCAATGCGGCCGGCACCGACGCTAAATCTTCTGAGCCAGGAATCTCGCGCCGGAAGTGCATTGTTTGCACTTGATTCTGGCTGCGCTGTGCAAAGAATTCAGAATGACAAAAGAGTCATGTCTGGGACAGAATGGGCGATCCGTGCCGGCAGAACCGAAAGCCAGGCAAGGGAAAGCGAATC
Source organism: uncultured Verrucomicrobiota bacterium (assembly GCA_964363225.1). Classification (GTDB taxonomy): domain Bacteria; phylum Verrucomicrobiota; class Verrucomicrobiia; order Limisphaerales; family CAYIIH01; genus CAYIIH01. Next base: position 6,744 of record CAYIIH010000174.1, on the reverse strand, counting down.
TTGTGGCCATGACCTTAGCCGATTTTACTGAACCGAAACTTCTGGTTCCGCGTTTGCTCAGCGCCAACCAAAACGGCGCCATCATGGAGTTGAGCAAGCGCCTGCACCGCGCGGGGCGTATTGAGGACGCGGAGGCTTTTTGCCAGGCGGTGCTGGAACGCGAATCATTGCTGCACCCGGTGGTGGAACAGGGATTGGCCTTCCCCCATGCGCGAGGACGGGCCGTGCATCGGCTCTCCTTTGCGGTCGGGCTTTCCGCGGCAGGCATTCGCTGGGATTCAGCCAAAGGAATGATTGTCCACGCGGTGGTTCTTTTGGCTGTGCCGCTGTCCGAGGCGCAGATTTATCTGGCTTTGTTGGGCACGCTCTCGCGGTTTACCCAGGATGAGACGGCATTTGCCTCTTTCAAACAAAGCGCGCAACCGGAAAAGATGCTGGCCATCTTGAACTCATTTCCGTTGCCGGAAAGCCGCTCTCTCTGAAACGGGCCGCTGCTGCCAGCGCCATTTCAGGCCAGGACGCGAACGCCACACTCATTAAAGCTTCCAGGCGTGCCGATCCCATCCTTGCTCCACGGCCGCGGCCGGCCCAATCTCAGGTCAGGCCAACGTGACGTAGTCTGGAACGCGCTCCTTGGGTATCAGGAACCGGTCACAATGTTCGCAGCGCAGCGGTTCGCGCGAGTTTTCAATCTGGCTGGCCAGGCGAGGTGAGATTTCCTGATGGCAACTCGAGCAGGTTTGGCCGCTCAGGACGGCAATCGCATCGGGATATTGGCGCATCAGTTTATCGAATTGGGCAAGGAGCAAGCCGGGCAACTTCAGGCGCACCTTGTTCAGTCTTTGATCAACGTTGTCCAGGCTTTCTTCCGGCGCAGCAGGGCTGACCAGGCCCATCCCTTTCCGCAGAAGGGTCAACTCCTGGAGCTGAATCAATAATTGCCAGTTCTTGTTCACGATAATTTGGCCGGCCGCGTCTCGGCCGGCTTGGTTTGCTGCGGTGCTTCCGGCAATTTCAGTTTTTTCCCCGGCAAAAGACGATCGGTCGCCAGGCCATTGGCAGAGCGGATGGCTTTGACGCTGGTGCCGTGGTTCCTGGCGATTTTGGCGAGCGTATCACCCCGCTTAACGACGTAAACGGTGTAATTCGCAGTCGCGCTGGCTTGGGCAGATGCTTTTTCTATAGCCGAAGGAACCGGAGCTGGAGGGGTGGCAGGAATTTGCAGCTTTTGCCCTATCTGCATTTGGGTGGGATTGACCTCGGGATTGGCCCTGGCAATGGCATCGACAGAAAGGCCGTTCGCCTTGGCAATTTTGTAGAAAGAATCGCCTTTGACCACGGTGTATTCCTTCGTCTCTGGCGGCGTGACGAGCGGCATAGTGTCGGTGTGAAGTAAAGTTTGTGTCGCACTTGGCGCAGGAACGAAAGGTTGATTTGTGTCAGGTCCGGCCGTGGTTGGCAGCGTGGCACTCGTGTCCAAGGCAAGAGGCGCGTTGCTCAGTTCGGCTGGCTCGGTTTTACTCCTGGCCTCTTCGCGTTTACAGCCTTGAATGAGCAAGCCTGCGAAAAACACCCCGTGAATCGCCAGAATCACGAGGACCATAATCAAGAGACTCGAATTTCGCTTTGGTTGATAAAGAGGTGAACCCGGCGGAATGATGGGATTAAATTTCTTCATGAGAGTTCATTGGGCTTGCGACTTCGCAACGCCGCGGGCGCTTGAACTGCAGTCTGACTTGCTTTCTGAATGTTTCCAAAAGGATCTCATGGCCAACGAACGAATTCTATTTTGATTCTTTTAGCAGCGCAAATGCCAACAAAAAGAAAAGCCGCATAACGATCTTAAAGCGTTCTATTTATGCAGTCCGTTCCGCTCCAGGAGACGGACCGGAACAGTTGTCGTGTGCAAGTTCTGCACTTAAGTTGGTTCTCAAGTGCAGATTGGTTTTCCTGGCGTCCTCGTTTTCATCGTTGCGGACTTGGATTTGAACGGTCATCCAGAATACTCAGGCCCGTATGTGAAAGCACACGTCACGATTCTCCCGTCTTTCCCGTTTCGGCGGATTTGCTTGCCTTGCCAGCAGGCCAGGAACTGCACTGCCTGCATCACCGGCCGGTTCGCCCCGGGAATAGGCACGCGCTGGGTGTCGCTGGCCTCAGCGTTCTGCTCAGTGATTGAATGCGCCCACGCTGCTTTCTCTGCCGGAATCTCGAACGTGGCGCAGGCCGTTGCCAGGATGCGCGTCGGACAGCGACGCAAACAACTTCCGCCGGGTTGAATGTAATCGGTGCATCATGACTTCGGAGATGCGCTTGAACAGTTCGTAGCCCAAGTCGTGATTGTCTTCGCACTGCGCGCGCAGACGGGTGCCGTAGAAGAAAATTGCCTCGGTCGGCTCCAGGGCGCGGGCATGCAACTTCCAGATGTAAGGCGAAAACAACCAGGACCAGCCGAGCAGTTCGCCCGGGCCGAGGGTTTGCAGAACCACGCTGTCGCCATTGGCCAGGGAGGATTCCAGCGCCACTTTGCCTTCGAGGATGAGATAGAAGCGGTTCGCCACGTCGTCTTCGTGAAAAATGAGTTCGTCGGCCTCGAACCACGTTTGCATGGCGCTGTCGGCCAGGGTGCGGAGATGTTCCGCACTCAGGCCCTTGAAGAAGGGCTGCTCGGCGATGATGGCGGCAAGTGTTGACATCGTGCTGGCGGATCGCGTTGGTGTTTCTTCATTGGCGGCGTCCGGCGCTGGGCCGGGATCATCCGAGCCGAACATCCCGGCCCTGTGGCGTGGTTCGCGCTGGATCGCCGGTGAGCGGCTCCGTGGCGCGGCTAGATTTCCACCACGGCGTTGCGGCCGCAGAAAAAAACGGGTCGCGTGCGAACAAAAAAGGTTCGGGCAACAGACGCCAAGGAGGTAGGGCAGAGGATGCCCATTGAATAAACGTTCTGTCACCCGAACCAAACGTCAGCCTGTCACAACCACCGGGTGCTGGTCGCGGCCACCCGCACCAACCAGCGCCGCAGTGTGGATCCTCCCGACCCAGCTAATGTCCGCGCTCGGTCGCAAGTGCGGACTGGCCTCCACTTTACTTCAGTGGCTTCGACCGAACCGCTCCTTGCCAGTCTTGCCTGGCGCTGACGGCGGCGTCTGCTGCGCCTTGGGAGTTGGCTGCGGGGCCGCTGTGGGAGGCTGCGTTGCGCCTTGCGGCGCGGGCGGCGTTGGCGTTGTTGGGTTTGGTGTTGGCGTGGTAGTTGATGCGACCGGTGTCCCGGACGTAGTTGAGATACTCATAAGCTTTCAGTTCAATATTTGCGGTTGTTTTGTTTGTGGCACAGCCGCGGTCAGAGCCCTTGCATAACGGATGCCAACCCACGGCACCGGCCTTTAATGCCTTTTCTCCACGGCAGTTGGACAGAGTTTCGTCAGGCAGCAGGCCTCGGGCGCGCTAACGAAAGCGCGGTTTCGCGCAATTTCTGCACGACGCACCCCATCATCTGTGCAACCGACTTGGCGGCGCCGGCCGCCATTGAACCGGGTGCAGCCGGCGCCGGCGCCTCGCGGCCTGCACAAGACAACCGGTTTGACTGCAAATTCTGCACGAGGCCCGTTTTCCGCCGGATGGCCGCAGGCTCGCGCCAACGGCTCAACCGCTGCAATCAAGCCGTTGGCAGAGGTTTACAGTTCCTCCTCGAAGGCGTGGCACTGTTCCTGCGAAGGGGGCGTGTGATGAAGACCTACGCCCACGACATCGTGCAGCGGCTCTTGGAACTGCAGTCGTTGGAGGAGCGCCTGGAACAGTTCCAACGCAGCAAAGAAAAGACAGCCGACGTGCAGGCGCTCATTGAATCGCTCCGTAGCAACCTGCCCGTCAGCGTGCTCATTGACCACGACCGGATGCGCAAGAAAGGCAAGGCCAGCGTGGCTCAAGTGCGCCACGGTGTTTGCTCCGCATGCCACCTCGCGCTGGCGCTGGGCAATGTGGCCGTAGTGCGCCGTGGCGACCTGCGCCGTTGTGGCAACTGCGGCCGCTATCTCTCACTCCGCCTTTTCCTCAGCAGGCTTTTCCGGCGCGTCCAGCAACCCGTACTGTTTGAGCTTGTATTGCAGCGCCCGGCGGCTGATGCCCAGGGCTTGGGCCGCTTCCTCGCGGTTGGCGGCGACATGAGTGAGCGTTTGCCGAATGAGCAGTTTTTCCACTTCGGCCAGCGGTGTGCCCGGCCGGACCGTAAACGTGACGGTGCTTTGATCATGAGCGCGGAGGAACTCGGGCAGGTCCTTCACCTCGATCACAGGGTCGCGGCAGGTGATGACCAGGCGCTCGATCATGTTGCGCAATTGCCGGACATTGCCCGGCCAGGGAAAGCGCTGGCAAAGTTGCAGCGCCTCTGGTGACATCGTCTTGCGCCGGCGTTTGTGTTTGGCTGTAAAATGAGTGAAGAACCGCTCGATCAGCAGTGGAATGTCCTCGGCCCGGTCGCGCAAGGGCGGAATGAGGATGGGAACAATTTGCAGGCGATAAAAAAGGTCTTCGCGAAATTTTCCCGCGGCCAGTTCATCCTGGAGGTTCTTGTTGGTGGCGGCGACGACCCGCACGTTCACCCGGGTCAGATCGCTCGCCCCCACCATGCGGAAACATCCGTCCTCCAGCACCCGGAGCAAGTCTCCTTGCCCTTTGGGGGAAAGGTCGCCGATTTCATCCAGGAAAAGAGTGCCGCCGTCGGCCATTTGAAAGCGCCCCGGCCGGCTGCCGATCGCGCCGGTGAAGGCGCCTTTGACGTGGCCAAACAGTTCGGCTTCGAGCAATTGCTCCGGCAGCGCGGCGCAATTGACGGAGATGAACGGCCGCTCGTGGCGCGCGCTTTTCAGGTGGATAGACCGAGCGACAATTTCCTTGCCGGTGCCGCTTTCGCCTTCGATGAGCACGGTCACCTCGCTGTTGGCCACTTCCTCGATCAAGCGCGCCACCGCCAGCATGCCCTCGCTGGTGCCGATGAGCGGGTTCGGCGCGGAGCGTTTTTGCAGACGGAGCCGCAATTCGCTGTTTTCCGTGACCACCGCCTGGAATTCGAGGGCTTTGAGCACCAGCGTGCGCAAGCGCTGCATGTCGAGCGGTTTGGAAAGATAATCGTAAGCGCCCTGTTTCATGGCCTCGACGGCGCTTTCCACCGTGCCGTAGGCCGTCATCAAGATGAAAAGCGTATCCCGGCTTCTGGCTTTGATCTGGGTGAGGAAATCCAAGCCGCTCAGTTCGGGCATTTTCATGTCGCTGATGACGAGGTTATAAAGCTTGTCGTCGGTCAGGCGCAGGGCGCTGCGCGCCTCGTTGGCGGCATCGACCATGTAACCTTCGCGGCGCAACGCTTCCTGAACGCCGGCACAAAGGCCGCGCTCATCATCCACCACCAGGATTCTGATTTTCGTTTTATCCACCGGTTGACTCCTGGCCCGAGGCGGGCAGCCGCAGCGAGAAAACCGCTCCGCCGCCCGGCCCGCTTGTGACGTCGATGGCGCCGCGGTGAGCGGTGGCAATCTGCTGGACGATCCAAAGGCCCAGGCCGCTGCCTTCCTGTTTTGTCGTAAAATAAGGCTCGAAGATGGTGCCGGCTTTTTCAGCGGGCACTCCCGGGCCGGTATCCTGCACTTGAAAAGCGATAAAGCCACCGGCTTGCTCGACCCGCAGTTCGATGCGGCCGCGCTGTTCGATGGCCTGCAAAGCGTTGATGACCAGATTCAACAAGGCTTGGGTCAATTGTCCGGCATCCGCCATGAGCGGCGGCAAGTCCTCGGCCAGACGCAGCACGATCTCGATCTGCCGGGCGGCGGCTTCCGGACGCAGCAGTTCGCCGACATGCCGGACCGCTTTCGGAATGTCGATGAGTTCCAGATTCAGCTCGGACGAGCCGGCCAGCCGGAGGAACTGCTGGACGATGTTTTCCAGGCGATGCAGTTCGCCGTGGATGATTTCCAGGCGGCCGAGCAGTCGATCGCGAATTTCCGGAGCTTGCCGGGCCAGGTCTTCCTCCAGCAATTGCACGTGGATGTCCAGGGAGCTAAGCGGGTTCCGAATCTCATGCGCCAGGCGCGCCAGCAGGCGCGACAACAGGTGCTGCTTTTCGGCAGCGGCAAGCTGCGACACATCCTGGCCAAGCGCTTGGGCAAGAATTTTTTCCACGGTGCAAAAACTTATGGTTTCCGTTTCCCGAGTCGTTTTTTCCAGTAGCCTGGTTTGCGCTTCAAATGCATGACTGCGGCGATGTAAATGAAATCTTCCTCCACACCACAGATCAAGCCGGCCATCCCAACTCCTGTCGAATCTGGTCAAATACAATGCCGCCAGGAATCCCTTTGGTCTTGCCATCCTTGAAATCTTGAAACCTGCGCTCGGCCTCCTCAATCCACGCCTGATCGATTTCCGTGAGCGGTTCCTCATCAAGGCTGTGCCAAAGACGCGCCGCCAAGATCTCTCGGTCTTCGGGTGACAACGAGAGTGCCTGCCGTTCAATTTGCTTAAGCACCGGTGCCATAGGCATAGACTTGCCCCGGATTCTACCTGAGTCAAGCTGGGTAGTATCCTAATTCGATAGGATTTCGCTTGCTCCGGCACGCGACACATGCCGGAGCCATGCAGGGCGAATTCCGCGCCGCGCCATCGTTTACGGCACGACCGCGGTGATGGGCGCGGTCGGCTGGCTTTCGCCTGCCGCGTTACGGGCGGTGACGGTGACGTTCACATTCGCGCCCGCTG
>CAYIIH010000173.1:0-16598 GCA_964363225.1 uncultured Verrucomicrobiota bacterium | reverse complement strand
AACCCACCCGCCGTCTCCCGCCGCGCAGCGGCTTCGTTCAAAATCACTGGAGCGCGGGCGGGCCACGTCAGTGGCCAATGCGGACGCGCTGGGCCGCCCGCGTCGCTCAGTTCTGGCGGTTGTGCGCGGAGATTCTGATGAGACGGACCCTCACAATTCTGTTGGCACTCGCCGCGATCCTCTTTGCGTTCGTGCTTGTTGCCGTCTGGTTGCCTGCGGTGAACAAAATCGAGGATCTTGGCGGGAGTGGCGCCGGTTTGGAACTGGGTGAGTGGCAAGTCACGGTTGGGGTGTGCCTCCTGGCTTCGGTCCTGTTTACGGTCTTGGCGCTCGCATCGTCGAAAACGCGATTCTTGACTGGCCTGCTGATCGTGTCCTGGCTGGCCCTCCTCGGTTTTGGAGCAGCCGCGGGGTGCCTCTACTCGATCAAGGGTCGAACCGGTATCGTGAACCAATATGGCCATGGCCTTACCTACGGCGAATGGTGGGCGAGCGTGATCCCTTGGACCATCGCAACCGCACTGGTCGCCTTGTCCGCCGTCTCGTCGCTGATCTACGCTCTCGGAAGACGTGACGCCCCAAGAGGGGAATCGCACAACAAGACGGTCGAGCGAACCGGTGCCCCGCGTCTCGATTCCGACCGTCACGGAGAAACTTGAACCTTGATTTGCATGGCGGGAGCGCGGTGTCGGGCACCGGTCGCTCACCTTGGCGTTATCAACGCTTTTCTTTGCCATATCCTGCGGGCGGGAAGATTGAGAAAGTTAAAACCGAATAGCAAGCCAAGAAGCAGTTCCGCGACACCCGCCGCGTCAAAAATGATTGCCGCCCAAGCCGCCGCCGCTACCATCCGCGGCGATGAAACCAAATGCGCGCCTGGTTTTCGCCGTGGTCCTGTTTTGCTTTTTCGTCTCCGGGATGGCTGGATTGGTCTATCAGTCCGTTTGGGCGCGCTACCTGGCCCTCTTTCTCGGACACACCAGTTACGCGGTGGTGGCCGTGCTGGTGGCGTTCATGGGAGGATTGGCCCTGGGGAACGCTTGGTTTGGTGTCAAAGCGGATAGCTCCCCCAAACCCCTGGCGCTCTACGGATGGCTCGAGATTGGGATCGGCGTCTATGCCCTCGCTTTTCCCACCTACTACACGTTTTGTCACGAGGCTTTCGTCGGCCTGGCACGCCATGGGCAGCCCGGCAGCAGCGGATTGCTGGCGCTGAAGTTTGTTTTCAGTTTCCTGACGATTCTCTGCCCGACGGTGCTGATGGGAGCGACGTTTCCGGTTCTGACCAGGTTCATCACCCGGGCCCTTTCTGAACTGCGGGAACGCGTGGCGGCGCTCTATTGCATTAACAGCGCTGGAGCCGTGGCCGGTTGTCTGGTGGCGGACTTCTGGTGGGTGCCAACGATGGGCTTGGAGATGACGGTCTTTGGAGGAGCGATTCTGAACCTCGCGGCCGGCTGGATGGCGCTGTACCTGAGCAGGCGGCTGGAAGAAGGAGCACCGGCCCTGGCGGAAAACCCTCCGCCTGGCAGCAGCTCGGACGAACAATTCACCGGCGGCGAACTGCGCCTGGCCATCCTGGGCATCGGACTGTCCGGCTTTGTCGCCATGCTTTATGAAGTGGCCTGGACCCGGCTGCTGGCACTCGCCCTGGGTTCGAGCACGCATGCCTTCTCCTTGATGCTGGTCACCTTCATCACGGGGATTGCCGTGGGCGCGTGGATCATTTACTTGTGGAAAAATTTGCGCAAAACGTTGGAGGCCTTTGCCTGGGCCGAACTCGCGCTGGCGGGCACGTTGTTTGTCTCCATGTTTTTTTACGAGTATCTGCCCTACTGGTTCGTGAAGCTCGCCGGCTTGCTGGCTCGGAAGCCAGAGGCCTATCCGGTCTATAAACTGTTCCAGGCGCTGATTTGTTGCGGCGTCATGTTTGTGCCGACGGTTTGCCTGGGCATGACCTTGCCGCTGGTCAGCCGGATCGCCACCGCTGAATTGGCGCGGACCGGGCGCTCGGTGGGAAAAGTCTTTGCGGTCAATACCATCGGGACGGTCGTCGGCACCGTGGTCACCGGACTCTGGCTCATGCCCACGCTGGGACTGGCCCGAACGTTTGCCGTGGGCTTTTCCCTCAACGCGTTGATCGGGCTGGCGATCCTGGGGCGAAATCGCATCAGACGCCGCTGGCTGATTCTCGCCCCGGTTTTCCCGGTGGGAATGGTCTGGTTGACGGGCCTCATTTTCAACCCGGTCTGGAACAGCGCTTTTTCCTTCGGCCTCTGGCGCAATCCCGATCCGCCCACCAGCGTCGCCGCCTACCGCAAAATGGTGGCCGCCGAGGATTTGAGATTCCACCGCGATGGCGCGGGCTCGACCGTCACGGTGGTGGTGCAAAAAGTGGGGGGGAAGGAACAGATGGGGTTAAAGGTCAATGGCAAAGCGGATGCCGGCACACAAACAGACGTGCCGACGCAACGGTTGGTGGGACACATTCCGATGCTGTTGCGCCCGGAGTCGCAGCGCATCCTGGTGGTCGGCTTGGGCAGCGGCATGACCTGCAGCGCGGTCGCGCGGCATCCGACCATCCAACGTGTGGACGTGGTCGAAATCTCGCCGGAGGTCGTGCCCGCGGCCCGGATCTTCGCCGCTTACAATGATGGCGTCCTGGACAATCCACGGCTGCGCGTGCGGATCGAGGACGCGAAATCGTTTCTGAAAATCACCGATGAACGCTATGACGTGATCATCAGCGAGCCTTCAAATCCCTGGATGGCGGGCGTGGCCGGAGTGTTCAGCCTCGAGTATTATCAGAGCTGCCGGGACCGCTTGCAGGCCGATGGTTTGATGGCCCAGTGGGTGCAACTCTACGAAACCAGCGATCAGACCTTGAACATGGTCATCAGCACCTTCGCCGCCGTCTTCCCCTACACCAGCATCTGGCACCCGGCGCCCGGCGACTTGATCTTGATCGGCTCCACTCAGCCGCGAAAAGTGGACTTGGAAGCGCTGGAAAAGCGCTTTGCGCATCCCTCGGTCAAGGAAGACCTGGAGCGGACTGAGATTGCCCGGCTGCCCGTCCTGCTGGCTCGCGAGCTGGTCTCCCAACAGAATGGCTCTTTCCTGCCGCCAACAGAGACCGCCCTCCACAGCGACTTTTACCCCGCGTTGGAGTATGTCGCCCAGCAGGCCTTTTTTGTCCGGCAAGCCACGCAGCAATGGCGGCAGTACGACGAGAATTTTTCGACGCGTCCGACCACCCTCCTGGGCCGATACCTGGAAAGACATCCTCTCACCGAGGCTGACTTCATGGCTTTTGGCCGGTTCTTTATGGAATACGGCCTGCCCGAAGCCGACCTATTTCGGTCGCTGGTCCTGCGTTGGCAGCGCGAGCAACCCGAGTCCACGTTGCCCATGGAACTGATGACGCAAACCTCTGACCTGGTTCTCACCGCCGAAGTGGAGGCCCTGCGCCTGGCGCCCATGGCGGAGGTTCTGTTTGCGAAGGCCGAGAAGGACCCGGAACCGTTGCGAAAGTATGAGTCGCATCTGATGCAGATGTACCGCTCGCAGCGTTCGATTTTTTTTCTGCCCCCGAGCGACCGTTTGCAGAGGGTGCTGGAACGGTTGATCCAAACCAATCCCTCCAATCGGCGCGTTTACATGTTGCACCAGGCCGAGCTGGCCTGGGACCGTGGGGAGGATGCCGTCTGCTTCCAGCTTGCGGAAAGCGCTCTCGACCCTGATGTGGCCAGGGGAGGTCCGGTCACTTTTTCCATCGATCCTAAAGCGCCGCGCGTTGTGCTGGCGCGCATGGCAGAAACTCTCTGGCGGTCCGGCAAACTCCAGGAGGCCCGGCGTTTGTGCCAAGACGCGCAAGCCAACCGCTACACCGGCAGACATCCGGTGCTCGACTTGACCTGCCGCAAGATCGAGGCCTATGCCACGTCAGCAGACCGCTAGGGGTCAGTCCCGGCTATTGGTAGATCTCACTCCTTTCAAGCAGTTCGCCAGGGTGTGGCGGCAGCCCATCTGCAAACGTTGTGCGATCCAGTCTAAAGTCATCACCGTTTTCCGCCGCAGCCGCCGCGCTATCTGCACCTTCTCGGCATCGGTCTTTCGGCGTTGCTTCAAATCCGACTCGCCCCACTGGCGCTTGCGCAGTTCTTCGGCCACGATCCGTTCTGCCTTCTGCTCCTCGGTCTCTCGCTTTGCTTCGCCACCGTGGTGCAGACCCACCCCGCCCTCCATTTGCTCCAACAATTGTTCCTTCAACTCTGCTCCGCCCAGGAACCAGCCTCGCCGCACTGCCTGCCACTCTTCAGGCTCGTCCCGCCGTCGCCGTTCCTCCATCGCCTCCGTGAACCGGCGCCGGCCCGCCGGATCATCGCGTCCAATGCCCAGTTCGCCCAACAACCGCTCCACTTGCAGCCATTCTGGCCTCTTGGACGACGGCTGCAAATACTCCGGGTAACTGCTCCAAGGATAGCCGCTCAACGGTTGCTCCGGAGCCAGCAACTTGGCCCGCACCGGGTTCAAATGCACATAGTCGCACGCCGTCCGCAGGTATCCGTTTCCGCTGCCGTCCACGATCAAGGCCTTGTATCGGCCGCTGAACAGATGTCCGAAGAGCCGATGCCGACGGTTAAAGCGGCTGGTGTAGGTGCCCAAGAACCATTTCATGCCGGCGACCAGGTTGGCTTGGGGCGTCTCCACTACGACGTGAAAATGATTCGGCATCAGGCAATACGCATGGACCTGCCAGCCGGTCTTGGCGCACGCCTCTCCCAAGGTTTCAAGAAAGCGTGTTCGATCCTGCTCGTCTTTGAAAATAGGTTCGCGCCGATCCCCCCGGTTCATCACATGGTAGATCGCACCCGGAAATTGCACTCTCAGTTTGCGCGCCATGCGGATGGGCTACAAGAAGGGGGCAAGGGCGTCAACAAAAAGTTGCAATAGCCGGGACTGACCCCATTGACAATCGCCTCTGGTCAAACTACGCTACAGACTAATGCCGGAGCAGGCCATCACGCCGATCACTGGTGCGATTCCGTCCATCCCCGACTATGAGTTGCTGCGTCCCATCGGGCGCGGGGCTTATGGCGAAGTGTGGCTCGCACGGAACGTGACCGGTTCGTTCGTGGCGCTGAAAATCGTCCAGCGCGCGGCGTTCGATCATGACCGCCCGTTCGACCGCGAGTTCGAGGGGATCAATCGCTTCGAGCCCATCTCCCGCTCTAACCCCAGCCAGGTCGCCATTCTGCATGTCGGCCGAGGCGACGGCTTTTTCTACTACGTGATGGAACTGGCGGACGGGGCGGGAAGTCCGAAACCCGAAATCCGAAATCCGAATGAAGCTCGAAGTCCGAATTCCGAAACGGCCGCACTAGACGCCAGCGTTTGGGCTTCGGGCTTCGGACTTCCTTCGGAGTTCGACCTTCGGGCTTCGGATTTGTACACTCCTCTGACCCTCAAACGCCTCCTGAACGACCGCGGCGCGTTGCCCGCCGAGGAGTGCCTCGCCATCGCCCTTTCACTCACACGCGCGCTGGCGCATCTGCATGGGCACGGGCTGGTGCATCGCGACGTCAAGCCATCCAACGTCATCTTCGTGGGCGGCGTGGCCAAACTGGCGGACATCGGGCTGGTGACGAGTGTCGATGCCACGCGCTCGTTCGTGGGGACGGAAGGCTACCTGCCGCCCGAAGGCGCGGGCACACCGCAGGCCGATCTCTACAGCCTGGGCAAGGTGCTCTACGAAATGAGCACCGGCTGCGACCGCAAAGAATTCCCCGCGCTCCCGCCCGACATCGCCACGCGCCCCGACCGCGACGCTCTCGCCGAACTCAACGCCATCGTCGTGCGCGCCTGCCAACTCGATTCGCGCGAACGCTATCAGACCGCCGAGGAAATGCGCGCCGACCTCGCGCTGCTCCAGGGCGGCCAATCGGTCAAGCGCCACCGGACCCGCCAGCAGCGCTGGGGAATCGGCAAAAAGGCTGCCTTCGCTTTAGGGGTCCTGGCGATCGTTGCCGCCAACGTTGCGATTCTGCTGCGGCAGTTCAACCGTTCCGATTTCTCCGCGGACGGCCCGGCCTCCACGAATATGGTTGCGAACACGCTTTGCACCAAAGGCCTTCTCACCCTCCGCGGCGACAACTACGCGCAGTTTGCGGAAGCCTACACGAATTTCCACCGATCCATCGAACTGGATCCCCATTTCGCGCGGCCATACGTTGGGTTGTTTGAGCTTCGTCTCCGTGAGGTGGTTCCCAGCCTGGGAGCCACGTCCCCGGAAGAAATGCGTACGATAGCGCGGAAATTGAAAGAGTTGGGCCCGAACCTGGCCGCGACCCACTGCGCGCAATCAGTGATCAGCTATTACGAATGGGATTTTCCGCAAGCCCGACGGTCCATTCAGGAAGCGATCCGGGCGGCCCCTCAGTATGAATTGAGTCATAATTGGCACGGCTTCATGCTCACGCACTGGGGATGGCCAGTCGAGGGCCGGGCAGAACGGGAAATCGCCCGAACGCTCGCGCCCTCGAAGGTCACCCTTTTTCGAGCCCTCGGACATACCTATTACATTGAGCGCGACTACACCAACGCGATTGCGCTCTATCGCGAAGCTCTCGCTCTCGAGCCCAATCACGCACCGGCCTACCAGTTCATTGCCCAGGCTCAGCGGGCGATGGGTGACTACACAAACGCGATAAATAATATCGAGACCGCTGAAATCCTTTCGCGAGGGGATGCATCGGAAACGAGGCAGCGCTACGACGAAATCCGCCGCGCCTTCATCGAAGGAGGCGTGCGTGGCTATTGGCAGGAACGCTGGAAGCGGACCGAGAAGAATCCGAACAAGGACTTTTATGGAAAGGGCGTGGTCCAGATTCATCTCGGAGACACCGACGCAGCCCTCGGTTGGCTGAACAAATCCTACGAAACCCGCGAGCACTCAAGAGAGAGCTTCGAAACACCGTTAACTTACCTCCTCTTCGATGAGTGCTGGGACGGCCTGCGCGACGACCCGCGCTTCAAAGAGCTGCTCGACAAGATCGGTTTCACGAAAGTCATGCCGCCACGAAAAAAGTGACGGCCGGTACCAACACAACCATCCCTTCGATGGTCTTTTGGCCCCGCCGGCCAACCGTTCCCTGACGATTGCCGATCAGAGCGGGTTGAGTTCGAAGCTTTGCAGGACGGTGTTGAAGATGGCCCGGCGGCGCGTGTGCGATACCGCGCCTCGCCGTTGGTAGAGCCTGGCTTTCGGCACCAAGTAGCTGAGATCACACTTGCACAAGGTGGGCCAGTCCAAACCATCGGCCGTGTCGAGGACGACTTCTGTTGCCATGGGCGGACGATTGGCGCGCTGGGAGGAACAGATCAGCACGTTCACCCGATCTTTGAGGCGCACGCGGGCATTGCTGGAAATGATCACGACCGGGTGCGCCCCTTCTGGATCGAAGTCGAAGGTGAAAATGTCCCACTGCTTCAGAAGGCCTCCGCTTTGAGCGAACTCGCTCCGGCGGTGCGGTTTTCCCACTGCCGTTCGGCTTCCGACTCGGTGGCGTAGATTGCCTCCAGAGTGCCGGGCGGAAGTTTGGCCGGCATTGAGTTAGCGGGACCTTCCAACTCCTGCTCCAGTCGCGACAGGGCATCCCGCACCACTTGGCTCTGGTTCGGGTAGCGTCCGCTCTTGACCAGTCGCCGGACAAATCGCTCCAATGGTTTGGGCAGAACAGCGTTCATGCGCCAAGAGTACTGTGGTGCCGCGGAGGTGTCAACGTTGCCGCGCCCTGCGATTACAGAAACGGCCCGCCGATCCAGTCACGGAATAACGGCGCGGTAGAAACGGGGCGCTGTGGTCGTCGTTGCAGGATCGGTCACCAGTATCGTGCGGCTATCGTTCGTTACGGTCATCCACGGTGTCCAGGCGGTCAAGTTGGTGGACGTTTCCAGCGAGTAACGAAACCCGACCCCGCCGATCAGTTGAAATTGGAATGTGCCGTTGGGCGATTGTCCCGCTGCCTGCAATCTCGGCGGCTCGGTAACGGTTAGAAACTGATTGGCGGCCACGTCGTGCAACTCCTGGACCGTGCCCGAAGGCCACTCGATGCGCACGGTCTCCACAGTAATGGCGGTGCCCAGTCCGAAGTGAGCCACGAGACTATTCTGACTGGCGAACCCGCTGCCGCCGGAGATTTCACGCATCTGCCGGCGTTGAGTGCCACCGATGGACGCGGCGAGACGGACCTTCGCCCCGATGGCCGCGCGGTTCGAGGAGCCGCCGACCAGTTTCACTTTCAGCCACCGGTTGCCGTTGCCGTCGTTGCGATACAGAAAATTGTTCTGGGCGGTGCCGACGAACGCGCCGTTCGACACGAACAGGTCGAGGAACCCGTCGTTGTCGTAATCCGCCCAGGCGCAGCCCGGCGAATTGCCCCCGTCATTGACCAGGCTGCCCGTCAGCACGCGCGTGAAGGTGCCGTCGCCGTTGTTGTGATAGAGGTGGTTGTTCTTTCCTTCCTGCCAGCAGACGAACAGGTCGAGGAACCCGTCGTTGTCGAAGTCACCCCACGCGCAGCCCGTGCCGAAACCCGCGTCCGTGCCCGTGGCCCCGGAAGTGATGCACTCAAAACCGCCCGCCCCGTTGTTGTGATAAAGCCGGCTTTTGCGTTCTGGATGCCCTTGCCAAGCTTGCGTGGCGAATAGATCGAGGAAGCCATCATTGTCATAATCGCCCCACGCGCAGCCGACGCCAACGATGGGTGCGGTCACGATGCAGCCGCTGGTGATCTTCGTAAACGAGCCACCGCCCAGGTTCCGGTAGAGAAGGGTCGGAACGATTCCAACGTCACCGCCATTGACGACGAACAAGTCGAGCCGGCCATCGTTGTCATAGTCGCCCCAGGAGCAGCCGTTCGGATCTCCGATAGCCAGGTCGTTGACCACGATGTTGTCGGTGACGCGGGTGAAAGCGCCCGCGCCCGTGTTTCGGTAAAGAACATTTTTTCCGGCCCCATAATTGCCTGCGAACAGATCGAGCCAACCATCGTTGTCGTAATCACCCCAGGCGGAAGTGATGGTCAGGAGGCCGTCGGTGACAATGCTGCCGGTCACAATTTTGGTAAAGGTGCCGTCGCCATTGTTTTGGTAGAGGAAATTGCTTTTGGCTGACGCCAGGCCGCCGCCGTTGGAGACGAACAGGTCCAGATCGCCGTCGTTGTCGTAGTCGCCCCAGTTGGCGCTGACGGAGTCACCACCGTCGTTTACGATGAGGCCTGAAGTGGTTTTCGTGAACGTGCCGTCGCCGTTGTTGCGATAGAGGAAATCGTTCTCGCCATTGTTATTGGCCACGAACAAGTCCTCGAACCCGTCGCCGTTGTAATCGCCCCAGGCACAACCGGCCGAGCGTCCGCCGTCATTGACGATGTCGCCTTCGGTGATTTTGGTGAACGTCGGTGGCTGAGTGTTGCGGAGGTGTTTCGCCACCGCCTGCTGCCCGATGGCCGCGCCTATCTGCGCCGCGACGACGGTGGAGTTGCGCCAGTGAAACCCGGCCCACACTCGCGCGTTGCTCGATTCGACCGGAAAGTCCGAGAAGCGCGCAAAGGTGCGAGGCTGCCCCGGCAGCGTTGGCGACTCGATGGTGAACGTGAACTCATCGCCAAACACGCCGGCCAGCACGGTCGCGCCGGCCGCGGCGACGATGGTGTGGGCGGCCGGGTACTCGGGATGCGGCGGCGTGGAGCGCAACGGAGTCCATGCCGGGTCCGGCTCGGTCGCCGGATTGCCATCCGTATCGGCGGCGCGAATCGCCGTGACGGGCCGCCAGTAGTTGTAATGGAACTTGCCGTCCCAAACGGCGATGAGCGAGTCCGCCATGGCCATGTTGAGGAGCGCGAACATCCGCGCACTCTCGATGAGCGGCAAGGGACGCGCGGCAACGGCGTAACGCGCCGCGCTGCCCAGAGTGAACGGCGGGACCTCAATGTGGAACAGCCCGATGGCCGTTTGCTCCGCCGTGCGCGTGGTGCTGTTGGTTTCGCCGATGGCCTTCATCTCGATGAAGTCTGCCGTGTAAGTCGCGCTGTCGAGGGCGGGCGGCGGGCCGGGCCGGAATTGCGCCGGAGCAGTCATGGTCCAGGGAGCAACATTGCGCCAGTGTGGCAGCAACGCGGGCGCAGACGTAGGCGGCGTTGGAATCCAAACGCCCGCTCCACTGCCCGGCACGTAAGGAACCGTCACCGTCGAACCATCGTTGGCCCGCCGGGCGAGAACCGCAGCGGCGGTCGCCTGGCCGAGCGCGATGCCATCCGTTTTGGGTTGCCCGGCGGGCACGCTGCCGAGCGACGCGCTCAGGGCCGCATCCAGCAGGGTGAGTTGCGCGGGGTAAAGATTCGTCAGGACAACATAGGCCGCTTACGCTGCCGCCGCTTCGGGCGACGCCCCCGCCGCCGAGAGGTCCGCCGCGTAAGGCGTGTAGGAGCGGACGACGGCGTTGACGGCGTCGAACTGGGCAACGTGCGTCATGGCCAGCGCCCGCGACGCCGGCAGCGGATTTGGATTCACGGCCTTGATCGCCACGATGGCCGTGTTGTTCCAATCGCTGATGACGTCGGCGCGTGCCGTTGCGATCCACAAGCACGAGGCGGTTCCGCAGGTGAGCAGACTTTTGAGGAGAACAGCAGTTTTCATAAGACACTTTCAGATACGGTCGTTGGGCTTGGGCGGTTGGGCGGGGCTTGGCGAGCACACGGATTTTTCCTGCCAAGCCCCGGCATCGGCTCACACGAGCCAATGTCCGCCTTCACTGATACCAACGGGCGAGTTGGCCGAATCTTTCACGACGGCGAAAATATCTTTCGTGAATCGCTCTTTCCGTGAAAAATCCGCTGGCTTCGGCCGTTAGTATGAGTGGATGCTATGCGCCAGCTTGCGGTCGCATCCGCCGTGCAACTCATGAATCAAACCGACGATACTTCCATCGCCACGCGGGCGAGCCTGCTGGAGCGGCTCAAGAACTTGGACGACCAGGCGGGTTGGCAACGGTTCTTCGACACCTACTGGCGGCTCATCTACGGCGTCGCGCTCAAGACCGGCCTGACCCATGCCGAGGCGCAGGATGTGGTGCAGGAGACGGTCATCTCCGTGGCGAAACACCTGCCGGGCTTCCGGTACGATCCCAAGGTCTGCGCGTTCAAGACGTGGATGCTCCGGCTGACGCGCTGGCGAATCATCGACCAACTGCGGCAGCGTCTCCCGAAGGAGCAACGGGCCGAGATTTCAGGCGGCGATGAGGCCACGGCCGTTGCGGCGCTCGACCACCTCGCCGGCGGCAAGGCGCCGGAACTGGAGGCCCTGTGGAATGAGGAGTGGGAGAAGACCGTGTTGGCGGCGGCGCTTAAACTGATGAAGCAGCGGGTCAGCCCAGAACAATTTCAGATGTTCGATCTTTATGTTCTGCGGGGGATGCCGGTGAGCGAAGTGGCGCGCTTGCTCGGCACGAACGTGGCGCGGGTCTATCTCGCCAAGCACCGTCTCTCAAAACTTCTCCGAGAGACGATCAGTGAATTCGAGAAAGCTGGGAGTGGCCTTTGATGAGTCGGCGCGACCCAGTTAGAGGAGTTAGCCCTTAAGGGACATGGAGGTCCCTAGTTTATGCAACTTCTGCCCTTGACGGCCCGGCCTGTGCCGGTAGCTTCGCCGCATGGTCCGCAAGCTTCGCCTCGAATACCCTGGCGCCTTTTATCACGTCATAAACATTATCCTTGCGCTGTTAGGATTGTTCCCAGCCGGCGCGGTTCAATGCAGCGCCGGCGCCTCCAATCCCAAAACGAATACCATCCTCTTTATCCGCGCCAGCCAGGCAGGCTATGAGCCGTCCGACCTCAAGACCGCCATCGCTTTTTCGCCCAGTCCCCTCCCTGGTTCCTTCGCGGTCGTGGAAACCGGCACGGGCAAGGTCCATTACCAAGGAAAGTCCAAGCCCTGCGCAGCTCAACGCTGGGGGAAATTTGAGCACCACGCCGAATTGGACTTCAGCGCTTTGCAGACGCCAGGCCGATACTGCGTGAAAGTCGGGAACGCGGCTTCTCTCCCCCTCCCCATCGCGACCAACGTCTGGGCCGCGGTTCCCGATCAACTCCTGGAATTCATGCGCCAGCAGCGGTGCGGATACAATCCCTGGCTGGACGCGACTTGTCATTCGCAGGATGGACGCACGGCTTACGGCCCAGGGCCCGAAGGCAGCCAACTCGACGTCCGGGGCGGCTGGCATGACGCTGCGGATTTGCTCAAGTACCTTCTCACGTCCGGCAACGCCACGGCGCAAATGCTCTTGGCCTATCGTCTGGCGCCTCGCGCTTTTCAGGATCACTGCAACGAGCGCGGCCAGCCTGGAGGCAACGGTCTGGCCGATGTCCTCGATGAAGCGCGCTGGGGCCTGGATTGGATGCTCAAGCTCCATCCGCAGCCGGATCAACTCTTTCACCAGGTCGCCGATGACCGCGATCATTGCGGCTGGCGGCTGCCGCAGAATGAGGTGGCGGATTATGGCTGGGGCAAAGGGGGCGTGCGGGTGGTTTATTTCGCGGATGGCAAACCGCAGGGTTTGAAGGAGCACAAAAGCGATTCCAGCGGCCTGGCCAATCTGGCGGGGCGCTACGCCGCCGCCATGGCTCTGGCGTTTCAAATCTGGAAAGACGATCCACGCCAAGCCAGCTTTGCCCAGCACTGTCTCAAGGCGGGTCAGGAAGTCTATCGCCTTGGCCGCCAGCAGGAGGGCGTGCAGCAGGGCAACTCTTACTCGGCGCCCTACCGCTACGCCGAGGCCACTTGGGCCGACGACATGGAATGGGGCGCCGCCGAACTGTATCGGGCCACGGGCGACGAGAGTTATCTCGAAGAGGCCAAGCGCTACGCCCGACTCATCGCCGCAACTTCCTGGATGGACCACGAGGAAACCGGGCATTACCAGTTTTATCCATTCACCAACCTCGGGCACTTTGCCCTGTACGGTTTGGTGGAGGACAAGTTCAAGAAATCGCTGGCGCGTTACTATCAAGAAGGCATTGAGCGTTGCCGGGAGAGAGGCGACAAGAATCCGTATCGCGCCGGAGCGCCGTTTATATGGTGCTCGAACAATTTGACGGTTGCTTTGGCCACGCAATGCCTGCTCTACGAACGGATGACCAGTGATGCGCGTTACCGAGGTTTCGCGGCGGCGCAAAGGGACTGGTTGCTGGGGCGGAATCCCTGGGGTTTTTCCATGTTCACAGGCCTTCCTGAGGGAGGCGTCTTTCCCCAGTCGCCGCATCTGATGACCACCAAGCTAACCGGGCGCACCATTCGTGGCGGCCTGGTGGACGGTCCTGTTTATGAAAGAATATTCAAGAGTCTGAAAGGCGTCACGATCACCGAGCCCGATCCGCTCGCCGCGTTTCAATCCGACCGTGCCGTGTATCACGACGATCTTCTCGACTACTCCACCAACGAGCCGACGATGGATGGCACAGCCTCGGCGATCTTGCTCTTTGCGCTTTGGAGTGAAGCCCGGCGTTGAGTTGCGTTCTTCGCCAGGCCGAGAATCGAAGGTGATCCCACCCACCGGACGAAACCAGGGAGAGCAAACGATCCACCAATCAACAGGTCGTCATCCGCCGCGCCGTTGATTCGATCGGCTGCCCGCCCGCCGATCAAAATGTCTCGGCCGCCGTTGAGAACGTCGTCGCCTTCGTCGCCGCTCAAAACACTGTTGCCGTTTCCGCTTTGGAGCCGGTCCTGGCTCGAGCCCCTGGAGTGAGCCCGATCGCGCAAGCCCTTCGTCTCAACTACATCGCTCTCAAGAGTCGGGTGGTGGGCCGTTCGGTGGCGGGGCCGGCCGGGAACAGCGCGTCCGGGTTTGTGGAGGCGCCGGCGGGTCCTTGGCGGGTGGGGCCCCCGTACGTCCTGGACTGCCGCCCAACCTCGGCGACTGGAAAGCCGCCGCTCCGAGCTTCATGGTCGGTGGGCAGGTCCGAATGGAACACGGAGCCACCCGTGAACAACCTCAACAAAACGCCTGACAACACAGGAACACTCATTCCAACACCGGCCAGACGACTTCGCCTTTCGCCTGCTTCTCAGTTTGCTCATAAGACCCGTAAAATTCCGAGTTGCAGTCCAGCCAGAGCGTCACTCGATGCCAATCTTCCGGCGGCAGTCTGACGCCGTAATGGCGCTCGTCCAGATACGGAAGCAGCCCGGAAGCGCGCGCGCCAAACTCGCCGGGCACAGTCCGGCTGCCGCCGTGCGCTCCGGTGTTGATCGAACCGTTGAAGACATGGAAATAGAAGCCGTATTTCTCCGCCAGGTTGCGGTAAGAGCGGGTCCAGCCGAACTTGCCTTCAACCACGCCCGCCAGATCGAGCGCTTTCTTCTCCTGATGACAGGCCACGCAATTCCGGTCCAACACCGGCTGCACCAGCCGCACGTAATTGAACGGATGGGCGCCGTCCACTTCGGGCCGGAGCTTGGAAGGTTCGCGCCGCAGCGCCAGGGGCACGGTTGCGGATGGACGGGGCGCGCGGTTCCGGGGTTCGTGGCAGCCCAGGCAAAGGAGTTTCTCGCCCGCATGAACGTAAGTGCCCGAGCGCATCGATTGCACGGCCAGGCCGCGTTCGTCCAGCGCCTGAAAGTAAAGCTGCTTTCCCGGCGGCGCTTCAAAGTAAGCGCTGCCGTCCGGCTCGACCGGCACGGTGCCCAGCACCGCTCGCGCGCTGCTTTGCTCGGCGACGCCGATGCGCGGCTCGTTCGGCGCCGGGGTGCTCTTGGGCAAAACCTGGACGACACGCAACGCCGCCACCTTCGTTCCCGCAGGCCACGCAAAATCGCTGTCATAGACGTTCATGACGGCAATGACGGCCGGGGCTTCGCCGGCTTCGGTTGCGCCCGCGCCGGTCGCCGCGACGCTTTCCAGGCTCGCTTCCGGAATCACGGTTGGCCGGGGCCGGGGCCGAAGCGGGATCGGATCGAGGCAGGAAATGGTTGGGTCGCGATAAAGCAATTCCTTGTTGCCCAAGCGGTCGATCCAATAGAGGCCGCGGTTTTTGGCGCCCGGGTCATAGACGCACAGGTAATCCTCTTCGCTCAACGGCCAGGCCGTGCCATAGACCATGCACTCGGCAATGGGCTTGAGATGCTTCTCCGCTTCAGGGAACGGCACCTCCGGCGTCAAGCGCGTCAGTTGCGACTCCGCGCCGTCGTCTGCCAGGCGCGGGTCGATGATGACCAGCGATCCGAAGGCGTGGCCGTGGTGAGCGGCTGCGGTGGCCACGTATTTGTGCGATCCGGGGATGGCGCGAATGTTCATCTCCATCCACGGACGGCTTTCGCGGCGGTTCGGGTAATTGCCGTGGAAGCCGCGCGGATCGTTCCCGTCGGGACGGCAGGTCCAGGGATGGTGCGCCATGTTGGTGTCGCGATCGATGTAATCCCAGCGCGTATAGACGATCAAGCCGTCGTCGGTGACACTCGGATGCCATTCGTGGGTTTCATGGAAACTGACGCAGTCCACGTCGCTGCCGTCAGCGGTCATGGAAAACATCGTGTAGGTCGGGCAGTACCGTCCGCAACGCAGGAACCCGCCGCGGCGCTCGCTGACGAACACGATCCGGCCATTCGGCAGGAAGCACGGATCAAAATCATTCCACGAACCATCCGTCAACTGGACCAAGCCCGTGCCGTCGGCATTGACTCTGAAAATATGGTAACTGGCCGTGGGCGACCATTCCAGGTCCTTCCCTTTGGCCTCGGTCCAGGCAAATAAAATCGTTTTCCCGTCGAACGACAATTCCGGCGAAAGAAACGCGCCGCCAGTGAGTTTGTGTCCTTTGAGCCGGCCCCGTTCGACGACGGAGTTTCCCAGGAGGTTGACGAGCTGGGGATTGGGACCCAACGGATCGACGAGAACCAGCAATGCGCCGCCGGGTTTGGCATTGAAGCCGTAAAACTGGTCCACCATGTGAAACACGCCGCCTGCGTCGTGCCGCGTGATGAAAAGAATGGCCGGCACGTCCCGCAGCCGCGGATTGCAGAAGGCGATTTCGCGCGCGAGCCGGCGTGCTTCCAAGAAAACTTGCCGCCGAGCCGCCTCGGTGACACTGGCCTCGGCCTCGAGTTGGGCCCGGCGCGCTTCCAACTGGATCAGCTTGGCCGTGAGCGCTTCCAGCTTGGTCGCATCGGCTTGCGGGCGAAGTCGCGCGGCCAGCGCGTGACCGCGCTGCAGGACTGTTTTGGTTTGTGCGAGAGAGAAATCGCCGCCGTGTTGCAGCCAATCCGCCTCGATGAACTCGCGCATCGGCTGGCCCGCGGTGACGGCTTTGGGCGGTCCATTGTTCCCGGAGGAGGCTGCAGGTTCGGCGCTGGCGTGGCTGGCGCCGGCGGCGAGCGCACCAAGACCAACGAGAGTCCAGATCATATAACGGGCGGTTTTCATGCTTTACCCTTTGTTATTTCAGGCTGGCCGCAACAATGCAATCAGATCGTTCTCTCACCCTGGCAGTGGACAGCGCCAATGCATGAAGCGTTCCGGGGCCGACAAGCCAGCAGGGGAGGCACTC
>CAYIIH010000172.1:0-16641 GCA_964363225.1 uncultured Verrucomicrobiota bacterium | reverse complement strand
GCAGCCGGCGAACAATGATTTCCTGCTGGTCAGCCAGTTCAGCGTCACCGGCGCGCTCTACACCTGCCGGCCGGATTTGGTCGGCTTCGTCAATGGCCTGCCGCTGGTGGTCATCGAGTTGAAGAAGCCCGGCGTGCCCGCGCGAGCGGCGTTCGACGAGAACCTGACTCACTACAAGCAGCAGATCCCGGCGCTGTTCTGGTTCAACGCGCTGCTCATCGCCTCAAACGGCACGGACAGCCGGGTCGGCTCGCTCACGGCGGATTGGGAACGGTTCTTCGAGTGGAAACGCATCGAGCGCGAGGACGAGACGCGCCGGGTGTCGCTGGAGGTGATGCTGCGCGGGACGTGCAACCGGGCGCGGCTGCTCGATCTGGTGGAGAACTTCACGCTGTTCTCGGAGCACAAGGCGGGGCTGGTGAAAATCATCGGGCAGAATCACCAGTTCCTCGGCGTAAACAACGCCATCGCTTCGATGCTCGCCGCGCGCAAGCTGGGGCACGGTCGCGGCGGCGTGTTCTGGCAGACGCAGGGCAGCGGCAAGAGTTTCTCGATGGTGTTCTTCGCGCAGAAGGTGCTGCGCAAGGTGGCGGGCAACTGGACGTTCGTGGTCGTGACCGACCGCGTGGAGCTGGACGACCAGATTGCCAAGACGTTCAAGGCGTGTGGCGCGGTGAGCGAGGCCGAGGGCGACCAGTGCCACGCCGCGAGCGGTGCGCATCTGCGGGAGTTGCTGCGCGGGAATCATCGCTACGTCTTCACGCTCATCCACAAGTTTCGTCCTGAATCCTGTAGCAGCGGACGTGAATCCGCTCAAACTTCCGGCCAAGGCGATCAGAGCCGACTCACGTCGGCTGCTACGAGTGAAGAGGTGATGGCCGTTTTATGCGACCGGCCCGACGTGATTGTCCTCGCCGACGAGGCCCACCGCAGCCAATACGACACGCTGGCGCTGAACATGCGGGCGGCCCTGCCGAATGCGATGTTCCTCGCCTTCACCGGCACGCCGCTGATTGCCGGCGAGGAGCGCACAAAGGAAGTTTTCGGCGATTACGTTTCCATCTACGACTTCCAGCAATCTGTCGAGGACGGCGCGACCGTGCCGCTCTTCTACGAGAACCGCACGCCGGAGTTGCATCTCGTGAATCCGGACCTGAACGAAGACATTTACAACCTCATCGAGGCGGCGGAACTCGACCCGGAACAGGAAGCGAAGCTCGAACGGGAGTTGAGCAGGCAATACCACATTCTCACCCGCGACGACCGGCTGGAGACGGTGGCCCAGGACATCGTGCGGCATTTCCTCGGGCGCGGTTTCGTGGGGAAGGCGATGGTGGTGTCCATTGACAAGGCCACGGCGCTCAAGATGCACGACAAGGTGCGGAAGCATTGGGCGGCGGAGAGGGCGCGGGTGGAGCGGGCGATTGCGGAACTCACCCGTTATCCTGTAGGAGACGGCGTAAGGAGGCTCACTTCAAACCAGCCAGAGTCTCGTCACCTCGACTCCTACAACCCGGAGAAGATGCGCGAGCTTCAGCGGCGTCTGGATGTGCTCAAGACGACGGACATGGCGCTGGTCGTATCGCCCGGCCAGAACGAGATCGAGCAGTTGAAGAAGCACGGACTGGACATCGTGCCGCACCGAAAGCGGATGAACGAGTCGCAACCGCCGCTGGACGAGAAGTTCAAAGATTCGGACGACCCGCTGCGGATCGTGTTCCTGTGCGCCATGTGGCTGACCGGATTCGACGCGCCAAGTTGTTCCACGGTGTATCTCGACAAGCCGATGCGGAATCACACGCTCATGCAAACGATTGCGCGCGCGAACCGCGTGTTCCCCGGCAAGCACAGCGGCATGATTGTGGATTACGCCAACGTCTTTGCCTCGCTGGAAAAGGCGCTCGCCATCTACGGCGCGGGCAAGGGCGGCAAGAACCCGGTGAAGGACAAGGCGAAGCTCGTAGCAGAGTTGCGCAAGGCGATTGATGCGGCGGCCGCGTTCTGCGCCAAGCGCCAGGTGATTCTCCCTGGCATCGAGCAACTCGCCGCCGGCAGCCTGGAGCGATTGCAGCGGATGGACGATGCCGTCAACGCGCTGATTTCACCCGACCCGCTGCGACGCGAGTTTCTCGGCCACGAGCGGCTCGTCAGCACCCTCTACGGCGCCGTGAAGCCCGACCCGGCGGCGCTGGAATTCGCCGGGCGCGTGGCGTGTCTCGGGGCCATTGCCGACGCCATCCGCGCCAAGCTGAATCCGAATCCGGCGGACATCACCGAGGTCATGGGCGACATCGCGAAGTTGCTCGACGCTTCCATTACGGGCGTGGACATGCCCGCGAAGCCGGCACCGGTGATGGATTTGTCCACGATTGATTTCGAGGCACTGCGCAGCCGTTTCAAGGAATCCAAGCACAAGAACACCGACCTTGAAGTCCTCAAGGCCGCCATTCGTGCCCAACTGGAGAAGCTGATCCGCCTGAATAAGACGCGCGCCGATTTCCAACAGAAGTTCGAGGAACTGATTGAGTCCTACAACGCCGGCAGCCGGAACATCGAGGAGTTGTTTGAGGAGTTGCTCAAGTTGAGCCGAAACTTGTCGGAGGAACAGCAGCGCCACGTCCGCGAGAACGTGACCGAGGAAGAACTGGCCATCTTCGACATCCTCACGCGCCCTGCGCCGGAGTTGAATCCGGAAGAACGCGCCGAAGTGAAGAAAGTCGCCCGCGAACTTCTTGCCCGGCTCAAGCAACTGCTCGTGCTTAACTGGCGCCAAAAGTCCACCGCCCGCTCCCAACTCAAGCTCACCATCGAGGACGTGCTCGACACCGGCCTGCCGCGCTTCTATTCGCCCGAACTCTACCGGCAAAAGTGCTCCGCGGTGTTCGAGCACGTTTACGAAAGCTATCCGGAACGGGAGTCGGGCGTCTACGCCACAGCAGTCTGATCCCAAGGGGAAGCCCGGCGGCGGACGGTTTCCTCCCGGTCCGCCCCTTCAGCCTCACCGGCCCGCACTGCGGCCGGGTTTGGGTGCAAGGAAGAGCCCCGACAAAAAGAAAGGCGCCCCATTACTGGCGCGCCTATGTCGTTTCAGAGATTTGTTGTTATGCTGGCGGCGTTGGCGGAGTGGGCGGCGTTGGTGTAGGCGCGGCCGTCGTTTTTTTCTCCCGCCGCGGAGTGCGTTCGACGTGGCTGGCGCTTTGCCACGCGCGCAGTTTCTTTCTCCGGTTGGCGCGTGTCTTTGTTATACATGATGGCGTCCAGTTTGCCGATTTCGTCGTAAGATGCTGATTTAGAACTGGTAACAGGCGATTGGGCGCGGGTTTGACGGCCTAAGAATTGCCCTCAAACCGTTAGAGAGGGTTTCCAACGACGTCCAAACAGCCTTCAAACGGTTGGAGCGGGTCTAAAACGGCGTCCAAATTGGCCTCAAACCGTTGGAGCGGGTTTGCGACGGCGTTGAAACGTTGATCAAACCGTTTGAGCAGCATTTTCACGCCGTCCAAACAGGCCTCAAACCGTTTGAGCCGGTCTGGAACGGCGTCAGAATTGGCCTCAAGCTGCTGGAGCGGATTGATAACGGCGTCCAACTTGGCCTCAGACCGTTTGAGCGGATTTCCAGCGGCGTCAAATTATCCTTCCAGCACGACTTCCGAAACGGCAGCGACCCGGCAACGGCCTCGCGAAAGTCCTGCCGCAGCGTTCACCTCCTCGAATTAGGACGCTACCCTCAGTTTCGCCAGTCGTCTCATCTGCCACTTCACCGTCTCATTGGGGGTCCATTCTTCCCACCGTCCCAAGCGCTGGAGCACTTCCGGATTGGCCAAGGATCGCGGCAAACCGCCGATGCACACGCGCACGACCTCCTCGGCGGCGGTGATCTGGAGCTCGACTTGCGATTCCTCGGAATACCAAGCGACGTGATCGCTCAGAATGACGCGCGGATGACGCCGCAATGGCGAATCGAGCGGCACGGGTTCTTCCTCGAACACATCCAAGCCGGCTTGTGCCAACCGCCCTTCCTCGAGCGCCGCGAGCAGGGCCTGCGTGTCCAGGACGGGGCCGCGCGCCGTGTTGATGAGGATGGCGCTGGGCTTCATCAAAGCCAACTCGCGCGCGCCAATTAAATGGCGCGTTTCAGGCAAAAGCGGCACGTGAAGCGACAGGTAATCAGCCTCGCGGCAAACCGTATCGAGATCGGCCAATTTGACACCAAGCGCCTCGGCGAGAGACGGATCAACATAAGGATCGGCGGCCAGCAGACGCAATCCCCAGCCGTTCATCTTGCGCGCCACGCTGCGCCCGATATTGCCGAGTCCGATCAGCCCCAAGGTCCGGCCCGCCATGCGCCACAGTTTCTCCACCGGATTGAAGTCCCATGCGCCGCGCTCCACTTTCCCGTGCTTGCCGACGACATTGCGAACGCAGCCCAGCAAAAGAGCGATGGCATGAGTGGAAACTTCGTCCAGACAATAAGCAGGGATATGGCCCACCATAATGCCGGCGGCGGTGGCGGCGTTCACATCCACGTTGTCGTAGCCGACACCGTAGCGGACAATCATTTTGCACCGGTGAAATTGCCGGATGCGTTCCGGTGTGATCTTGAGCCAGCGCACGAGAATGCCATCGGCCTGTTCGCACTCGCGCCAGGCTTCAGCCTCGCTGCACGCGTCGGCATCAATAAACTCTCCGCCGGCTTCCGTGATGATCCGCCGCTCATGCTCGACCGTGGCATAACCATGCTTCAGCAGAACGACCTTAAATTGGGGCATGGATGCTCCTTTCAGCAGCGGGCGTGGCGCACAAGAATTTCATGGCGCACTCTTGTATCGTCATTTCTCGCCGGAAACAAGCGTGCAGCGGCTCAGCAAGCTGGGAGGGTCACGGGAAGCCTCTACGGCTTTTTGCCGCGCATTGTGCCCGTGAACCGGATTGGCGATAGGAACGCAGCCTTCAGGCTGCAGCGCGTTGAAGTGCCGATGGTTCTGCAGCCTGAAGGCCGCGTTCCTGGCTCGAGGTTCATGGGAAGCTTCGACCTCCAACTTTGGACGCGCATTGGGACCATGAACCTTGGCGCGTTTGGTGTCCACGCTTCAGCGTGTCTGGGAGCGGGCTGCACCCTAAAGGGCGGACACCAAACTGGAGGTTCATGGCAAGCCTCCTTGGCCGTGCAGCCGTGCCTTGTGCCCCTGAATCGGCGGACCGTTTGGCAGGTCTGCGCCGCCGCGTTGCAGGTTTTTTCAACTGAGTTATGCTGGTCGCATGATTCACCAGCCGAGTTCCATCAAAGGCCGGGGTGCCGTGGATAACCCGCCGAACCGTTTTGCGCCCCTTCATCTGGAACGGGATCTGGACTGGAATCCGGAGGAAGACCCGTCGCCCACCACGCAATTCTTTCGCGACCACACCCAAACGATCATCACTTACAACGAAAGTCCGGATGTCGGTTTTGATGCGAGCGTCAACCCGTATCGGGGTTGCGAGCACGGCTGCGTTTATTGCTACGCCAGGCCGACCCATGAGTATTTGGGATTCTCGGCCGGATTGGATTTCGAAACGAAGATCATGGTGAAGGAAAACGCCCCGGAGCTCTTGCGCCAGGAACTCGCCTCGCCCCGATGGAAGCCGCAAGTGATCGCCCTGAGCGGGGTCACGGATTGCTATCAACCCATCGAAAGAAAGCTCAAGCTGACGCGGCGATGCCTCGAAGTCCTGGCGGCCTTTCGCAATCCGGTCTGTGTCGTCACCAAAAACCATTTGGTGACCCGGGACATCGATCTGTTGCGCGAGTTGGCCCGCCATGGCGCCGCGGCGGTGTATGTGTCCGTGACCACACTGGATAGTTCGTTGACGCCGAAACTGGAGCCACGCACGTCGCTGCCCCAGCACCGGCTGGCGGCCATCGAAGCGCTGAGCCAGGCGGCCATTCCGGTCGGTGTTCTGGTCGCCCCGGTGATTCCGGCGCTGACGGACCATGAACTGCCGTCGATTGTGGCGGCGGCGGCTCAAGCGGGCGCCCGCTTTGCCGGTTACGTGCTGCTGCGGCTGCCCTACGCGGTCGGGCCGCTGTTTGAGCGCTGGCTGGAACAGCATTTTCCGCAACGCAAGGAGAAGGTCGTGAATCGCATCCGGGCCATGCGTGGCGGCAAAATGAATGATCTGCGGTTCGGGAAGCGCATGCGAGGCGAGGGCATTTTTGCAGAGCAGATGTCCCAAATGTTCCACGCCGCGTGCCGGAAAGCCGGGCTGGCCGACAAAGGCCCCGAGTTGTCCGCCGCGGCATTCCGCCGGCCGGCGGGAGCGCAGATGGAGCTTGGTCTTGCGCGCTGAGCTGCAGGCAACCAGCGGTCAAAACTTGGGTCCGACCAAAACTGACCGTGCGCTGGAAGCGGCCCTGAAACCATCAGGCCGCAGTGCCGTCCAAATTCCGACAAACTCGGCCTGGCGTGGCGGCGCGTGGGCAGCTCCGTGTTCCATTTGAACCTGCTCACAAACCATGAGCAGGATCGCAGCGTTTACGCTGCCAAGAG
The DNA here is from genome assembly GCA_964363225.1 of uncultured Verrucomicrobiota bacterium. Lineage (GTDB taxonomy): Bacteria > Verrucomicrobiota > Verrucomicrobiia > Limisphaerales > CAYIIH01 > CAYIIH01. The sequence continues at coordinate 10,114 of CAYIIH010000172.1, read as the reverse complement.
CGGCGATAGCAGAGCGGACGTTCCGCAGCCTGAAGGCTGCGTTCCGATCCGCCAGCTCATGAAAGGTGATTCGGGTGTTTACAGCCGTGAACTTCACACGGTAGGCTGGAGACACATTCGACAAAGGCTATAAAATGAACACGCAGCCATCACACTACAGTCACGTTCCTAGCAACGAATCGCCTGAGGCCATGACGCGCCGGCGTTTTCTTTCCACAACGGCTTCGGCCACGGCTCTCTCCATCATCAGCCCGACCGTGGTCCACGGGGCCGAGGCCAGCTCGCGAGTGACCGCCGGCGTGGTCGGCTTGGGCGGGCGCGGCGCGTGGATTGCCGAGCACGTCTCCAAGCAGCCGGGCTTTCAAATCACCGCCGTGGCGGATTATTTCCCCGAGGTCGCCCAAGCCGTCGGCGAAAAACTAGGCGTGCCGAACGACCGCCGTTTTTCCGGACTGAATGGCTACCAGCGATTGCTGGACAGCAAGGTGGAGGCGGCCTTTCTGGAGACGCCGCCGTATTCCTTTCCCCCGCACGCCCAGGCGGCCGTGGCTGCAGGCTGCCACGTTTATATGGCCAAGCCGGTGGCCGTGGATGTGCCCGGCTGCCTGGCCATTCTCGATTGTGGCCGGCAATCGACTCGGAACAAAAAGGTGTTCTTGGTGGACTTTCAAACGCGCGCCGATCCGTTCCACGTGGAGGCCATCCGGCTGGTCCACCAGGGAATGATCGGCAAGATTGGTTTGCTGACTTCCTTTTATCATGATGAATGTTTTTCTGATCCTCCTCGGGAAAAGACCGTGGCCAACCTGCTGCGTGGACTGGCCTGGGTCAACGACACCGCCCTGGGCGGGGCTTATATTGTCAACTGCGACATTCACGCGGTGGATGTGGCCCTCTGGATTGCGGGCGATCTGCCGGTGAGCGCCACGGGCTATTCGTGCCGCAACCGTCCGAATGCCCAAAGCGATTCCCATGATTGCTACGGCGTGACGTTCCAGTTCAAAAACGGGATGGTGATGACGGACCAGGGTGAACATATCCGGAACCGAACCGGATTCAGGGCCGGCTGCCACGCCTACGGACAACACGGCTATCTCGAGACCAATTACGCCGGCAAAGTGTTCATTCGCGGCAACGAGGACGGTTATGCCGGCGGAGAGAATCAAAACCTCTATGCCGATGGGATGATGCGGAATGTGGAGACTTTTCACAGGAGCATCGTGGAAGGAGATCACACCAATCCCACGGTGGAATCCTCCGTGAATAGCACGCTGGCCACGATTCTGGGCCGGGAGGCTGCACTCAAAGGACGCCGGTTGAGCTGGGAGGAGTTGCTCAAGGATACAACCCGGTTGCAGGTGGATTTGACGGGACTGTTGTCATGACAGAACAAAGGGGCCTTTGGCTCTTCCTGGGCCGTATCAGTGCCGTAGGAGCGCGGGCATCCATGCCTGCGACTTGGTGAATGTCCGGTCAGCGCGGCCCGTGCAAGTTGGTTTCCAATTTGTACGAGAACTCAGTCGAAGGTGAGCGCGACTTAAGCGGAATGTCTTCGCACTACTCGGCATTGGCCTATCGCTTGCGGCACGCGCAGGCACGGATGCCCGCGCTCCAATCGAATCGTCTCTCCCTGGAGTTCAGTCAGGTCTCGCTGAAGGCTGATGGTCGGAGGCGGGCGGCGCGCTGCTGGCCCGAATGACGATTTCCGCCGGGAGGCGTTTTGGTTCGGGCCGTTCCCCGCGCAGCAGCTTGAGCATGGACTCCATGGCGGCCACACCGAGCCGGTATTTGGGCTGGCGGATGGTGGTGAGCGGCACGCGAAAGTTTTCACTGAGCATGATGTTGCCGAAGCCGACGATGGACATGTCCTCGGGAATACGGAGGCCTTGCCGGAGCAGAACGTTGGCCGCGCCAATGGCCACGAGATCGTTGACGGCAAAGATGGCGGTGGCTTGAGGCGATTCGTTGAGCATCTGCAAAGCGGCTTTTTCCCCATCTTCAATTCTGCCGCCGGCCGTGAAAATCAAATTGTCCTCGACTTCGATCCGGGCTTCCCGGAGAGCGCGCCGGTAGCCGTCGCAGCGTTCCTGGGACCAGGGCGCGGCGGGCGGCCCGCCCAGAAAGGCGATTCGTTTGTGGCCCAGCCCGAGCAAGTGCCGCGTCGCGATGCAACCGGCCGTGGCGTCGTCCGTTTCCACATTGACAAACTGGCTGCAAAAAGGGGCGCGATGGCCCAGGAGAACCGTCGGTGTCTGGTGCTGCAGCAATTCCGCATAAACGGGCGCGGTGGGAGCCAGGCGGTAAACTGGGGAGAGGAAAAGGCCATCCACCCGGCGGGAGAGGAGCCGCCGGATGATCACATCCTCTCTTTCCTGGAGATTCAGCGAATGGGCGAGAATGACATCGTAGCCGAGTTCATGCGCCCGCTCTTCGATGGCCAGAACGATGCGCGCGAAAATGGGGTTGGTCATGCTCGAAATGACCAGGCCGAACAGCTTGGTGGTGCGGGTGCGCAATCCTTGGGCCATGGAATCGGGAACATAACCCATTTGCTGCGCCAACAGCCGGACGCGCGTTTTCGTGGCGGTGGAAATATCGGGCGCGTCTCGAAGCACTTTCGATACGGTCATGACCGACACGCCCGCTTTGGCTGCGACGTCTTTCAGGCGGACCATAGAAGAAATTCAGACATTCGACCCGCTCCAGTTTAGTTTCTGGCGCAGCGTTTGAAAGAAAGAACTGCCCGGCAAGCGCACCAGGCGGATCGTCCGGCGGCTTTGCCGGATGGTGATCGTGTCCCCGGCGGCCAGAGGAATTCGCACCTGGCCATCGGCGGTGAGAACGACTTCCAGGTCCTGGCTCAGCACCTTCACTTGCACGAGGGCATCCAGCCGGACAATGACGGAGCGATTGGAGAGCGTATGCGGGCAGATGGGGGTAATGGTGAACACTTCCGCTTCGGGGCTGACGACCGCCCCTCCGGCCGCAAGGGAATAAGCGGTGGAGCCGGTGGGTGAACTGACGATCAATCCATCGCAGCGGTAACGCGTCAAGGTTTCATCATGCACGGCCACTTCCAATTCGATCAGCCGCGAAGCCGATCCGCGGCTGATGACAAAATCATTCAAGGCCACTTGGGAAACGGCTTGTCCGGAAACCTGGCCGGAGGCTTCGATGAGTGGCCGCTTTTCCAGGATGAAATCTTGTTTCCAAATCTGCCGCAGGGCCTGGGGCAATTCGTGCGCCTGGACCGCCGTCAGAAATCCCAAACCGCCCGCGTTGATGCCGAGGATCGGAGTGCTGGAACCGGACACCGCCCTGGCCACGTCCAGCATCGTGCCGTCCCCGCCGAAAACGATCAGGAGGTCCACGGCTCGCGCCAAAGCAGCGACGTCGGGACACAGCGTCACCTCCAGACCGGCCAGGCGGGCTGTTTCGGGTTCGCTGAAGACCCTTCGTCCGCTGCGCCGCACCAGGCTGGCGCCCTTTTGCACGAGGCTGCGGCAGGAGGTTTTCCTGGCATTGGCCACCACGCCGACCGATTTGATTTTATCCAGCGAGTTTTTCAATCAATGCGAAAAATTCTTTGTTTCCGGCTGGTCCCAACAGAGGCGATTCCACGCAGCCGCGCCAAACCAGCCGGCCTTGAGCGGCGAGGTGCTCCCTGAGTTCCTGCAAGACGCGCTCGTGAATTTTGGGGTCGGTAATCACGCCCGCCCCTTTGTCCGCTTCGGCTTTGCCCGCTTCAAACTGTGGTTTCACCAAGGCCGCGATTCTACCGGATGGACGGAGCAATGCAACCGCGGCCGGAAGAATCTTTCGCAGCGAAATAAAGGAGCAATCGATCACCACGAGGTCAACGGGCGAGAACGGCGGCGGAAAGTGTGCGGCAGTCAGATGGCGCGCATTGGTTTTCTCCATGACGACCACGCGCCGGTCCCGGCGCAGTTTCCAGGCCAGTTGGCCTTGCCCGACATCCACGGCGTACACTTTGGCTGCGCCCTGCTGCAACAGGCAATCCGTGAATCCTCCCGTCGAAGCGCCCAGGTCGATGGCCGTGGCGCCGGCCACGGAGAGTTGAAAATGCTGCAAGGCGCGCTCCAGCTTGTATCCACCCCGGCTGACATACTTTTCGGGTGCCTCCAGCGTGAGGAGATCGTCCGGTTTTACGGGATCGCTGGGTTTGCGGGCCGGCTGTTGATTGATTCTGACACTCCCGGCCAGGATGGCGCGTTTGGCTTTCTCGCGGCTCTCGCACAAGCCGCGCTCCACCAAGGCTTGATCGAGGCGAATCATGGAGAGTGTGCTGTGCCATCCGGCACTTGTCCGGCGCGGGGGCTCTCTCATTTTACAGCGCTCCGGACCAAGCCGTTGGCGTGGGTTTAGGCTTTCCCTTGGGCGATGCGGGTTTGGGAATCGCGATACATGATCAGAAAAAGATCGGTGTCGGCCACGACCTGCTGGATGATTTGCTTGAGGCCGTGCAGGTCAGCCGGGTTGACGACCGCATGAACGCTCTGGCGAAAGGCCTGCATGGCGTGCAGACTTTGAAACGAGTTCCCGATCAGAATGATCACGGCATGGCGGCGCAGGCCCATGGGCATGAGTTGAACGTTGCGCAAGGCCTGATTCTCTTCCGGGGTGCTGCCGGCGAACGACTCTTCCAGGATGGCGACCTGGTAAGGAACTTGAACAAAACGCGCGCTGAAATCCTCTTGATTGGCCGCGGCATGGACTTTGTAATCCAGTTCGGCCAGGGCGGCTTTGGCTGCCGTCAGATACTCCGGCGTGCTCAGCCCCAGCAAGGCCGGTTTGTCGTTCGGATTAAGAAATTCAAGATCGAGGGCCATGGCTTACTTCAGTTTGAGTGTCGCAGGGAGGGGAGGCGCATCCGCTTTCTTGCCGTGTTCTTCGCCTCGTTTCATGGTCAAATTCACGAGCGTCGTGGTAACTTCGCCTCGTTTCTTTTTGATGTTGTCCATGCCGCGGGTGACCGGGCCTTTTTTCGTGCAGTAGAGCTGGGCGTTTTCCTCGGTGATCAGGCCCTGTTCGTAGGCTTCCAGGCAAGCCGAGTCGAAGGTGCGCCAGCCAAAAGTGTAACTGGCATCAATGATTTCATAAAAACTTTTGCCTTCGCCCTCGCCCATGACAATGCTGTCTTTGATGCGGAGGTTGGACCCCATGATCTCGAGCAGAGCGTGACGGCCGCCGCCGATCTTGGGCGCCAGCCGCTGGCTGATGATCCAGCGCACGGTATCGGCCAGGCGCAAACGAATCTGCTCCTGTTCCTCCTGCTCGAACATGCCGAGGATGCGGTTGATGGTCTGGCCGGCATCGATCGTGTGCAGCGTGCTTACCACTAAGTGGCCGGTTTCGGCCGCGCTCAGTCCAATCTCCACGGTGAGGCGGTCCCGCATCTCGCCCACCAGAATCACTTTGGGCGCCTGGCGCAGCGCGGCGCGGAGACCCGAAGAGAACGCGTCGAAGTCGGTGCCCATTTCCCGCTGGTTGAAGGTGGCTTTCTTTTGCGGATGCACAAATTCGACCGGGTCTTCCAAGGTGATGACGTGAATCGATTTCGACTCATTGATTTCGTTGAGCAAGGCGGCCAAGGTGGTCGATTTGCCGGAGCCGGTGGCGCCGGTCACCAGAACCAGGCCCGTTTTCTCCTTGGCCACCTGGTGGAAGATTTCAGGCAGCTTCAGGTCCGCCAGCGTCGGTATCCTGGTGGTGAGCTTGCGCAGGACGACCGAGTAATTGCCGCGTTGCGAGAAAATATTCACTCGAAAACGGGCCTTGCCGGTCAGCGAGTAGGACGAATCGCAGGAACCGGTGCGGAGCAAATCTTCGGTCAGCCGGCGGTTGCCACCGAGGAGGTTCAAGGCAATCATCTCAGTTTGAAAAGGGGTGAGCTTTTCCACCGGCGGCTCAATGGTCACCGGAACAAGCTGTCCGGAGGTCTCCACCTGGAGGGGTTTATCGACCGTGATGTTCAAATCGGAGACATCCTTGCTGGAATCCAACATGGTGCTCAAAATGTAATCGAGTTCGTTGCGGCGCATATCAAGAATTTAAGATTTGAGATTTGAGACTGGATGAGGCCATCAATCTTCATCCTCCGGCGGATGAGAAAGGAACGGCCGGAATTTCTTCTTGTCCATGCATTTGTCGTAGGCTTCATCGGGTGAAATCCGCTTCATCTTCACGTGATCCATGATGGAATCATCCAGCGGGCAGTTGCCCATCCTCTTGCCGACCTGGATCATGCCGGGAATCTGGTGGGTTTTGCCTTCCCGCACCAGGTTGGCAATGGCCGTGGTAAAGACCAGAATTTCCACAGCAGCCACGCGCCCTTTCTTGTCGATCCGTTTGAAAAGGTTTTGGGCGACGACGCCTTTGAGCGCTTCGGAAAGAGTGGCCCGGATTTTGTTCTGCTGATCGCCCGGGAAGACGTCGATGATGCGATCGACGGTTTTGGCGGCGCTGGGCGTGTGCAACGTTCCGAAGACCAAGTGCCCGGTGCTGGCGGCGGTGAGGGCCAGTTCGATGGTTTCCAGGTCGCGCAACTCGCCCACCAGGATAATGTCCGGGTCTTCACGCAAGGCCCCTTTGAGGGCGGAGGCAAAGGATTTCGTGTGGATGCCCACCTCCCGGTGATTGATCAGGCAGCTTTTGCTTTCATGAACGAACTCAATGGGATCTTCCACAGTGATAATGTGGTCTTTGCGGTTCTTATTCGCGTAATCCACCATGGCGGCAAGCGTGGTCGATTTGCCCGAACCTGTGGGGCCGGTCACAACGACCAATCCCTTGTGCAGCATGGAGAATTTCTTGAGCACGGCCGGGAGGGGCGCGTCGAATTTTTCAAAGTCCTCGAACGACAGCACCTTGGAAGGAATCTGTCGAAAGACGGCCGCGCAGCCATACTTTTGATTGAAGAAATTGGCCCGGAAACGGGAGACACCGGGAATCTCATAGCCAAAGTCCACGTCGCCCGTTTCTTCGTACACCTTGACTTTATATTCGGGGGTGATTTCGTAGAGCATGCCTTTGAGAATATCGCTCTCCAAAGGCGGAAAATCCACGCGCTGCAACTCGCCATTGATGCGCAGGATAGGTGGATTGCCGGAGGAAAGGTGCAAGTCCGAAGCTTTTTGCTCGAACATCAGGTTGAAGAAAGCGTCGATCTTAGCCATAGGATTCGTTTGTCATTTGCTATCACTATGTAATCAGTTTTCACAGAATCTGCAAGCGAATGAATCAACTGGCCGACATCATGCGCCGGGAAATGGCCGGGCGGGGAGCCATCACCTTCGCCCGATTCATGGAACTGGCTCTGTACTGCCCTGGCCTGGGCTATTACGAAAGCCCTGAGACCCAAGTGGGCCAGAAAGGAGACTTTTACACCAGCGTCAGCGTCGGCAGCCTGTTGGGCGAGCTGCTGGCTTTTCAGTTTGCCGGTTGGCTGGAGGAATCGGGCGCGAGCCCCTGGCAACTGCTGGAAGCAGGCGCGCATGACGGCCAACTGGCGGCGGACATCTTGAACTGGCTCTCGCAGCGGCGGCCTGAATTGCTGGCTCGATTCGAGTATTGGATTCTGGAACCTTCCGAGCGCCGGCGCCGGCGCCAGCAGGAGACACTGGCTGCGTACAAAGAGCGTGTCCGCTGGTTTTCCTCCTGGGCTGAGTTGCCTGCAACCGGCGTTCGCGGGGTGATTTTCTCCAATGAACTGCTGGATGCGTTTCCGGTTCACCGCATTGGCTGGGATGCATCCCGGCAGCGATGGTTCGAATGGGGCGTCAGCCAAACGGGAGACCACTTCGCCTGGGTGCGCCTGCCGGTCGAAGACCGCGCAAGGGTAATGGGTCCGGCCCGGTTTCCTTGGCCGGAATTGCCGTCCGAAGTGCAAGCCGTGTTGCCGGATGGGTTTACGACGGAGAATGGTCTGGCCGCTCAGGCTTGGTGGCGCCAGGCAGCCCAAGCCCTGACTGAAGGCCGGCTGCTGACGATTGATTACGGCCTGGAAACCGAGCAGTTCTTTGCCCCTCAGCGTGCGCAGGGCACCTTGCGAGCGTATCAGCGGCATCATGCGAATGCCGATCTCCTGGCCAGGGTGGGCGAACAGGATTTGACCGCGCACATCAATTTTGCAGACCTGAGAAGAGTGGGAGAAGAAGCGGGATTGGAAACGGCTGAACTGACGGCTCAGGCCACATTTCTGACCCGAATCGCCGAAAAAATCTGGCGACCTAACGCGAGATTTGGAGAGTGGACACCGGCCCGTGGACGGCAGTTTCAGACCCTGACGCATCCCGAGCATTTGGGGCGGCCATTCCAAGTGCTGGTCCAATCGCGTTGCGCAAGACGCGGCGGATGAACCGCAAAGGCCAAACGCGGCGACGACGCAGCCGAACAGGGAGCGGGATTCATGCCGCGGCAACGCGCTACTCTTTCCGGCTCGTTCCGACAACGGACTTCGGTTGGTAAAGGTCCCTATTGCTGCCTTGGAACTCGGCTTTAAGCCGGACCTCGAATCGCGATAAATCGACCAGTTCCCAATGCAGGAATTTCCAGGCGCCGGTCTGGCCGCCGTCGTGTTCAATACCGGCCAGAAGATGATGGGCGTCGTCCAGCACCTTGTTGGTTCTGCGCTTGGGCTCGAAATAAAAAGTGCGGAAGGTGCTGCTGCGGCTGCCGGTCTCGTAGAGCTTTGGATCCAGATAAACGATGCGGCCGCTTTGCCGGTCGGCCAAACGCAAGTCCGGGTAACCGGAACGCTGCACCTGGCCGGCAGCGGTTTTGGGATAATCGCAGGCCAAACCGGGCATCGAGTTCAACGCGGCTTTCAGGGCCTCTTCAAAATGGGCGCTCACTTCATTGATACGGTGTTCCCTTCGCGCGGGGCTGCCGGGCGCATTCATGTTTTGCACCACCTGGTCCAGGGCTGCGCCGATCTTCGCCAGCAACTCGGCATCCGCCTTGTTGGTGAGATTGATGGGGATAATCGTCTTGCCACTGGCCGCTTTAATAACGTCCGGGAAAGGAAGGCCTTTCAGTTCGTCGCCCTCCTCCAGCATCCAGGAAATGAATGGGGCGACCTCTGGTTTACGGTCTTGGCCGAGGACGGACCCGCCGGTGACGAGGAGAAGCACGAGAACAAGTTGGGTATTCATAAAATGATGATGAACCGGCCACCGGCTCAAGCAACGCAGAAAAAGGCCAACGAGGCCGCGCTTCTGGCTGGTGAAACCTGCGCGAGCCTGATTCCTCACGATTCCTTAAATTCAGGAGAATACTTCAGAAAGGCCAGCGCGGCGCTGATACGGTCCCGGATTTGGCTCAACTTCTCCTTTTCAATCGCCACCTTGCTGTGCGGCGCCTGCCAGTTTGTCGGCAGGGCCGCCACCGCCAGATTCGGTTTTCCCGTCAGATGCTCAACATTGACAGCGAGGGAGTGGCCGCCCTCCTTATAGCTCAGGGTGCGATACCCCACTTTAACGTGGTACCCTTTGGAACTGATGACATGGCCACGGCTGATTCTGGCGAGTTCTTCCGGTTGATCTTTTTTGGATGCGCCCATTTTGCCTTTCCAATTTTCCATGACCTTACCATTTGCCGCAATTATTGCGACAAAAAAAGTAAAGTGCGACCGATCGAAGCCGCCAAGCATCGGTGGACCAAGCATCGGTGGACCGAGAAGAACAGAAAGCGCTCTGGGGAAATCCCGCTTGAGTCCGACCTTGCCCCCTTCCTGAAGAACAGACCAACGCCAAGTAGCCCTTCTGGTGTGCGTTACGTTATCGGGCCCATGGGGGCCAAACCCAGCCTGAATGCCAGCGCGGAGCGATACAGCCACAACCTTCAGGTTGGTATGTGTTTAGCGCGAAGCGCCGTAGCGCAGCTGCTGTATCGCCGATTTCTAATCGGCAAGACCTCCTCAACTCGGCGCGCCTCGAACCACCTGCGCACGGGCGGGTTGGAAACCCGCGATACAGCAGCAAATCACCCGCCTGCCTGGCGGGGTCATGAGGAATATAACTTTCAAGTGGTTGAAATTAAAGGGTCTTCTGGAAGTCGAGTGGGTAGTTTTTGGTTCTGAATGTGGGTTTGAGCT
>CAYIIH010000171.1:0-17019 GCA_964363225.1 uncultured Verrucomicrobiota bacterium | reverse complement strand
GCGGAAGCAAAGGGGAGTTTGGCCCCTATTTCCAATCCCAACGAAGCGACATTTATCGAAAGCGTGTCGAGGAACTCAAAGCAAGGGGCTTCGCTTATGAGCACGAGGGCGCGGTGAAATTCAGGATGGACCGCAATCCAATCGTCATTGCCGATCTGGTCGTGGGTAACGTAAGTCGCGAGCTGACCGACCGGGAACAACTGGAACCCGATTTCATCATCGTGCGTTCGGATGGCCAGCCGGTCTTCCACTTGGTCAATGTCATTGACGACCTGGAGATGCGGATTACCCATGTCATCCGCGGCGAGGATCATCTGAGCAACGCGGCCAAGCACATCGCGCTTTTTCGCGCCTTCGGAGCAGAACCGCCCCAGTATGCGCACATTCCGCTGATTCTGAATCTGGACGGCAGCAAGATGAGCAAACGCGACAGGGGCGCTTCGCTCACGACGTATGTCGAAGAAGGCTATCTGCCCGAAGCGGTGGTGAATTATCTTTGCCTGCTGGGCTGGTCGCCCAAGGACAACCGGGAAATGCTGCCTATCCAGGAAGTGGTGGCTCTGTTCGACTTGCCGCAGATCCTTCGGCATAACGCGCGCTTCGACCTGACGAAACTGAACTGGCTCAACTACGAGCATATCCGGGCCTTGAGCGCAGAGCGGTTCGCCCAGTCGGCCCGGCAGACTTTTGGCCGGGCCGGCATCGACGTGACGGGTTTTGACAAGGCCTACGTCAGCGCCGCGCTGGCCACCTGCAAAGACAAGGTGAAACTGTTCTCAGACCTGCCTGCGTATGCCGGGTTTTATTTTCAAGATGAAGTCGTGTATGAAGCCGAAGCGGCCAGGAAAGATTTCACGCCGGAAAACAAGCCGCGCCTGGCGAAACTGCGCGCCGCGTTCGCACAGGCGGACCGTTTCGATGCCGACGCGCTGCAGAACATCCTTAAAGCCGTGGCTGCCGAACTGGGCGTTAAGGCTGGCGTTCTGGTGCATCCGGCACGTCTGGCCTGCACGGGTCAGGCGGCCGGCCCCAGCCTGTATCACTTGCTGGAAGTGCTTGGGAAAAAGCGGGTTTTGGACCGTCTAGATCGTGCGCTGGCTGTGATGTGACAGGTGTGGAGCGGCCTTGCGATTCGCACGGCAGCGGGCGCATCGCACACGGCGGTTGACAAAGCGCGAGGTAAAGCATTGAAGGAGTAAGGATTGTTCGAATTTGCTGACGCGCCTTGCTTTGCTGTGGTGAACTGGGGGCATGTCTGTTCACCTTTTCGATGTCACGAAGAAGGGATTGAGCTGGTGCTCCCCTCACCCGGCAGAAATTCGTGTAGAAACAAGGCGGCGCGGCAGCGCCGCCTTACCGGGACTGAATGATACGGCTTAGGCAGATTGCGGAGCCGGGCTTCCACCTCTCTCGAAGCCGAGCCGGTTTCGGGTTTAAGCCGGCCCTCCTCCAGTTCGCGGTCGAGGCGCGCTCTTGCCTCTGCTGCGGTTCCGCCGCCTTGCGACAAGTCATTCACCTCTCCGCTACCTCAATAATCAGACCCAACGCATCACGCATTCTTTGACCGGTTTTGAAGAGTACGGGCTGCATTTGCGTCAACATGGGTAAGCAATCCGTGTAACGAACGATTTAGCCGAGAAACCAATAACGATTATGAAACTGAACAGACTCAACACCGCACCCCAATTTCTGTTTGGCCTGGCCTTGACGTTGGCGGTCAACGGCCTGCAAGCAGCAGACAGCAGTATCCGGTACGATGCCCAGCCAATCGGCAGTGAAATGAAAATCGATGGCACGGCCACAGGCAAGACCTGGCAGGTTATCGGCAAGCTCGTCGCCGGCTCCTTCGAGGTGGAACCCGCCTGGCAGACGGATTTGTCGCTCAAGACGGTGACCTGCCTGGGAGCAGGCAAGACTCCGCCCAAGTGCAAAGCCTCGATTCCCATTCGTTCCATGAAGAGCCAGGCCGCCGTGGCCTCCGGTATCATGGACGATCGCATGCAGAAGGAGATGAAAGCCACCCAGTTTCCGAGAATCGATTATTGGCTGAGCGAGATGAGCGTCAAGGGCGACGTGCCGGCCTCAGGCAGCCCGGTCACCTTTGACACCAAGGGCAAGCTGGCCATCTCCGGTGTCACCAACGAGGTCGCCTTCCCGATCACCATGGAACGTGTCGGGACAGATAAGCTTAAGTTCGCCGGCAGCTACAAGACCAAGATGACGGCCTTCGGCATCACCCCGCCAGAGTTTGCCCTGCTGGGGATTGGCCTGAAAACAGGAGACGAGGTGACACTCACCTGGACTTGGATGACCGGCGTAAAGAAGGAAGCGGTCAAGTAAGCCGACGGGCGGAATGCTCCTGAGGGAGACGACAGTATTCGCAGCGATGTCCTGCCCGTTGCCGGATGAACTGGCTCAACGCGGCGTCCATCAGGACGCGCGGCCGTGCGCCAGGAAAGCACGGGCCTCGGCTTTGAGCAGACCCAGCAGTGTGTTCGCGCGCACGATGCCATCCAACTCGGCAAGTTCTTCGGCCGTCAACTGTCCCGCCGTGCGCTTGTCAGCGAGTTCATCGTAACGGCCCTGCGTTTCCGCGTCCGCCTGCACGCTGACCAACGCGCGCGCCAATTCTACCGTCAGATCGCGCGACAGGGGACGGAGCAGTTTCTCCAGAGCACTGATTTCACGGCCATTTGCCATGATCAAAAATTAGCCCAATCCACCCGGCCAAGCCAGAAGTTTTTGGTGTCGCAACAACTCGCTCCGGGGTGCTCCGCGGAAATGTTCTGGCCGGGGAAGGTGATAAGACAAATCCTGAGCGGGTGTTCATCTGTGGGAACCGTCTCATTGGATCGTCGCGCTAGCCGGTCGGTCTGTGGTTCGATTCACGGTGGAGGCACCGACGGCCCTGGCAACGGCACCGGCTGTGCCTTGCCTGCGTCCTGTTGTCCCCATTTCCACCAACCGAAGAGACAACCTGAGAGAGCCATGAGCGAAATGATGCCGCCCCACCAAAGGGCTTGGTCCTCATAAATCAACTCCACATCGTGCTGGCCAGGCCCGACCTCCAATGCTTGAAAGGCATAATTCGCCCGCCAAAGAGGGACCGGTTTTCCGTCAACGTAAGCGCGCCAAAAGTGATAAAACGATTGGGCAATCACCACCATGCTGACCGCGCTCGCGTTGACCTCGAAGGTGATTCTGTGAGCCGCGAATTTCGGGTTTGTGATTTTGGCTGAGACCCGGTTGGTCGCCCGCGCCACGGATCGCAATTCGGGTGGAAGGAAAACAGTTTCAAGGGCATTCCAATTAGTCCGGACCATGGCCCTGGCTGTCTCGATGGCATTGGTGAAGACCGGTTGTTGACCCGCGGTAATCATCGGCAAACAAGATTCGCGCTTTACCCAGTCAAAGTATTTCCCCGGCGCCGTCACGTGGGATACGTTCAAGAAATCCATCAAACGAGAGAAGTCACGTCCCGTCGTCGAATAGAGGACGTTCCGAATGTCTTCGGTTTGCCCGATATTCAGCGAATAAAAGCCGTCCACCTTCGCCACGCCATCGAGCAGATTGAGGTTGCAGTTGAGACCCAGCCGATTGCACAGGTAATTGGTATAAAGGTCGGAGGAGGTTTTTTCGTAGAGGTATTGGAAGGCGGCGGGACTCATCATGGCTCGGGAGACTCCATGCTCCGGCAGCGGGTCAAGGAATTTCAATCCGGGATCGAAAGCAAAGCGACTAACGGTTGGGGCTTGATTGGGCGCGTGCGTCATGCCATCAAACCAAATCAGAAACAGGAGGGCGGCTTGCAGCAGCCACCGCAAACGCGCTCGCTGGACACGCCAAAAGGAAAGGGCGCTGGCTAAAATCAAAGTCAGGAAGGCGAATCGGGCCAGGCCGTTCCTCCAGGTGTAATTCCAATCATCATAAGGCGGCTCGTACTGCGGGAAGGCGCGGGCAAACCAAATCAAGAAGGAGATGAGGCAAGCACAAGAGAGCCACAAAATGGAAGCGGCTCGGAGCTCCAATCTCCGTTGGACGTCATTCAAATCCTTTTGCCATCTAACCGCGAATGCGGCCAGCAAGGGCACGGCAAAGACAACCAGAACCACAAACTTTATCGGAAATCGAATCAAACCCAAGGCCGGAACAACGCGCCGCAACCAGCCATAGACAAATCCCTCGTTTCCTGTCGCCAGGACCAGGCAGATCAAGGCCACCGCGCTCAGCAATCCAACTCGCTGGCACCGAACAAATAAACCGCCCAGAACGGCCAAAACCAGGACCCCCAGGCTGACGTAATACGAAGAGGTCCAATATTGATCGTACTGGAAGTAAACGCCGTGTGAAAGCGGGTAACTGTAAAACACCGGGATCAGGAAGTTGGCCCAACCCCAGCCCGGCATGGCCCAGGACGCGTTGGAAAACTCACGATGGCGTTGTGAATAAACAAGCAGGTCAAGAAACGGAAGGAGTTGGGCCGCGCACAGGGCTGCCACCAAAAGACCCACGAAACCGATGCGCCAAAAGCACGTGGCATTTCGATCCTGCCAGCATTCCAGAATGCATAGCAATCCAACCACTCCCCACGTGAAAACGATGACTTCAGGTGCGCCGGAGAGCATTTGCATAGCTCCTGCCAGAGCGGCCACGAAGAGGAGCCGGCCACCGTCACGCCCGGCCTTCTCGACTGTGAGAATGACCCACGGCATCCAGCCGAGCGCAGCGATATTATTCGGCCATTGCAGACAGTTCAGCATGAGACCATTGAACGCGAAGGTCACGCCGGCCAGTGACGCTCCCAAGCGGGTCCCGGTCCAGCGAAAGGCCAGGAAGTACATGCCCAGCGCCGCGAGGAACAGATGCAGCAGATTAAAAACGGCTAACGACCAAGAAAGGGGGAAGAGGATATAAAACAATGAAAGAGGATAGAGAACCAGGGTGTTCCATTGCGCCAAAAATGGGACGCCCAAATTGTTTAAAGGATTCCAGCCGGGAATTTCTCCGTTCCAAAAACTCTCTCGATGGTAGTAGGCCAGTGGATAGCCAAACACGCCGAAATCCCGATAAGCAAACGTCTGAGTCCCAAGAATGACGTCGGGATATTGGGCCAGGATTAGAATGAGGATCAGCAAAGAAAATCGTCCGGGGGTAAACCATTCCTCTGCCTCCGTCGTTGCCGCGGGGCCTTCGTGAGCGCCTGTGTTCATCCGGTCCCAGTTTTGCCGTGATCTCGTTTCAATCCAAAAGGAGAATTTGAAGCATCGGGAAGCCTCTCAGGAATGGGGGCAGTCCCTCACAAAAGCATCATACCGGCGTTTCTTTCTTTTTTTGCGTGAACGTATGCGTGGCGTGTCCGTAAAAAACTTCCGCGCATTCCATCAACGTCTCGGACAGGGTCGGATGCGGATGCACCGACTCTGCCAGATCACGGGCTGTCGCGCCCATTTCCACCGCCAAAACGCCTTCGCCGATCAGCTCTCCGGCACCGGCGCCGACGATGCCTACTCCCAGAATCCGCTCCGTTTCCGGCTCGATGATCAGTTTGGTCAGACCATCCGTGCGATCGAAGCTTAAGGCCCGGCCCGAAGCGGTCCACGGAAACTTGGCCACCTGCACTTGAACGCCCTTTTGCCTGGCCTCGGTCTCGGTCAGGCCGCACCAGGCCAGTTCCGGGTCGGTAAACACCACCGCCGGAATGACGATGTTCTCGAACGCGCTCGATCCACCGGTGATCACTTCCACGGCGATCCTGGCTTCTTTGGCCGCCTTATGCGCCAGGAGCGCTCCGCCGACCACGTCGCCAATGGCGTAAATTGAGGCGTCCTCGGTTTGTTGCTGGGCATTGACTTGAATAAAGCCTTTTTCATCGCGCGTGACCTTGGTGTTTTCAAGGCCGACGTGGCTGCAATTCGGGGTCCGGCCAACGGCGACCAGCACACGGTCGTACAGCTCCTGCACCTGCTGGCCGTTGACTTCCATCAACACTTTGATCTGTTTGCCGCTGGTGGACATGTTGAGCACTTTCGTTTTCACCCGCACCTCGCGGAAGTGCTTTTTCGCGTAGTTTTGCACCGGTCGGACCAGGTCGGCGTCCGCCCCCATTAGAATCGAATCCAACGCTTCCACCACCACGACCTGGCTGCCCAGCGTCGCATAGACCGTTCCCAATTCCATGCCGATGTACCCGCCTCCGACGACCAGCAATGTGGGTGGAATATCCTCGAGTTGCAGCGCTTCCCGCGAGGTCATGACGCGCGGATTGCCCAGGTCAAAGGCCTTGGGCAGCGTCGATTTGGAGCCGACGGCAATGATGGCTTTGTCGAACTTGATGAATTTCTGGCCGGCGTCGGTCTCCACGCGCAGCGTCTCGGAATCCTCGAAATGACCGCGGCCGGAGACAACTTGCACGCCGCGCTTCTGGGCCAGGAAACCGATGCCCTGGGCCAATTTATTGAGGATGGACTCCTTCCAGGCCCGGATTTTTTCCAGGTCAAGGCGGGGCGGATCGAAGGTGATCCCGCGCTGCGCGGATTCCTTGGCTTCCGTGATGAACTTGGCGGCGTGCAGAAACGCTTTGGATGGGATGCAGCCGCGATTCAAGCAGACGCCGCCCAGACGTTTGTCTTGCTCGACTAGAATGACTTTCTTGCCTTTGTCGGCGGCATAAAACGCGGCGGCGTAACCGCCCGGCCCTGCTCCCAGAACGACGATTTCAGTTTTGATAGGTTCCATGATTCTGTTTCTTTCTAAGCCGCGTCAATGCAACTGGTTCGTCCCCCTCGCCCTCTCCGAAAGGGAGAGGGTTGCGGTGAGACCCCTCGAACTTGTTGTTTGGGCCTCGCCCCCTTGAATCGTAGCCACCGACGTGAGTCGGCGCTGATTTCGGCCAAACCAAGAATGCGCGGACTCACGCTGGCGGCAACGAGATTCATGGAAAGCCTCCACGAATCCAAGATCGCGCAGGGTGTCCTTGAACCAGCACAGGACAGGAGCGCGGACAGCCTTGTCCGCGAGTTCCAAATCTCTGGTTCGCGTGGACAAGGCTGTCCGCGCTCCGAAGGCCGGTTCATGGGAAGCTTCCATGATTTCAAGATCGCGCAGCGGGGCCATGAACCCGGAGCTGTTCGGTGTCCACGCTTTAGCGTGTTCTGCGCCGGACAGCCTAAAGGCTGGACACCGAACGGGAGGTTCACGGAAAGGGTTCGCTTGTTTTGCATTCTTACGGCTATGAACAAGTTTTGTTGGTTTAGGTTTGCACTTCCTCTTCCCTAAAATTCTCCAGCGCCTGCACAACCTCGACCACAAACCGGACCGCCGTGCCGCCGTCAATAACGCGATGATCGTAGGAGAGGCAGACCGGCAGCATCAAGCGCGGTTCCACGGCGTTGCCCTTGATCATGGGCTTCAAAGCGCTCCGGCCCAAGCCCAGGATCGCGAGTTGCGGTTTGTTGACAATAGGCGTGAAATGTGCGCCGCCGATGCCGCCTTGGTTGGAGATGGTAAAGCTGCCGCCTTTCAAATCTTCCAAAGCGATTTTCCGGCTCCGGGCCTTCTCGGCTAGGTCACTGAGTTCCCGGGAAAGCTCCAGCACAGTCTTTTTATCGACGTCGCGAATGACGGGCACGATCAGGCCGGCCTCGGTATCGACCGCCAGGCCAATGTGGTAGTAGTTTTTGAAGACGAGTTCCTGAGCCGCTTCGTCCAGGCTGGCGTTGACGATGGGAAACTTTTTCAGAGCTGCCAGCGCCGCCTTGAGGGCAAACGAAGTCAAGGTCAGCCGCGCGCCCTTTTGTTCATACGCCTCCTGGTGCCTCTTGCGCAATTCCATCAAGGCCGTGATATCCGCCTCATCAAACTGGGTCACGTGCGGGATGGTCGTCCACGATTCGAGCATGCGCCGGCTGATGGTTTGCCGGAGCGAGCTGAGCGGCTTCTTGACGATCGGCCCCCATTTCGAGAAATCAATGGCTTCCGCGGCCGGCTTTTCCGGGACTTTGACAGCTTCCCGTGGCCTCACAGCAATTTCTTGCAGGCGCTGGATATAGACCTTCAGGTCCGGAAGCCCGATGCGCCCGCCCCGCTCGCTCCCTTTGACGCGCGACAAATCAATACCCAAATCCCGAGCCAGCTTGCGAATGGTCGGCGAAGCGGCCGGCAGAAAACCGGCTTTGGTGGCTTCAGTCGGCTCCGGCAGTTCCAGGTTGTCTGGCGGTGTGTGGGCGGGTTTGGCGGCAATAGCGGGCAGTTGGCCGGCTTTCGCTCCCGGAGTCGGAGTTTGGGATGGATCGAGTGTCGCCGCCGATTTTTCGTCACCTTCAGAGCCTTCTCCGGCCAAGGTGAGAAGAACCTGGCCGACCGTGACTTTATCCCCTTCCTTGACCCGGATACTGGCAATAACGCCTGAATGCGGCGAGGGAATGGGGGCAACGGCCTTTTCGTTTTCGAGTTCGAGGATGGTTTGGCCTTTTGCGATTTGGTCGCCGACTTTGACAAAAAGCGTGACGACGGAACCGGAGTCGGCTCCCTCACCAAGCTTGGGCAATCTAACGTCCATAAATATTACAGAAGCACTCTAAACACACACTGGATAGGCCTTTTCCGGGTCCACCTGCAAGTCTTTGATGGCGAGGTCCACCAGTTCCCGATCCACCTCGCCGCTTCGGCTCAATGCGTAGAGCGTGGCAACCACCACCAAAGCCGCATCGACTTCAAAAAAGCGTCTCAGGTTCTCGCGCGTGTCACTGCGCCCAAAACCGTCGGTGCCCAGTGTCATGAGACCGCCGGGGACCCAAGGAGCAATCTGCTCCGGAACCATCTTCATACAGTCCGAAACGGCCACAAAAGGTCCCCGCTCCCCTTCCAACACGGTTTCCAGATAGGACTTCTGTGGCGGCGATGACGGGTGAAGCATATTCCAGCGTTTGGCCTGCAAGGCTTCCGTGCGCAAGAGCTTGTAGCTGGTGGCGCTCCAGACATCGGCAGACACGTCGTAGTGCTGGGCAAGGATGTCCTGGGCCGCCAAAGCTTCCCAGATGATCGGTCCACTGCCGAAAATGTGAGCCTTATGTTTCTTGTTCGGCCCGCCGTTCTTGAACCTGTAGAGGCCTTTGAGGATGCCTTGTTCCACACCGGCCGGCATGGGCGGCATGGCGTGATTCTCATTGTAAAGGGTCAGGTAATAAAAGACTTCTTCCATTTCCTGGTACATGCGCCGCAGCCCGTCGCAGATGATCACCGCAATCTCATAAGCAAACGCGGGATCGTAGGTCAGCAAGGTAGGAAACGCGCTGGCTATGAGGTGGCTATGGCCATCCTGATGCTGCAAACCCTCGCCATTGAGCGAGGTCCGCCCAGCCGTGGCTCCCAGCAGAAAACCCTTGGCCTTGATATCGCCGGCCAGCCACATCAAGTCACCGATGCGCTGAAAGCCGAACATGGAATAGTAAATGTAGAATGGGATCATGTTCACCCCGTGACTGGCGTAAGCCGTTCCGGCGGCGATGAAAGAGGATATGGCCCCGGCTTCAGTGATGCCTTCTTCCAGTATTTGGCCGTCTTTGGCCTCGTGATAGTAAAGCAGAGAAGAGCTATCGACCGGCTCGTACAGTTGGCCCTTGTGAGAATAAATGCCGATCTCCCGAAACAAAGCATCCAACCCAAAAGTCCTGGCTTCATCGGGAATGATGGGGACGATCTGCCGCCCAATCTCCTTATGCCGCAGCAGATTGCTCATCAGCCGCACAAACGCCATGGTCGTGGAGACCTCGAATTTTCCTGAACCTTTGAAAAACTCGCCGTAATCTTCCAGCTTTGGGACCTTGATGGGCGGAGCCTCGACCTTGCGCCGTGGCAAAAAACCGCCCAGCTTTTGGCGCCGCTCCAGAAGATATTTCATTTCCGCACTGTCCGGTTCAGGCCGATAAAACGGGGCCTTTACCACTTCCTCGTCCTCGAGCGGGATGCCGAAGCGGGCCCGGAATTCCCGCAACTCCTTTTCGTTCAATTTCTTTTGCTGATGCGTAATATTGCGGCCTTCCCCGGCTTCGCCCAGGCCGTAGCCTTTGACCGTTTTGGCCAGGATGACGGTGGGAGCGCCTTGATGTTGCACGGCGGCCTGGTAGGCGGCATAGACTTTGGCGGCATCGTGTCCGCCCCGGGCCAGTTTGCGCAATTGATCGTCCGTCAGATGGTTGACCAGCCTGAGCAATTCCGGGTATTTGCCAAAAAAATGTTTGCGAGTGTAACTGCCCGGTTCGACCGAGTATTTTTGATAATCACCGTCCACCGCCTCCTCCATTCGCCTTAGCAAAAGCCCTTTGTCGTCCCCCGCCAAAAGCGCGTCCCAGTCGGAACCCCAGATCACTTTGATGACATTCCAGCCGGCGCCGCGAAACAATGCCTCAAGTTCCTGGATGATCTTGCCGTTGCCCCGCACCGGCCCGTCCAACCGCTGCAAATTGCAGTTCACCACCCAGATCAGGTTATCGAGGTTCTCACGCGAAGCCAAGGTCAAGGAACCTAACGACTCCGGCTCGTCGGTCTCGCCATCGCCCAGGAAGCACCAGACTTTCGGCTCTTCACCTTTGAGGAAGCCGCGCGCCTTGAGGTAACGATTGAAGCGCGCCTGATAAATCGACAGGATCGGTCCCAGCCCCATGGAGACAGTGGGAAACTGCCAGAAATCCGGCATCAAATAGGGATGCGGATACGAAGAAAGCCCGCCGCCTTCGGCCAGTTCCTGCCGAAAATGCTGCAAGTGATGGGTCTCCAATCTCCCTTCCAAGAAAGCTCGCGCATAATGGCCGGGAGCGGCGTGCCCTTGAAAATAGACCATATCGGCGGAACGGCCTCCCTCCCCGCCCCTGAAGAAGTGGTTGAACCCGACCTCGTACAGCGTCGCCGAGGACGCAAAGGTCGAGATATGTCCGCCAATGCCGCTATGCGTGTGGTTGGCCTTCACCACCATGGCCATGGCGTTCCAGCGAATGTAACTCTTGATGCGCCGTTCCAGCTCCCGATCACCCGGATAAGGCGGTTGTTCATCGGCGGGGATGGTATTCAAATAGGGCGTGCTGACGGCGCGGGACACTTTGATTCCGGATTCAAGGAGGCGGCCCACCAGTTTATCGACGAACAAAGAAGCGCGCTCGGGTTTTTCGGACTTCAAAATGCATTCCATCACATACTCGAGCGATTCAAACCATTTCTCGTCAGCCCCATCGCCGCGCCGCGCCAGAGCCAGCGGCCCGCTGGCCGCCGCGTCCGCCGGCACCACTTTTTGTTGTTCTCGATTCTTAACTTTCATTGTCTAATTCGCCTAAAAACAAGAGACCCCGATCCCTTCGTTGCTTCCCGAAGCGCTCGGAGTCCGGTCACGGCGTCCCTATTTGCCAGAGCAGAGAACCATAAATGCCATGAAATGCAACCGCATTGCCATTGAGCACGAACCCGGCTTGCCTGCTGCGCCTTACCATACAAAAGAACGCCGCCCGCACAAATGAAATACCTCGACCTGACGCTTCCCACCCCGGCACAGAATCTGGCCTGTGACGAAGCTCTAATCGATTTCTGCGAGGCTGACAATGATGTTGAAATCCTGCGCTTTTGGCAATCGTCCCAGTATTTCGTGGCTGTTGGCTATGCAAATCGCGTTGCCGCCGAGGTTAACTTGGAGGAATGCCGGAGGCGCCAAATCCCGGTTCTGCGGCGTTGCACCGGAGGCGGCACTGTCTTGCAGGGACCTGGCTGCCTCAATTATGCCTTGGTTTTGAGAATCGAATCGCGCAATTCCCTGCAAAGCATCACGGCCACAAACTGTTACATCATGAAACGGCATCAGGAAACGCTGCAAAAGGTGACCGGTCTTGCCATCAGCGTCCAAGGCTTCACCGATCTGGCTATCGGTGGCTTGAAGTTTTCCGGCAACGCCCAGCGGCGCAAGCGCGATTACGTCCTGTTTCATGGCAGTTTCCTGCTGGATTTCGATATTGCATTGGTGGAAAAGCTGTTGCGCATGCCTTCCAAACAGCCGGCGTATCGCGCAAATCGTTCTCATGCCGATTTTTTGACCAACCTAAGTGTGCCCGCCGCAATGGTGAAGCAAGCGCTGCAACGTTGCTGGAATGCCAACGAGCCGTTGGCTGAAGTGCCGTGGAACGGAATCGACCGGTTAATGAACGAGAAATACGGCCGCGACGCTTGGAATCTGAAGCACTGAACCAAGGCGGTTCGCTCCCGACTCCCGGCCGAGCCTCAGGCTCGGAATTCTCTTCCTGATGACCACTGGTGCCCTCCTAGCCAGCGGATGGGCGCCGCCCCCCCGTTTGCGGAGGATGCCGTCGCGATAAGCGAAATTTTTCTTGGTAAACCGTTCATCCAAAGCTTGTTTTTTTAAACAGAAATGAAACAATGCCAAGTAACCGCATGAAAACCATTCTGGTGATTGATGATGATCGTGGTTTTCGCACCATGCTGACCCATTTGCTGGATGTGCAAGGCTGGAATGTGCTGGAAGCCGAAGATGGTGAAGTGGGTCTGAGACTGGCGCGAGAGCAGCGGCCCGAGGTCGTGCTGTGCGACCTGCTCATGCCACGATGCAACGGTTTCCAGGTTTGTCGTTCCATCCGCGAGCAGCCGGACGCCCTGTCCAAAACCAAGATCATTGTGACCAGCGGCAGCGGTTACGCGAGCGACCGCCTGAACGCTCTCGAAGCCGGCGCCGACGAATACCTGCTCAAACCGGTCAAGCCCGCCGAGCTCTTCAGCCTCCTTGATCGCATGACGGGTGCCGAAGCTTCTTCGTCCGCCTCGCCAGGGATTCCCTTGTCCCAAAAAACACGCCTGAAATTCTGGGGCGTGCGCGGGTCGGTCCCAACCCCCGGCCCGGACACGGTGTTTTATGGAGGCAACACGGCCTGCCTGGAAGTGCGGGCCGACGGCGAATTGATCATTTTGGATGCCGGGACCGGAATTCGTCCGCTGGGCCTGGCCTTGAATTCCGAATTCAAAGATGAGCCGATCACCTTGACCCTCCTGATTACTCATACCCATTGGGACCATATCCAGGGATTTCCCTTCTTCCTGCCAGCTTACAATCCGAAGAATAACATTCGCATTCTCGCTTTTGAAGGGGCCCGCAAGGGATTGGAAGCCACCCTCGCCAGCCAGATGGAAAGCCCCTATTTCCCGATCAGCATGCAGCAAATGCCGGGCGATATTGCCATCAAAGAGTTGAAAGACCTGACCTTCGAGATCGGCAACGTGAAAGTCTGCGCCGCCTTCATGAATCATCCCGGCATTTGCGTCGGCTACCGGCTTAATACCAGCGAAGGGTCTATCGCCTATATGCCGGATAACGAGCTTTTTCAACGGCAAAGGTCCCAACCGGAAACGGCTTCGGCCCAGGAGCCCGGCGACGTGTTGACTTATGCGCGGGGCCAGGATGAGAAGCTTGTCCAGTTTATCCGCGAGGCCGATGTTTTGGTCATCGATTCCCAATACGACGCCTCGGAATACCCGCAGCACGTCGGCTGGGGACATAGCTGTGTCGATGATACGGTCATGCTGGCTTTGCACGCCCACGTGAAGCGGCTCTTTTTGTTCCATCACGATCCCGGCCATGACGACGCCCACATTTCCCGCATGGTGGCCGAGGCACGCGACTTGGTCGCAAAACAAGGCGGAACCATGCAGGTCGAAGCCGCCCGCGAAGGCCTGGAATTGTTCCTGGCCCCGGCCGATAATCCCTCAGTGACGGCGGATGAATGAACTCGCGTCGGATAGGAACGCCGGTTTCCAACCGGCTTCAGGGCGGAGAGAGTTGATAAGCCGGCTGGAAGCCAGCGCTCCGTCCGTCTTGACTGACCCATTACTCCGGTCGTCAACCAGAATTGACCACCCTGAAAGCGGCAGTTCAAGCGAACCACGGATTCAGGATCACTCCACCGCGATCTTCAATTCCAGATCGGCCCAGTAGCCGAATTCGTATTCCCAGTTGTTGGCGCAATTTTCCAGGCGGAGCGTGATTTTTTGGCCGGCAAACGGCGACAAATCGACCTGCACTTGCTGCCAACGCCCGCCTGCTTTGTTCACCGCCTGCTTTTTCAGCAGTTGGCCGTTGGCCAGCACGCGCAGTTCCCAATCCCCCTCCTCATGCGCCGCCACGCCGACCGACAGCGTTGCTTTCTTTCCAGCCGGCAATTCCACCCTCCGCTCCAGTGCGGCCCCCTTTTGCCGGTCAATCGGATGGGTCATCAGGACATTCTTGCGGCCGGCATACTCCGGCAATTTCATCGGCGATCCTTCAAATTCGGGCGCGTTGATCCGCCACGCCGGATTCCAAAGCGAAACCGACTCGCCATCCGGCGCCAGCAATTGGGTCGAAGACGGCGGCTTGGGCTTTTCTTCCCCGATCAATTCCTGGCGTAATTGCGGCGTCAAGGGGCGGTTATCGCCGGGCGGATTCAGGATGAACCAGATCAAATTGCGGAAGTCGCCTTCGGGCATTTGTTCCAAGCCCTCCGGCATGACGGACAATTCGCTGACCCGGAGCGAGGCGATGTCGGACTTGGCGATTACCTCCTCTTTCGGGCCGGCCGCCAGCAGCTTGATCCGCGTCTCCGCATCTTCCACCAATCGTCCGCTGACGCTGCGGCCATCCTTCGTCTCGACCTCCACGTTTTCGTAGCCTTTGCCAATGATTTGATTGGGATCGATGACGTTGGCCAGCAGGGCGTCCAAGCTGGAGCGTCCCACTCCGGTCAATTCCGGGCCGACCTCGGCTCCTTCACCGTGAAGCTTATGGCAGGTGAAACAGGTTTTCTGAGCGACCTCATGCCCCGCCGCCACGTCCACCGGACCATTGATCACCACCGTTTTCTTCTCGGCGATCAGTTTCAGCTTGTCGGCCTCGATTTCGCGAAACCGGCCGATGGCCTTGGCCGCGCGCGCGCGAATGGAATCGTCTTTCGATTGTG
The DNA here is from genome assembly GCA_964363225.1 of uncultured Verrucomicrobiota bacterium. GTDB lineage: Bacteria > Verrucomicrobiota > Verrucomicrobiia > Limisphaerales > CAYIIH01 > CAYIIH01. Next base: position 2,041 of record CAYIIH010000171.1, on the reverse strand, counting down.
TCAGCGTCCGAACCACCGGCACGGGCAGATCGGCGGTCGCAACCTCCTTGCGCTCCAAAGCTGACAGGAAAGTCCGAGTCCAATTGTTGCGCGAGACCAGCGTTTCAGCCGCCGTGCGGCGCACCGTGGCCGAATAGGTTTTCCACCGGTCAAGGATGGCCTCCGCCACGGCCTCGCCACCCAGTTCGCCCAGCGCATGCATCGCTTCGATGGCGATGGCGTCCGGGCTGTTCCGAGCCAGCAACTCCAGCATGGCCTCACGCGCGGCGTCATTCTTCATTTGGCGCGCCACTTGGATGGCCTTGATCCGATCCGCTTCGCCGGCTTTGGGGTCAGCCGCTTTGTTGAGCACTTCGCGCAGCGCCGCCGCGTCTCCCCAGAGCGTGCCCAGGCGCTGGGACCGTTCCACGAGCTCAGGGTTGGCGCTGGCTCTGAGCTTGGCCAGGAGCGGTCCTGTGGCAACGCCCGGTGCCAGCGCTTTGCCTCTTTGGCCTTCGATCAAGCCATCCAGGCTGGCGACAGCCAAAGCCGCATCCTGCTCTCCCAGCCCCGACAAAAAGCTCACCGCAGCATCCAGAAACTCGGTTTTGCCACCATCACAAACGCGGAGCATGATCTTGCGCAAAAGCTTGCCGCTCAACGGCATGGTTTCCGCGCCATGAGCCGACAACCAGCCGAAGGCCGGCTCCGGGTCGCGCGCAATTCCAGGCTCGGCCGCCATCCAAATCATGAAGGGCAACACCGGGTCCTCGGCTGAGCTCGAATTTTGCACCAGGAGCGTGAGAATTTCCTCGACAGGCGCTCCGGCCAGCGTGGCGGCAACGGGAGTGTTCACCGTCAATGACCCGGAAACAAACTGGCGCGCGGCCACAGCCACCGCCAAACGCACCGTCGGCTCCGGGTCGGCGGACAAGGTGGTTAATCGTTGGATGGCCGGCTCGGCCGCATCGCCTCGCTCGCCCGTGAGACGGGCTGCCCAAATCCGCAGGCCGGTTTCTCGATCGGCCACCAGGTTTTCCAAAGTGGCGTCGTCCAACAGTCCGGAGCCGTGCAACGTCCAGAGCGCCGCCAGGCGGGCTTCCAGCGTCTGGCCGTCTCGCAGCAGCTTTTGCAGGGGAAGTTTGGTGCTGGCATCCCGCCGCTCATTCAACAGGCGCTGCGACATGCGCCGTTGCCAGACGTTGGGATGCGCGAGCGTTTTGACCAGTTCCCCGCTGCTGAGCTTGGCCAGGTTCATCCCCATGGGGCGCGGCGGCACGGGTGCGCCCGGCTTCTTGCCTGTATAAACCAGCCGCCAGATCCGGCCATGCTCGCGGTCCACGCCTTCCGGATCGGCATTGGCATTTTGGTAGCAGGGATATTTGTCATACCAATCCATGATCCAGAGCGCCCCATCGGGGCCGACCTGCTGGCTGACCGGCATGAACCAGCCATCATTGGCCCGCACCAAGTCCCTGATAAACGAGGCTTTGAAGCTCGATCCGTTGGGGATCAGACGGTCCTGATGCACGGCATTGTCATGGATGTTGCCCATGAAAATGGTGCCGCGATATTCCTCCGGGTATTGATCCCCCTGATAAACCTGGACGCCGGAGTAAGCCGCCATGTGATGCTTGTGATCGATAATCGAAGACAGGAGTTGATAGGTGTAAGGATGCGCCGGCGTGCCGCCCTGCCGCACGTACACTCCGCCCGGCGCCAAATGGAAAAGATGATCAATCACACAGGCGCTCACAAACGCGTTGCCATACCGGTCGAAATCGACGCCCCACGGATTGCTCGTGCCGTCGGCATAGACCTCGAATTTCCTGGTGCGAGGATCAAAGCGCGCCACGGCCGCATTCATGATCACGCCGTCATCGTCGGGATTCTTCGGGTCCTTTACTTTGGAGTGCGTGAAGACGCCATGGGTCATGTACAACCAGCCATCGGGTCCCCAGGTAAAGCTATTGAGCAACTCGTGCCGGTCCTGCAGGCCAAAACCGGTCATAAGAATCGTCTTCTTATCCGCCAGGTCATCGCCATTCGTATCCTCCAGAAA
>CAYIIH010000170.1:0-17031 GCA_964363225.1 uncultured Verrucomicrobiota bacterium | reverse complement strand
GATGCGTAAAGCCCCAGAACCCAACACTCTATTGGGCTTCGAAAATCTGCCATAGTTTTATGTTGTGTCGGAACTTTTGCCGTTGACAGTTCTGCGTGGAGACGGTGTATTCAGCGCGTTGCCAAATAACGATGTTTCAAGCAATCGGTAGCTGTACGAGCATAAGCCGCCAACGTAACCAGAGAATTAAACGATCATGAATCAAGGAAAGATTAATGTTGCCATAGTCGGGCTGGGGTTTGGAGCCGAGTTTATCCCCATTTTCCAGCGTCATCCGCACGCCAACGTGTATGCCATCTGCCAGCGCACCAAGGAAAAGCTGGACCAGATTGGCGATGCCTTCGGAGTGGAAAAGCGCTACACCAGTTTCGAGGAATTGATCAAAGACCCCGGCGTGGATGCCGTGCACATCAATTCGCCCATCCATCTCCATGCGCCGCAAAGTATCGCGGCCTTGAAAGCGGGCAAACACGTGGCCAGCACCGTGCCGGCAGCCACGACGGTCAAGGAATGCGAGCAAATCGTCAAAGCGGCCCGGAAGTCGGGCCGGAATTACATGATGATGGAAACGGTCATTTACTCGCGCGAGTACCTCTATGTGAGGGAGTTGCGCGACACAGGCAAATTGGGACGCATCCAATTCTTGCGGGGGTCCCACTTGCAGAACATGGAGGGCTGGCCTTCTTATTGGGAAGGGTTGCCGCCCATGCATTACGCAACGCACTGCGTCAGTCCTTGCCTGGCGCTCGTGAAAGGCGAGGCTGATTACGTTTCCTGTTTGGGCTCCGGGCGGATAGCCGAACCGCTGATCGCGAAGTACGGCTCCCCGTTTTCATTCGAAACCGCCCATTTCAAGATTCGCAATCAGGACTTAGGCTGCGAGGTGACCCGCTTTCTGTTCAATGCCGCCCGGCAGTATATTGAGAGCTTCGACGCCTATGGCTCGAACACCTCCTTTGAATGGCAGTTGGTTGAAGGCGAGGACCCAGTGCTGCACGTGGGCGGGGAGAAGGTCGAGAAGGTGAAGATTCCCGATTACGCTCATTTGCTGCCCGAACCGATCCGCTGCTTCACCACCAAAGGCGTTTATGACGCGGACGAGCATCAACACCTTTCCTTCATCCAGGGCGGTGGCCATGGCGGATCGCATCCGCACCTGGCGCACGAATTTCTGATGAGCATCGTCGAAGGGCGCCCTTCCTTCCCCGATGTCTATCAATCGGTCAACTGGACCATGGCCGGCATCTGCGCGCATGAATCGGCCCTGCGCGGCGGAGCGGTTATCAAGATACCGGATTTTAGAAGTTAAAAGGCGGCGCGATTTCGAGGAGTGCGCCGTTTGAGGATAGCAGATAAACCGCCCAACCGACAGGGTTTCGCAAGCTGACCGAGAGGGCGGCAAGAGAATTTTGCCCGAATGAGGGGCATCCCTTTTTCGCTTGCGCTTCTATTAGAAACAGCGATAAATGCGCCATGAATAATCCACAAAACCAAAGCTCCAGTCAACTGCCGGGCTACATCACCGGCGCCGTCCCGAATCCAGCGGAGAAGCGCGCGCCGTGGTACAAAAACACCGCCCCGACTTACGCGGGCATCTTCCTGTGGTTCGTCTTCTGGCAGGATGCGGCCAACACCCAAGCCGGCAGCCTCGGCGGAACGCTCTCGCAAGGAATCGGCGTCGCTTTGTTTGGGCTCGTTCTTTCGGCGCTCATTTGCCACTTCCTGTTCTACTTGGTGCCCGGTTTGCTCGGCATGAAAACGGGGCTTCCGCTTTACATCGTGGGGACTTCCACCTTCGGAGCCAAGGGCGGGTTTATTATGCCGGGCTTCCTGATGGGTGTCCTGCAGTTTGGCTGGCTGGGCGTCAATACCTATTTCGCTGCGCTGGCTTTGAATGCCATGATCCCGGTGCCCGCCAAACTGATTATGGTTATTTGGGGCGTGCTCGCGGCTTTCGTTGGCCTCAAAGGTATTCAGTACGTCGCCAAAGTGGCTACTTACCTGCCGTTGATCCCGCTGGCCATACTGCTGCTGATGCTGGTGAAAACCGTGGGAGGAGTCGGCAGCTTCGATCCACAAAATCTGATTGCCAGCCACCAGGCGCTGGCGCCGGCGGCTCCGGCAGCCCTGGGCACCATCGGCGTGCTGGCGCTCCTGATGACTTACGTGGTCGGCTTCTTCGCCACCGCCGGCGCGGCCGGCGTGGATTTCGGTTTGAACAACCGCGATAAAAATGATGTGCAATGGGGCGGCTTGGTCGGTATCGCCCTGGCGACCGTCGTGACGGCGGGGATTTCTCTGCTGGTGGTGGCGGGCGTTTATGGTTCACCCGAATTGCACAAACAAGCCGTCGATGCGGCCACCGCAGCCAAAGGCGGCCTCATCTTGCGCTCTTCCGATCTCATCGCGGTGGTCTTGAGCAAAGGGACGGCCGGATGGCTCATGTTTTTGCTGGCCTTGGCCGCCTTTCCTCCCGCTTGCTTCTCCTCCTTCATCGCCGCCAACAGTTTCAGGACCACTTTGCCAAATGTGAATCCGTTCGTTTCCGTGGGCATCGGCACCGCCGTGAGCATCATTCTGGCCGTGACCGGGTTGGCCGGCAAAGTCATTCCCGTGTTTGTGATCATCGGCGCGTCGTTTGGCCCCATCTGCGGCGCTATGATGGTCGATTACTTGCTGGCGGGCGGCAAGTGGACCGGCCCGCGCGCGGGCTTTAATCCGGCGGGCTGGATTTCATGGGCTTTGGGTTTCATCGTCGGAATTCTTCCCAATCTGCACGCCTGGAACCCTGGTATTCCGGACGTTCCGGCTGCGCCGGTGGCGGCCTTCATCGTTGGTGCTGTGGTTTACTTCCTGTGCGCGAAGGCTGGCTTGCAGTCAGCGGTTGTGCCGCTTTCCCGCCCCAGTACTGGCCCGGCCCGCTAGAGTCCTTGAACTCTGAAACACCTTGCGGGCAGGTCAAGTTTTCCTGCGGGGACTTTGTCACAGGCAGAGGCGCTTAATTGTTGGGCCGCCTCGGCGATACGACGGCTGCCCAAGTCATGCAGGAACAGCAACTCGCTGCCGAGCGTTGGTATTGGCGGATGCAGGAGCTTTTCTGCAATGCAGTCGGCGTGACCATTGGCGGGAGTTCATACGTCCCGGCGTTCTCCACATATCTTCGGATGTGCGGCAGGGATCAGTTTCAAGGGCAGAGTAGAGGACTTTCTCGAAAACTCCGGGACGGGGCTTCGGCCATCAGAATGTTGACGGGCAACCGAGAATCATTCACAAACGACCTTATGACAACGTTGCATTCCATTGTTGAGGCAGCCCGGAGTCCTTTCACGCGGAGCGTTTTGCTGGCCATCTTGATGGGCGTGTCCACCCTGAGGGCCGCGGATGACATTCCGCCCACCGTTGAGATTCTGCGCGATCCGTGGGGTATCCCGCATGTTTTCGCGGACACCGATGCCGCGGCCTTTTACGGCCTCGGCTACGCCACGGCTGAGGATCGCGGTTTTCAAATGACTTACTCCCTGCGGATCATCCAGGGCCGGCTGTCCGAAGTGATCGGCGAGGTCCGCATGCTCAATCGCAAGGAGACCTCGTTGGACCACGACCGCAAGATGCGGACGTTTGGCTTCCACCGGGCGGCCGGGCGCACGGCCGCCCATCTCGACGCCGGCGCTCTTGGCCTGCTCCAATCCTATAGCGACGGCGTCAACGCCTATTTCCGCGAGCACCGGGACGACTTGCACCCGCTTTTTGCCCGCACCGGTCTCCAACCCGAACCGTGGACGCCTGCCGATTGCCTGGCGTCCTGGTGGCATTTGGCGCAGTTTTTCGCCACCGACGGCACGCGTGATCTGATCGCGGGCCGCAACGCGCCAGAGGGTTCTGCGCCTGGCCGGGGCGCGCGAGGCCCGACGCCCACACGCCCTGCAGGACGCGCCGGCGAACGCCCCGCCGCGCCCCCCGGCGTGGAACGTAAGCCGCCCGACGAAGGGCCGGCGGTGGTCAAGCGAACCGACCTGCCGGGCGGGTGGATCGAACGCGTGGAGCGTTACGCCCGCGAGCATGGGATCAGCGGCGGCGGTGACGGCGCGGAGGGTCCCAAGTTCAGCCATGCCTGGGTGGTGGGCGGCCGGCGCACCACCACCGGTTCGTCGGTCCTGGTGAGTGATCCGCAAACGCCGGTCCGCAATCCGTCGCTGTTCTACGAGTTCCACCTCCGGGGAAAGACCTTCAATGCGCGCGGCATCGGAGTGCCCGGCAGCCCGATCCTGCTCATCGGCTTTACGGACCAGGTCGCCTGGGGTGTCACGGCCCTGGGCGCCGATCAAGCCGATCTGTTCCAACTCGAAACCGACGCGGGGCAGCCCGATCGCTATCGCTTCGATGGCCAGTGGCGGCCGATGACCGTGCAGCGCGAGATCATCAAGGTCAAGGGACGGGAGCCGATCGATTACGCCGTTCGCGAAACACATCTTGGCCCCGTGGCGACTGCCTTCTGCTTTGCGCAACCGGGCGAGGGGGAGGTCGTCCTGAAACGCATTCCGGTCTGCGAGACCAACCGTGAAACCATCCAAGGGGCGATCGCCATGCTGCGGGCGCGCCACGCGCGCGAGTTCGATGCGGCGCTGGCCGGTTGGCGGTTCCCGAGCGCGAACATGGTGTTCGGCGACCGCGAGGGGAACATCGGCTACCGGGCGGTGGCGGCAATCCCGGTGCGTTCACGGCTCGACCCTACCAGCGGGCGCAACGCGCGGCCGGGGCACGGGCCGTCGCAGGACTGGCAGGAGATTCTGCCTCACGACCTGCTGCCCGGGGTCATGAACCCGGCGGCGGGGTTCCTCTACAGCGGCAACCATCGGCCCATTGAGTCGTGGTATCCGCTCCCGCTGGGCGCCATGACCGGCGCGGGCGGCGATACGGTCCGGTCGTGGCGCTTGCGCGAGTGCCTCAAGGCCAGGGAACGCTTTACGCCCGAGGACGTGCGGGCGGTCCACTTCGACGCCGTCAATCCCGCCCGCCGCGACATTGTCCGGCTTGGGTTGCATCTGCGCGACGGGTTGAAGCGCGCGTTGTCTGAAGACGCCCGCCAGGCCCTGGCCCGCCTGGAACCGTGGTATCGCGCCGGCGCTTCGTCCTCCCTGGCCAAAGAGGGCGCGGAACTGGCGGTGGAGCTGAACACCTTCTTCCGCTTCGTCAACACCGACCTGGCATTGGTGTATGGCGGAGGCGAATCGGGCCTGGCCTATTTCTTGAAGACGGCCACCGCCCGGATCGAACGGAACACGGGAGCCGAGCTGTCGGACCGCGAGCAAGATTTCATTGACCGATCGCTGGCTGCGGCGTGGCAGTCGGCCCGGGAGAAGTATGGCGACAACCCGGCGGCCTGGAATGCCCGGGCCCGCGCGGCGGTCACAGAGCGGCGGCTGGGTTATTACGAGAGCCTGGATGGATTCCCGGCGCTCGATCCCGCCCAGGCCGTGGTCCTGCCGGCTTTGACGGTGACGGACGGCGGCACGATCGGGTGTCAGACGGCGCAGTCCTACACCCAATGGGTGCCGATGCACGATCCCGACCAGGCGCAAAGCATCCTGCCCATCGGCCAATCCGAACGACCGGACGACCGGTCCCGGGCCGCTACGCTGGCTCTGTGGGGCGAGGGCCGCCTGCATCCGGCGCCGCTGTCGCGGGCGAAAGTCGAGGCGCTGGGCGTGACACGCACGCGGCTGGTCGCGACGGCTCACGGTGGCCCCCTCGCCCGCCCAGCGGGCATCCTCGCCCCCAGCGGGGGAGAGGAGGAGTTGGCGTCACGTGCCGAGCGGCCATCGCCCCCTCGCCGCCCCGAGGCCGGCGCAAATACGCCGCCGTTCGACCCTGTTTCCTTGAGCCGCTGAACCCGAAACTCGTGCATCCGATCGGGCCAGGCCATGCCCGCTCCGGCAAAGCATCAGGTCAGCGGAGTAGGTCGCCGGAGCAATGCGATTGGTCCCGGTTTCGTTGTTCAATCAAATCTCGTTGCCAATCTCCCAATACTTCACCGCATAGCCTTTCACCGAATTGTCCACGTTGATGCCCGTGGGACGCTGCCGCGTATTGTTCAGGACCACGCTGAGGTTGACACTCAGCTCGTTCGTCACGACGCCGGTTGGAAAGACTTCGGTCTGCGCCATCGCCGCCATCGCCATCGGCAGGACAAGGAGGCGCACACCGCACCGCGAGCGCGGCTGCGCTTCCTTCAACGTGCCGTTCCTGCCAAAGCGTTTGACGAATACTCATGTTAGCGGGCCGCGGGCGGGAACGATGAAAAGGACGGAGAGGTTGTGCGGTCCAAGAATGTCTCGGCTTTCAGACGCAGCCACATCCTTGCAGAAATGCATGACCTCGTTCCCGCATCAATGACGGAGGTCATTTCTTTTCTTCCGGCTTTACAGGCACACTTGAATAGCGCTGGCCGTCAAGGATCAAGTCCAGCTTGGTGACGAGCGTGCCACCGCGCGAGCCATTCCAAATCTCGTTGCCAAACCAGACACTGAGCACCTGGCTTTGTGGCGCCAGACCGCGCCGGTTCGCATCGTCGAGGAACGCCTTCAGGTTGACGCGCGGTGGGGCGCCCCGGAAGCCCTTGATGCGATATTGAATCTCGTTGGATCCCGCCGGCACCGGCACATGCCCATAAGCGCGGTAACCGTCATTCAGGGATTGCACCTCGGAGGTCTGGCCGTACCAGTCAAACCAGATCGCCACCCGGCCGGCCGGCTTCGTCTGCATGAGCACGACCAGGTTGTGATCGCCGCGATCGTTTTCCAATCGCGTCACCGCGTCCAGTTCCAGTTCCAGCGACTTGAGAGCGGCGACAGCGATGGGGAGGAAACTGTCCTTGCGTGCGACGGGCCAAAGCGCGTCCGTGCCCACGCCCACGCACACCACGGTTGGCTCCTTGCTGGCCGAGGTCCGGCGGTCCCAATGCCATCCATAGCTGCCATCGTGGTTTCCATAGATGCTTTGTTCGTAATCCGCCTTGGGGTCGGTGGCGACATCCTTCACATAGCTTAACAGCGTAAAACTTCCGGGCAGGCTGACGGCGTCAGATTCAAGGCGCGGGCTATCTGTCGCTCGGAGCATCTTCTCCTCGAGGCGCACCCGCGGCCAGTCCGCGCTGCCGGCCGGCAGACGGCGCACGGTGAAATGGTTGACGCGCACCCAGTGCTCCTCGTTGGGTGGTCCGTTGTAAAAGTGGAGGCTGGCCTTCGGCTCGCCTTTCACCGGCAGATCGCATTCGCCCACGTCCCGCCAGTCGCGCCAGGCCGCCGTGCGGAACTGGCCGCGCACCCGGTTGTTGACCGCCTGCAACCGCAACTCGACCGTGTGGGCATCCAGGGGAATGATGGCCACCGTGCGCGCCCGGTCGCCTTCCTCGCGGCCCATCACGATGGAGTACCGGCCGGTCACCAGTTCCTGTCCGAGCTTCACCATGTTGCCGCCGTCGTAATACCAGACCAGGTTCGCCTGCTCCCATTGAGCCGTGGGCTGGTTGCTGATGGTCACGGAAATCTGCACCGGCGCCTCGGTTGGCGTGGGAATCGCGCGCACCATAACGTTCTTTGCGTTGTTGGCGCCGCCCCACATGTTGCCGGGCTGCACGCGCACTTCCAACCCGGCCGGGCCGACCCGCCAATTCGCACGCTCCTCCCGTTCGAAAAACCACCCCTCGGCCAGCGTGCCGTTAAAGTCATCCTGGAAGATCAATTCACCTGCGTCCTTTCCCGCCGCTCCGGCTGCGCTTGAGCATGCGAGGAAAAGAACTCCAGCCAATGTTCCGTAAGAAAGCGTTTTCTTCATAGGCGTGATGATGTTCATGCTTGCGCCGGCATTCTGACCGCGAATCCTTCCGAGGCAAACCAATTAGTATGCGCTGGCGATCAGTCGGCTGGTCAATGGTCTGGGAAGCGCACCCGCCCCGGGTACCCTGGCAGACGCCCTCGTCTGCCACTTCTGGCACGTGTCATGAAGCCAACTGTTTAGTGATTGCCTACCCACCACCATCTGACCGTGGAAAACGTCCTGCAACAACTCGACCTGTGATGGCTGCGCCTTGCCAAGGTCAGTTCGACACTCGAAATTCGTCGTTCGGACTTCGCCTCGTTCGTCATTCGGAATTCGCCCTTCCCTTCGCCTGGCCGCATCCACCTTCCGTTTCGTGGACGAACTGCCAACGGAAGAACGCGCCACGGTCTGGAGCCGACGGCACTCGGACGATTCGCTGATGGAGGTGAACCGGCAGCAGTGGGAGTTGGTGTTCATGGGCGAACGCGCAACCTCCTGTATGCGGAGAAACTGACGCTGAGACGCTGACACCGACCTTGACTATGCCCTCGATCAAACCGACAAATCTTTGGGAAGCGAAGCCCCACACACTTGCGAAGATCCGCCGCTACCTAAATAAAGCTAGAAATCTTTCGTCCAACCTTTCACAGTAAATCAATGCCCAGCATCGAGCGTTACATCCAGGTCAGTTTTCGGCATCAGGTTCATTTTACGCACCATGTATTTGCGCCTGCCAATCCGGTGTTGAAAGAGGTTCTGGCGGTCGATAAGGCGCGGGGGCGTCATAAGGCGCTGGTGGTGGTGGACGAATCGCTGGCCCAGGCCCAACCCGATCTGGCCGCCGGTATCCAAGCTTATTTTGCCGCTTATCCAACCTGCTTGAAGCTGGCTTGTCCTCCGGTCATTATTGAAGGGGGTGAGCGGACCAAGAACTCCTACTTTCATGTTTCTGAAATCCACTCCCTCATTGATCGGTATCACATCGACCGCCATTCCTACTTGATCGCCGTCGGTGGAGGCGCCCTGCTGGACATGGCCGGATTAGCGGCGGCCACGGCTCACCGCGGCGTGCGCCATGTGCGGATTCCGACGACCACTCTGAGCCAGGATGACTCGGGCGTGGGCGTGAAAAACGGGATCAATGCTTTCGGCAAGAAGAATTTCATCGGCACCTTTGCCCCGCCCTTCGCCGTGATCAATGATGCCAAGCTCCTGGAACCCCTTTCGCCTCGCGATAAACGCGCCGGTTATGTGGAAGCGGTGAAAGTGGCGTTGATCCGCGATCGGGGTTTCTTTGAGGAGATTGAACGGGACGCGGCCGCCTTGCGCGACTTCGAGCCGGCGGCCATGCAACGGCTGATTTACCGTTGCGCCGAGCTGCACCTCAACCATATCGCCACTTCCGGCGATCCCTTTGAATTTGGTTCCGCGCGGCCCTTGGATTTTGGGCATTGGGCGGCGCATAAACTGGAACAGCTTTCCGAATACAAAATCCGCCATGGCGAGGCGGTGGCGATTGGCATTGCCCTGGACGTTATCTATTCCCAAAAAATGGGTTTCCTGGACGCCGCGGCCACCGAACGGGTGCTTGATCTTCTGGACAAGCTCGGTTTTGATCTCTTCGCCAATGAACTGGTCCATGCTGACTCGGAAAACGCCTTGATGATTTTGAGCGGGCTCGAGGAATTCCGGGAGCACCTGGGGGGCGAACTGACCATCACGCTCCTGCAAGCAATCGGGCACGGTTTCGAAGTGCATGAGATGAATCTGCCCAAAGTCATGGAAGCCATCTGCAAGCTGGAAGAGCGGCACCAGCAGCGAGACCAGAGGGTTTATCCCGCATTCGGGTAATTCGGAACCGTCTCACTGGCCCACCGAAAAGCAGTTTTGACCTGCTGAAATGGCATGAAGCGCGCAGCGGTTATCAACATTGTCGGTCTCACCGAATCGCTGTTGGGCCCCGCCACGCCCAGGATCAATGACTTCCTCCGGCAAGGAGCCAAGGCGGCACTTGTGCCGGCCTTTCCGGCTGTGACTTGCACGGCGCAGTCAAACTATCTGACCGGCGCGCGGCCGGTTCAGCATGGGATTGTTGGCAATGGCTGGTACAACCGCGAACTGGCGGAGGTTCAATTTTGGAAACAATCCAATCACCTGGTCCGCGCTCGAAGAATATGGGAAGACCTGCGCGAATTGGAGCCGGAGTTCACCTGCGCGCAGCTCTTTTGGTGGTTCAACATGTATTCCTCGGCAGACTACTCGATCACTCCCCGGCCCATCTATCCGGCCGACGGCCGCAAGTTCTTCGACATCTATTCCTGGCCCACCTCCATTCGCACAGAGATTAAAGAGGATTTGGGCGAGTTTCCATTCCCGGCCTTTTGGGGGCCGGCGGCAGGAGTTAAATCGGCCCGATACTCCCCCGATGCGGTCTCCCGGTGGATTGCTGAGTCCGCCCAATGGATTGAAAACAAATACCATCCGACCCTCAGCCTGATTTATTTGCCGCATCTCGATTACAGCTTGCAGCGGCTTGGTCCGCGTCATCCCGGTATGGCCCAGGATTTGGGGCAAATCGACCGTATTGCCGGCGATCTGATCACCTTTTTCCGGGATCGCTCGGTTCAGGTGCTCTTGCTGTCCGAATACGGCATTACCGAAGTGGCTCAACCGATTCATTTGAACCGGTTGTTTCGCGAGAAAGGCTGGATCACTGTAAAGGAAGAATTGGGTCTGGAACTGCTGGATTGCGGCGCCAGCAAGGTGTTCGCAGTCGCTGACCATCAGATTGCTCACGTCTATCTGAACGATTTGTCACTCGAAGCCAGGGTGCGCGAGCTGCTCCAGAGTCAACCCGGCGTCGAAAAGGTTCTTGGGCAAACTGAAAAAGCGGACCTGGGCATCGATCACGCGCGCTCCGGCGATCTCATCGTGGTGGCGGACGAGAGGTCGTGGTTCACTTATTATTACTGGTTCGACGATTCCGCGGCGCCCGATTTTGCCCGCTGCGTCGATATTCACCGCAAGCCCGGCTATGATCCGGTGGAACTTTTCCTTGATCCTAAGCTGCGATTCCCTTTCCTCAAAATCGCCTGGCGCCTGCTGCAAAAGAAGCTCGGCTTCCGCATGCTGATGGATGTCATTCCGCTCGATGCCACTCTTGTGCGGGGTTCGCATGGCCGCCGGCCGGCCGGCCCGCGGGATTGGCCCGTTCTGATCGTGGAGAACGGCGCGCTTCTGCCGGGGCCGCAACTGGACTCGACCGAGGTTTACCACGTCATAAAACGGCAGGTCTTGTCCTGAGAACATCTTTATTGCATCGGAAAATCAGAGTAGCGCCGGCATGAAATCCAGCCTGGAAGGCTTATATTTACAGCCATGATAGCTCTGGTATTGCACGAATTTCATCGAAGTCTTGACGCTCGGTTCACCGAAGTGAATGGGGTGGAAGCCGTTGATCATTATGGGGAACCGCTGGTTGAACATGCCGCCTTGCGAAACGTGGCGGGCGTGATTGACCTGAGTTTTCGCGGACGCCTTTGCCTGACCGGAAACGATCGGCAGAAATTCCTGAACGGCCAGGTCACGAATAATGTGAAGGACCTGGCCGTCGGCGAAGGCTGTTATGCTGCGCTGGTCACCGCCAAGGGCAAGATGCAAAGCGACCTGAATATCTATTGTCTGGCGGACGAACTGTTGCTTGACTTCGAACCGGGACTGCCAGGCGCTGTCACCCAGCGGCTCGAAAAATACATCATCGCTGACGACGTGCAAGTAGTGGATGTCGCCTCCCACTACGGCTTGTGGAGTGTGCAGGGACCGAAGGCGGATGAGGTCGTCCTCCGTTTGCATTTGGGGCTCGAATTACCAGCCAAAAGGATGAGCTTCGTATCAGTGCCAGACGACACGCTGGGCGAAGTCTATCTGATGCGCCAACCGCGCCTGGGCACTCAGGGTTTTGACTTGTTTGTGCCCAACACGGCTCTGGACGGCTTAGCGGCCAGATTAGTGGCTGCCGTCCAGGCAGTGGGAGGCCGAGTGTGCGGCTGGCAAGCTCTGGAAATGGCACGCATCGAAGCCGGCCTGCCGCGGTTTGGCGCGGACATGGACGAAGCCAATCTTCCGTCCGAAGCCGGTCTTGACGAACGGGCGGTGAGCTACACAAAAGGCTGCTACATCGGTCAGGAGGTCATCGCCCGCTTGCGCACCTACGGACAGGTGGCCCGGGCCTTGCGCGGTCTGCGATTGGCCGACCATCTGCCGGAGCTGCCGGTCAAAGGGGATAAGCTCTTTAAGGACGGCAAAGAGGCCGGTTTTATCACCAGTTCCCTGTTTTCGCCGGCTCTCCAATGCAACATCGCCTTGGGCTACGTGCGCCGTGAAGCCAATCAGATCGGCACGGTATTGTTCCTGCGCACTGCCCAGGGTGAAAGCCCGGTTAAAATCGTGTCCCTGCCGTTCCGACGCGATTGATCAGGATTTTTTCGAATAGGTCTCGAAATCAGCCTGATTGCCCTTGAACGACTTGGCCTTGTCACCGATGCGGAGAATCGTGATCGATTTGAGGGTGTCGCCTCGGACGATCTTGTTGACGACGTCCTGGCCTTCGACGACATGGCCGAAGACGGTATGGAGGCCATCGAGATGAGGCGTGGCGAGGTGCGTGATGAAGAACTGGCTACCGTTGGATCTGCCCCCGTTCGAGAACGGGGCCTTGGAGCCCTGTCGATCCGAGTTGGCCATGGAGAGAACGCCGGGTCCGTTGTGTTTTAGGTCGGGTCGAGTTTCGTCTTGAAATTTGTACCCCGGTCCGCCGGTGCCCGTGCCCTGCGGACAGCCGCCCTGGATCATGAAATCGGGAATGACGCGATGAAAGGTGAGTCCATTGTAAAATGGCTTGCCTTGCGCCTTGGGCGTTCCGCCGGGTTCCCTGGAATAATCCTTGGTTCCCTCGGCGAGTCCGACAAAGTTGGCCACGGTCAGCGGCGTTTTTTCGAATTCCAATTGCAGGAGGATTTTCCCTTTCGAAGTGTCCATCTCGGCATAGACGCCTTCGGCCAGTTTGCGTTCAACCTCCGCCCCCTGGGCATGGCCGATGAGACTGCCCAAGGCGAGAAACAATGAAAGACGGCTTTTTGTGCAAATATTCTTCAACATACGGGCGCTATAGAAGAGTATTTTCGGGCGGAGAGAAAGGATTTTTTCAAGAAGGATGGGTATGAGTTTCTATTCTGTGCGTGACAAAGGAGTTGCCCCCTGCCAAAGGTGAGCTGTGGCCGGAATTCTGGCGGATGAAGGAATGTTCTTCCCAGGAACAGGGCAATCCAATGCAGAAAGAACCAGACCCATAGCGAAAGACAATCTATGAATGAAGTTGCCGTGATCAAGACCACTCAGGGGGAAATGGTCATTGCCTTTTGGCCGGAGGTGGCGCCGCAGACGGTGGAGAATCTCAAGAAACTGGCCCGGCAGGGATTCTATGACGGCACTGCCTTTCATCGCATCGTCAAGGGATTCATGATCCAAGGGGGCGATCCGTTGACCAAGAATCCCGATCTGGAGCACCGCTGGGGAACAGGCGACCCCGGTTATAAAATCAAAGCGGAGTTCAATGATCGTTCCCACGTCCGCGGCGTCATTTCCATGGCGCGGTCCCAACATCCCGACTCAGCCGGCAGCCAGTTCTTTGTCTGCCTGGCCGACGCCAAGTTTCTGGACCGCCAATACACGGCTTTTGGCCAACTGATCAAGGGGGATGACGTTCTGGGAAACATCGGCGAAGCTCCCACGACTTTTGGCGGCGGCGGCGAGAAGAGCAAACCGATGGCGCGCATCGCGGTTGAGAGCATTAAAATCGTTCCGGCTGATGCAACGGCGTAATCGAATTGCGGGGGGCGCAAGTTGGGGCAGCTTAACATGATCAAACCCTGGCTTAAGCTCAGTTCCAAGAACATCGGCGATTTTCGCATTTTCACTATTCGCTCGGACCTGAAAGTTTCGCCGCGGACCGGCCAGGAGCATGATTTCTTTGTGATCGATAGCGTCAATTGGGTCAATGTCATCGCTCTTACGGCGGAGAACCAATTGATCATGGTGGAGCAGTACCGTCATGGATCAAACACGGTTGAACTGGAGATACCCGGAGGGATGATGGACGGAAGCGATGCTTCGCCGGTTGAGTCTGGTGAGCGTGAGTTGCGTGAAGAAACCGGTTATGAGGGAGAGGACGCTCAAATCATCGGCCAAGTTTACGCCAATCCGGCCATTATGAGCAACGTGTGCTTCACGGTGCTGGTGCGCAACTGCCGGTTGCGGCATCCAACGGTGTTCGATCGTGGTGAAGATCTGATCACCCGGCTGGTTCCGGTGTCCGGTCTTTCGGATTTGGTTGCCACTGGCCGGATTCGACACTCATTAGTGGCGGTTGCGCTCTATCATTTCCATCTTTGGCAGGAAAGGGGCAGAACGAGTTAGAGCGTGTACAGGAATTGCAGACCGTCTGTTCGTCCTTGTTCTCCTCGTCCTCGAATATAAAGGCCACATCAAGGACGAGAACGACGACGAGGAGGATACCCGAAATCGATTTTCCGCACACGCGCTTAGCTGCATCTCGCCTTCAGGATCGTCCTTGTCGAACCTTTTCTTTCTTCTCTTCCCGTTCCACGGCCAGGGACTTGCGGTCGCTGGCGAGTTGTTTCTGCAATTGTTCCAGCGCTTCGTATTCGCCTTTTGCAGCGGCTTTGGCCATTTCGCCTTTCAAGAAGATTTCGCGTTCGGCAACTTTGGCGGCGAAAAGCGAGTCCAGCTCGGCAAGTTGTTTCTTTTGTTCACCCGTGAGCTTTTGGACGGGAGCCGATTTGTTCAAGCGCTCCATAGCGAGTTCGTAGGCTGATTTCATAAAGAAAACTTCAGTGACAAGATGCCGGTCAGGACGTTGGCGTGCTGTTGTTACCTCCCACGGGCGGTTTCTTTTTCCAGGGCATATCGGGGAATTTATCAGGCAAATTGACGGGCGGTGGCTTCGGTTTGGCCATGTTCAGTTCCGGGTCGGAGCTGCGAGTGTCTGGTGGCGATGCGGGTGCTTTCCAGGAGGCGATCCGAGCCTGCAAACCATGATGCTCAGCGGTTTTCTTATCACCGCTTTTCATGTAGAAAAGCGAAAGGTTGGTATGAACCAGTTGCTCGTTGGGCCTTAGTTTCTCAGCTTTGTGCCCTTCGAGGATAGCCGTGGCGAAGTCGCCTTTGCGGCAATAGGCCATGCCCAGGGAAAGCTGGGAGTCAAAATGGGCGGGGTCTTCAGCCAGAATGGCCTTCAGCTTGGCAATGGCGGAATCAAAATCACCAGTGCTGAAGTCATACATGGCATCGTCGTATTGATCCTGGCTGGACATAGTTGCGTTCAACCTTCAACCGTATCGCACGATTACGGTGTTCGCGCAAGCATGGATCGTCCGTCTTCCGGAAATCTGAACATCCGGCTTGAGTCGCGAGTCTGGTTCATGAAAATGGGCTTGTGTTAAGACTTCGGACCAGATTCAGCCTCTTGGTGCTTGTCATCGGTTTGACAGGGTGTCCCACTCCGCCCAAGCCGCCGCCCCGGGTTACTCCGCTTCGCGGACAACCGCCTGAGATGATTGTGACCAAGCCTGACAAACCACCCGCGACGCCAGCACAACCCTCTTTTCGAGCCTTAACACCGAGGATTTTGCCAACACCGGTGCCGGTGGCTCGAAGTGCCGGCGCGCCAATGGTTGATGGTTGGATTCCGTGGCGGAATTGGAGTCTGACCAACGGATGGGGCGAGCCCCGGCGGCTGGCCAATGGCTCGAATCTCTCTTATGAGTTGCGCTCTACGAACGGGGCCATCGCCATCACGATTGGAAGCCGATTGGCCTCTTGGAACGGACTAAGCGTAGGGCTGGGATTTGTTCCGCAGTTCATTAATGGCCGGCCGTACGTGCATGCTTTGGATGCGGCGAAGAACTTTCAGCCCTTGATTCTGCCCACCCTGAACCTGAGCAGAACCAACCGGGTGATCGTCTTGGATGCCGGACATGGCGGTGAGAATGCCGGAGCCAAATGCGTTATCAATGGTTTGTACGAAAAGGAATTGACCCTGGAATGGGCTTTGCGGCTGGAACCGCTTTTGTCAGCGCGCGGCTGGAAGGTTTGCCTGTCGCGCACGAATGATGTTGATCTCACACTGCCGGAACGGGTTGCGTTTGCAGATCAAATTCGGGCTGATTTTTTCCTTAGTTTGCACTTTAACTGGGTTGATCCTGCCGCGGGTGGACGAGAGCAATCCGGTTTGGAGACCTATTGTCTGACACCGAGAGGGATGCCGTCCAACTTAACACGCGAATACGAGGATGATGCGAGCCGCGTATTCCCCAACAATGCTTTTGATGCCGAGAATCTGCAATACGCAGTCCGGCTGCATCGGACCTTGCTCGAAGCAACCGGCCAGAAGGATCGCGGCATTCGACGGGCGCGTTTCATGGCGGTTTTACGCGAGCAGAATCGTCCTGCCGTCCTGCTGGAAGGCGGTTATTTATCCAATCCACAGGAGGCGCGGCTAATTTGCTCTGTGGCCTACAGACAGAAGCTGGCCGAGGCTGTGGCCCAAGCATTGGAATGAACGCTCATTTCCTAGTCACGGGCGGCGCGGGCTTTATCGGCTCGCATCTCGTGGAGCGGTTGTTGGCTGAAGCCTATTCGGTCACGGTAATTGATGATTCCTCCACCGGAAGCCTGGATAATCTCCGCAGCGTGATGGCCCACTCCGAACTCAAAATCATTCAATGCAAGGTATCTGAATGCAACGAGTTAGCAGGTTTGGCAGCCCAGAGCGATTTCATCTACCACTTAGCGGCAGCGGTGGGAGTAGAACTGGTGGTCAAGTCACCCATCCGCACCATCGAGACCAATCTGCGGGAAACCGAAGCGATCCTCGAGGCAGCCAGCGCCAACTCCACCCCCGTGTTATTGACCTCCACGTCCGAAGTCTATGGCAAAAGCCAAAAGCCGGCCTTTGCTGAATCGGACGACCTGCTCATCGGCCCACCCTATTTAGGGCGATGGAGTTACGCCTGCTCGAAACTCATGGATGAATTCCTGGCCATGGCTTTTGCCAAGGAACGAAACCTCCCGGTCATCATTGCCCGGCTTTTTAATACGGTCGGCCCCCGCCAAGTGGGACAGTATGGCATGGTC
>CAYIIH010000169.1:0-17077 GCA_964363225.1 uncultured Verrucomicrobiota bacterium | reverse complement strand
TTCCCTGGAAACGGCAGCGTCTGCGCGACGCCGATGGTTTGCTTGGCGCCTGAGAGCGCCCGCCCGCCTCTCGCCGGGCCGTCTTCCGTGCCCAGTTCCAGTTCAGGATTGGACCAGAGTCTAGCTTGGTAAGCGCGCCCCGCCGCGGCGTCAATTCTCCCGCGCGAGGCGCGGAGTTCAGGATTGCTTTCAAGCGCCAGGCCGATGGCCCGCTCCAGAGTCAGGGCGTTCGTGGCGAAGGCAGATTGGCTTTCCTGGTCAACGGCCGGGAGCGCAATTGCGCTGCCCAGCGCCACCGCCAGGAGCAGTGGCAAATTCAATCGTTTCGTTCGCTTCATAGACAAACAACACCGCTTCAAACCGACCAAAAGGAATACACTGCGGGGTGAGATCACTCCGCGCCGAGGAAGGAGTCCCGGACGGGACGAATCAGGAAACGAACGAAGGGGCGCGCGGCAGGAGCGCCGTGCGGAAGGTGAATTGCCAGGAGACAGGCAGCTCCGGCGGCAAGGCCGCGGCCATCAGGTGCGGCGGCTCAGGAGCAACCGGCACTTCGGTCAGCACACAGCAAATGATCGGCGCCAAATCCAAGAGCCGCGGCGCTTTTTGGGCAATCCTGTAGGCGCCGGACTCGACTGTTCCACAAGCGTCTTCTTCGCAATCCGAGTCTTGATGTGGAACAGCGTCATCGTGACCGCAACAGACCAGGAAGCTGAAGACGGGGATTGATTCCAGCCGGCAATGCGCCGTGACTGGCACCCACAGGGCCAGCAGCAACAGGGCAATCGCTCTTGTCAGTCTGCTCATCACGGCTCTCAATCTAGCCACCATGGCGGGCAGTGCAAATCAAAATCGGTTTTTTCTCGCGCAGCTTTTCAGCGTCGCAGCCCGGCCATGCCAGTCACCCCGTTATTCTTCTCCTCCTTCTTCAACGCCAAAGCGTTCCTTGGGCAGATTTCCGCTCTTCTCTCGTTCGACGCGCGGGGCTGCCGTCAGGCGAGGACAAAGGCCCTTCCTTTCCTGAGCCACGGCGCAATGGAGAGAGGCCGCTGCCTGGAGACCGCCCCGGAAACGCGAGCGGCCCGAAATGCGATCAAAAAAGGTCTTGACTCGAACTCACTTTGTAATGCAAAGTGCATTCATGGACTCGAATTGGGCCGGTGAACATTTGCAGGTGATTCGAACATTGATGGAACGGTCCGCCATTTATCGGCGGACTCTCGCGCCGATCATGCTGTTGCTGGGAATTCTGGGGTTGCTGGCGGCGGCAGGCGGCTGGTTTTTCGGTTTGGAGTCAGGGCGCGCCTTTGTCCTCTACTGGACCGCCATCGGCCTGGTGGGGCTCTGCGGCGCCTATCTGATGGTTCGCCGGCAATCTCTCAAGGAGGCCGAGCCGTTTTGGTCGCCGCCGACCCGGCGCGTGACCCAGGCGCTTCTGCCGCCCTTGTTCGCCGGATTGATCGCCGGGATTCTGGCGGTGTTTCCAGCGGCGCGGGAAGCGCTTCAGATTTGGTGGCTGCCGCCGCTGTGGATGGTTCTTTACGGTTGCGCTTTGCATGCGGCAGGTTTTTTCATGCCCCGGGGCATGAAACTGTTTGGCTGGGGTTTTATCGTGAGTGGCGGGGCCCTTGCTGGATGCCTATCCTGTGCAGGCGGGGTGTATGCGCTGCTCCATGCGCACATCGTTATGGGCGCTTCCTTTGGCGGCTTTCATCTGGCGTATGGGCTGTATCTCTATTTTACCGAAAACAGGAAGAATGAGGCGTGAACCCCGAACCGTTTCTCCAGCTCGACCGTGTCATTCACGAGAAGGGAAGAATGGCGATCATGGCCTTGCTGGCCGCGTCTCCGGAACTTTCCTTCACGGAACTGCGTGACACGTTGAGTATGACTGACGGCAATTTGAGCGTGCATCTCCGGACGTTGCAGGAGGCGGGCTACGTCGCTTTGACCAAGACATTCCAAAACCGCAAACCGCTGACCACTTGCGCGTTGACCCCAACCGGCCGGAATCTCTTCTCCAATTACATCAACCTGCTGGAACAAATCGTCCAGCAGAACAAGGCAAAATAAGTGCCGTCCCCTTTTGAACAATTCTGAACGCAACAAGTCATATACTTTGCCATGCAAAGCTTAAGCCGGGGAACTCAAAAGTACCCGGCAGATCGGAGTTAATATGAAAATCATTCGCGCGGAACATTTCGGTATGTGCTTCGGCGTCCGCGATGCCATTGCGCTGGCTCTAACCAAGGCCGAGGAAAGCCCCTTGACGATTTTGGGCGAATTGGTCCACAACGAAGCCGTGCTGGCTACGCTGCAGGCCAAAGGCATCCGGATCGAGTCTCGGGTGGAAAACGTCGGCACGCAGACCGCTATGGTCACCGCCCACGGAGCGTCCGAGAATGCGATGACCCGGGCGCGCGCCCGCGGTTTGAACCTCGTCCAGGCCACTTGTCCGCTGGTGCATAATGCACATCGTGCGGTCGCGCAACTGGTGCAAGCCGGCTTTCATCCCATCATCATTGGAAAACGAGATCACGTGGAAGTGCGCGGCATGACTGAGGACTTGCAGGTTTATGATGTCGTTTTTTCGGAGGAAGACGTGAACCGATTACGGGAGTGCCCGCGCTTCGGCATCGTGGCGCAGACCACCCAGCCCATCGAGAAAGTGCGCCACCTGGTCGCTTTGATCCGGCAGCGATTTCCGGATTCGGCCGTTGAGTTCAAAGACACGGTCTGCCTGCCGACGAAACAGCGGCAGCACGCCGCAGTTGAACTGGCGCAGCAATGCGATGTCGTGGTGGTGATCGGGGGCGCCCACAGCAACAACACCCGTGAACTGGTCGCAACCTGCCGCCAATATTGCCTGCGCGTCCATCACGTGCAAACCGCGTCCGACCTGAACCGGGATTGGTTTCTCGGCGCCGAGACCGCGGGCCTCACGGCTGGAACTTCGACGCCGGACGAAACGATCAACGAAGTGGAACGATGGTTGGAGCAAGTGCATAGCGATTTCCTGCCGGCAGCCAATCTCGTTCGCCTTGGCGAATCCGCAATGACCGTTCCCTAAGCGAAGTTCGTTCAGCAGTAACCGCCATGAATTCTGTGCGCCACGCGACATGAAAAAGGGGCTTTTCGCATCTCGGCGTTCATGCCGATTGATCAACTTGCTCCCCTCACCCTTCTCTCTCCTCTCGCGGAGAGGGGAGACGAACCGATGGCTGAGCCGGCCAATTCAGCCTGGAAGAAAGGAAATGCCATGAGTGCTTGGAAACGCTGGTTGATCGTGGCGCTTTTTGCCGTGGCCATGGCTTGGGTGGAATCGGCCGTGGTGGTTTACCTCAGGACTTTGCTTGACCGTGTCCAGCCCTATCAGCCAAATCCGCTGCCAGAATTTGGGGAACTCGGCCCGACCGAATTGGTGCGCGAACTCGCCACCCTGGTCATGTTGTTCACCGTCGGCTGGCTGGCCGGCCAGACCCCGCGCAGCCGGTTTGCCTATGCCATGATTGCGTTCGGTGTTTGGGACATTTTCTATTACCTGTTTCTGAATTGGATTTGCGGCTGGCCAACATCTCTTTGGAATTGGGACATCCTCTTTCTGCTGCCGCTGCCCTGGTGGGGACCCGTTCTCGCTCCGGTCTCCATCGCCGCCTTGATGATTGCCGGCGGCACTCTGGTCGCGCAATTCGACAGCGCGAACCGTCCGCTCTGGCCAGGGACTACAGCGCGCGCCCTGGGCTTCGGCGGCGCCATGCTGGCCTGGTACGTGTTCATGAGCGACGCCCTGGCAGTGGCGGAAGGCGGCGTCGAACGCATCCGCAACGTCCTGCCGGCCGCATTCAACTGGCCCTTGTTCCTGCTGGCGTTGGCCATGATGGCGTCGCTGATAGTCGATCTGGGCTGGCGAATTTGGGCGCAGGGCGGATGCTCTCGAACAGCCACAGGAGCGATGCCAAAAGCTTCGTCTCAATTCGCGGCGAAAGCGAACCGTGCCGAAGAACGATAGCGCACCTCAGAAGCTAAAGCTTGCTCGCGGCTTTGTCAGGCCGCGTTTGTTCGCTGCCGTGACGGATTCTTAGCTGAACATGAAAGCCATAACCGGCCGCCAAATTGCGTTGGAACTGGAACAAATCCCGGCATTGCTGCGCTGCGAAACCGAATGGGTCGTCGATTGGATTGAGCGCCGGGAAACGGGCCGAGCCGGGTTGTATCTCGTGTTGATCTTTATTGGGTCCGGGCTTTATGGCGCGGCCATGGGCTGTTGGCGGGCGCCTCTGCAAGCGTTCTACACGGCGCTGAAGTTTCCGCTGGTGATCGTGCTGACCACGCTGGGAACCACCCTGCTGAATGGAATGCTCGCTCCGCTCCTGGGGCTGAACATCAGCTTCCGGCAATCGTGGCTGGCCGTCCTCATGAGCTTCACGATTGCCTCGGTGATTTTGGGATCCTTCAGTCCGCTTGCGTTTTTCATCGTTTGGAATACGCCGCCGCTCTCGGCCACGACCGAGATTCCCTGGCTGGCCTACAATTTCACTCAGCTTGCCCACGTCGCGATCATCGCCTTTGCCGGGGTGGCGGCGAACCTCCGACTGCTGCGGCTGCTCCGCGCCCTGGGCGGAAGCGCCGCGGTGGCGCGCAAGATTCTCCTGGCCTGGCTCGCCTCCAATTTGTTTCTGGGCAGCCAGATGTCCTGGATTCTGCGGCCGTTCATTGGCTCGCCCGGATTGCCCTTGGAATTTCTCCGGCCCGATGCCTTCCAGGGCAATTTTTTTGAAACGGTCTTCAACGCGGCCCGACGTCTGATTTCTTTTTAAGTCACGCCATGAAATCCTTAGTCAAACCACCTTGTTATGATTGAAACGAATCCCGCTTCTCCCCTGCCAACTCCACCGGCGCTTCCGCCCGGCCGCGCCGCCACACCGCCTTTGGGAACCCATCCTGAAGAGCAGGTTCCCATCGCCAGTCTCGTCGCAGCCATCGAAGCCTTGCTCCGCCAGCCGCGCCGGGTCATGTTTCAACTGCGGCAAGCGAACCAAACACATTTGACCGCCCTGTTGTTGATGATCGCCATTATCTGCGCCCTGATCTATGGCTTCGTTGTCGGAACCTTTTCCGGCGGGGAACAACTCTGGGCCGCTCCCATCAAAATTGCGGCCGGGCTGGTCTTATCGGCGCTGATATGCCTGCCAAGCCTGTACATCTTTTCCTGCTTGAGCGGGTCGCAGGCGCGGCTCGGGGATGTCTGCGGGTTGGTGGCCGGTCTGCTGACGTTGATGACGGTGCTGCTGATCGGCTTTGTGCCGGTGGCCTGGGTCTTTTCGCAATCGACGGAATCGGTGCCGGCCATGGGCTCGTTGCATCTAGTTTTCTGGCTGATCGCCACCTATTTCGGATTGCGCTTCCTTTATGACGGGTTCACCCAATTCAAAGCTGAATCCAGCGATGGCTTGAAAGTCTGGATCATCATTTTCCTGCTCGTCGCTCTGCAAATGACCACCGCGCTGCGTCCCATCGTGGGAAAAGCAGACACCTTTCTTCCCGTCGAGAAAAGGTTTTTCGTCAGCCACTGGGCGGATTGTTTGAAGCAGTGAATCGCGGCTGAACTTCCGAATCACGCTCGAATGTGTGGGACGAAGTGGAAACGTTTTCCGCAACGTTTACTAATCCCACCCGCGCAACTCCGGCTTGCGCTTGTCAACCCCCGTGCCACCGCTAAATTGCCCTTCGTTGCAACCGCATCCACCATCTGCTGCGACGGAGTCCCTCTCCGGGCTGATCGAGCGCGTGACCTTTTTCAACGAGGAAACCGGCTTCGCGGTGCTGCGTGTGAAAGCCAAAGGCCACCCTGATTTGCTGACGGTGGTGGGATCATTGCCTTCCGCCAGCCCCGGCGAATGGCTGACGGCCGAAGGCAAGTGGGTTCGCGATAAGGAGCACGGACTCCAACTCAAGGCCGACAAAATCAAATGCGTCCCCCCCTCCACCCGGGATGGCATCGAAAAATACCTCGGCAGCGGCATGGTCAAAGGTATCGGACCGGTTTATGCCCGGAAGCTCGTGGAGCGCTTCGGCGAGAAGATTTTCGAGATCATTGAGGATTACTCGGTCAAGCTGGAGGAAGTCGATGGCATCGGGCCGGGCCGGAGAAAGCTGATCAAGGAGGCCTGGGCCGAGCAGAAATTCATTCGGGAGATCATGGTGTTTCTTCATTCCCACGGCGTGAGCACCAGCCGCGCGGTGCGCATTTTCAAAACCTACGGCGAGTCGGCCATCGACAAGGTCCGCCACAATCCTTACACCCTGGCCAGGGACATTCCTGGGATCGGATTCAAAACAGCCGACCAAATCGCCCAGAACCTGGGCATCCCGCGCGACTCCATTATGCGCGCCTCGGCCGGCCTGGCTCATGTTCTGATTGAAGGGACCGGCTCAGGGCATTGTGCTCTGCCTCGAAGCTTGTTGATCAAACAAGCCGTTCAACTGCTGGGGATCGAAGAGCGCATTGTCGCGGAGGCCCTCCTGCAACTGCTGGCCAAGCGCGAGTTGGTCCAGGAACAAGTCGAGGGAGAAGACCTCATTTTTCTGCCGTCGCTCCGGTTGGCCGAGGCAGGAATCGCTGACAAAGTCCGGAGGCTCGCCTCAGGCCCACCAGACTACCCGGCGATAGACGTGGAGAAGGCCATCGCCTGGTGCCAGGCGAAAACGGGCCAGGAGCTGGCCCCCAGTCAGCGGGAAGCGCTCAGCCAGGCGCTCACCCGTCGTGTCATCGTCATCACCGGCGGGCCAGGCGTCGGCAAGACAACCCTGGTGAACGCGATTCTAAAAATACTGACGGCCAAGAAAGCAAAGTGCCTGCTTTGCGCGCCGACCGGCCGGGCCGCGAAACGCCTCTCCGAGGTCACGGGCCTCGAAGCCAAGACCATTCATCGGCTCCTGGAAGTTCAACCTTCGGCCGGCGGTTTCACCCGCAATGAAGAGCGTCCGCTGGAAGGCGATCTGCTGGTCGTGGACGAAGCGTCGATGGTGGACGTGCCACTGATGCATTCCCTCTTGAACGCGCATCCTCCCGGCGCCGGCCTGATTTTGGTGGGGGATGTTGACCAATTGCCGTCGGTTGGCCCAGGCATGGTGTTGAATGATTTGATCCAAAGCGGGATTGTGCCGGTGGTGCGGCTGACGGAAGTCTTTCGCCAATCGGCCGAGAGCCAGATTATTACGACGGCGCATCGCATTAACACCGGGCAGATGCCCGGTTTTCAAGAGCGCGAAGCAGCCTCCGACTTCTATTTCATCGAACGCAGAGAACCGGAACAAATCCTGGCCACGCTGCTGGAGATGGTCAAGACCCGCATTCCGCGCAAGTTCAAGTTTGATCCGTTGCGCGATGTGCAAGTGCTGTCGCCGATGAATCGCGGTTTGCTCGGCACCCGCGAATTGAATCTTTGCCTGCAAACGGAGTTGAACCCGGCTCGGCCTGAAGAGCCCTTCATTGAAAAATTTGGCTGGCAATTTCGTCTCCGCGACAAAGTCATCCAGACGGAAAACAACTATGACAAGGAGGTGTTCAATGGTGACATCGGCCAGATCACGGCCATCGACCCATGGGAGCGCCAGGCCACGATCCGGTTTGAGCAACGCGAAGTGGCCTATGATTTCGGCGAACTGGACGAAGTGTCGCTGGCCTACGCCATCACCATCCACAAATCGCAAGGCTCGGAATTCCCGGTGGTGGTCATTCCACTGGCGACGCAGCATTACTTGCTGCTGCAACGCAACCTCATCTACACCGGCATCACGCGCGGCAAAAAGCTGGTCCTGGTTATCGGCCAGAAAAAAGCCTTCGCCTTGGCTGTGCAAAACAACCGGACCGCACGGCGGTTCTCGGGACTCCTGGCGCGGCTGAAAGGAGCTGGCCAATGACCAGCGTTCACTTCCCCAGATTCAAGCACACCAACCGGTCTTCCGATCGAAGATAAAGCCGCCGGCGCGATAACACCGGCGCCGCCCAGCAGGGATAGTGCAATTGGGGAACTTGAAACCGGCAGATTTCTTCGGGCTGCGTGGGATTGACTTTGAACAATCCCAGCAGGCCGCCTTCGCCCAGGGTGATGAGTTTTCCGTCGGCCATGATCGCTGAGCCGCGGCCGTACGTTGCCGGTGGCTCGCTCGTGTGCTGCCAGCTTTCGTCCCGGTCCCATTGGAGCGCGCCGCTTTTGAGATCGACGCAGCGGAACCGGGCCTCGGGCTCGTTCCGCCCGCTGAAAGCATACAAATAACCCTCATGATAAATCGGTGTGCTCCAGTGATTTTCCAGAACGGTGCTGCGCCAGACCTCCTCGAACTGTCGTCCGTCCGGCTTCACTCGCAACAACACCGAGCCGACTCGATAGTAGGCGGCTGAAATGAAGACCAGGTCATCCACCACGATGGGCCGCATGGCATTGACGGACTCGTTGACGGTGGCTTGGAACCAGCGGCTGAAATTCACCGCGCCGCTCTCCGGATCGAGCGAAACCAATCCTTGGCGCATCAGACAAAAGACCTGTCGCCGGCCATGCACAGTCGCCGCCATGGGAGTGGCGTAGCTGGCTTGTTTTTCATACGTGCGCCAATTGACCGTGCGTTCCCCCGGCCAGCCGAGCATGGGCTGCCCTTGCCAGTTCTTTGCCCCCACACTTTCCCAGACGGTTTTTCCAGTCTTTGCGTCCACTGCGACCATCCCGGAATTGGGTTGACCGCCCACCATCACCAGGAGCAAGTCCCCCTCCAGAATCGGCGTGCTGCCCACCCCAAAAAAGGCCGGCGGCACCTCCCAATCCTTGTCGGTGTCGCGCTGCCAAATGAGTTGGCCGTTTTTCAGGTCGAGACAAAGGAGTTTGCCCTCGGCGCCAAAAGTGTAACAGCGGTCGGCCGTCAGCAACGGCGTGCCGCGCGGCCCATTGTTGTAGCCGTAAGGATCGATGAATTGGCTGCGGTAGCGATACTGCCAAAACGACTTGCCAGTGGTCGCAGCAAAACATTCCACGACCTCTTCATCGCCGAGGCGATGATGCAAGACCAGCCGCTCGCCGCGCACCGAAGGCGCGCTGTAACCCGTGCCAACAGCTTTGGCCCAGAGCAACGGCGGGCCATTGGTGGACCATTTGTCCAGCAAGTCAGTCTCGGTGGAAGTGCCATTGCCACGCGGGCCGAGAAATTGCGGCCAGTCTTCTCCCGCTGGCTCCCCTGCCCTGCTTCCGGCCAGCGGCCAAAGAAAAAAGAGAACGACGAGCGGCAGACGGCCTCTATACCTGGGAATTGAAATCATGCGCATGATGTAAAGCGATTGGCGCACGGTTTTCCATGATAAACCTAAAAAAAACAGTTGAACCGCAGATAAACGCGGATGGACGCAGATGCAGAGGGAGTTGCGACCACGAGGCCTTTCACCCCGTGGGTGAAGTGTTCTGCTCCCTCTCAATCCGTGGACAGAAAGAGTCTATCTGCGTTCATCTGCGTTCATCTGCGGTTTCCATGATAAAATCTCCGAGATTTCGGCGCTTTGGTCGCGCGCCTCGAGGCGATGGACGGCAAGACCCCTGTCTGCTTTAATCAGCCCCAAACATGAGCCAAGAACGAAATGGAGTTGCCGCCATGATTCTGTGCGTTGGGACAACGCCGGCGGTGCAGCGAGTGATGATTTTCCACAAGCTCATGCTGGACGCGGTGAACCGCGCCGTGACGACGCTGGACGGCGCGGCAGGCAAGTCGATCAACGTGGCCAAAGTGTTGAAGGTGCTGGGCGAAGAGCCGGTGGCGTTGGGCTTCCTCGGCGGGGATCGCGGGGAACATCTGCGGGCGCTGTTAACCGAGCAAGGGATTGAGTTCGATTTTGTGACGGTGACCGCGCGGACGCGGCAGTGCGTGACTGTGATCGACCAGTCGGCCGGCACGCACACCGAGTTGGTGGAGGAGAGCCGGCCGGTCGATCCGGCGGATTTCGAGAAGCTCCTGACGATTGTCCGGCGGCGCGTGAACGGCAGCCGGGCGGTGGTGATGTCGGGAACGATCACGCCGGGTGGCCCAACGGATTTCTATTTGCATTGCACGCGAATCGCGCATGAGGCCGGGGCCATCGCGGTGGTCGATGCGCAAGGGGCGGTGCTGCTGGAGGCGTTGAAGGCGGGGCCGGACCTGGTGAAACCGAACCGGCCGGAGCTGGCGGCCACGGTGGGACGCGAACTGAAAGACGAGGCGGCGGTCATGCAGGCCATGCGGGAGTTGGGCGAGCGGGGCGCGCAGCGGGTGGTTGTCACCGCCGGGAAAGAATCGGCGCTGGCCTTTGACGGGCGGGTTTTCTGGAGAATCGCGGCGCCGCGTGTGGCGGCGCTTAATCCGATTGGATCAGGGGATGCGTTTACGGCAGGGCTGGTCCGCCAGTTGGTGCGCGGGGAAGACCTGGGGGAGGCTTGCCGGTGGGGCAGCGCGGCGGGAGCGGCCAATGCGCTGACGGCGATGGCTGGAGAGGTGAACCGGGAGGACGTGGAGCGGTTGGTGCGGGAAGTGAAGGTGGAGCGGATTCAACTGGCTGGGGATACAATCTCGATTGGGCAAACAACAGCATGACTGGGCCTCCGGTCACAAGTGCGTTTTGCCAATTGTGATTTTGGGCCACGTCGGTTAAGTTAACCGTTGATGAAGCTAAAAGAGAAGAAAGCCAAAGGTGAAGCCGCTTTGGACCCTGTTTTATTTGCAGCAACAGTGCCCTCTCGCAAGCCGACGGCCAAGGACATCAGGGACTGTAAAGAACAAGCGGACGATGTCATTGAGCCGAAAGAGCACGAGACTATGGACGGCATCGTCGAAGATCTATGACCTTCCGGCGCACGGTTCGGTTCAAACGAGAATTTCAAGTTCTTCCGCATGAGATCAAACGAATCGCCCGCGCCAAGTTCGCGTTGTTTAGCCACAACTGGCGCCATGGCTCATTGCGAGTTCATAAGCTGGAAGGGATTCTCTGGCACAACCACCAGGTTTTCGATCTCTGGATAACGGACAAATACCGAGTTCTTTTCGTCATTGATCACGATGTCGCGGTCTCCTTTTCAATTGGGCCGCATAGCATCGTCTCCAAATGAAGGCCCCCTCTATGAGACGGCTTTGCGATCTCGGTGGGTTCTTCGATTCTGCGGCTGTTTTCACTTCAATCTAACCCGCAGGCAATACAGCTTCGTGGCCGTCCGCATAATCAAGCTGTCGCGCGCGAGGGCGGGAGTGGCCATGCACATTTCATTGAGGCTGTTCTTGCCCACCAGTTTGTACTCCGGCCCACCTTGAAGGACAAACGTGTCGCCATCTTCGCTCAGGCAAAAAACCTTTCCGTTGCAGGCCCAAGGCGAAGCCGTGAAACCGGAAGTGCCTTCGGTGTTGAGGCGTTGCTTGCCATACACCTCTCGTCCGGTCTTGGCGTCGTGGCAACTGAGGAATCCAAAATCGAACAGCACATAAAAAAAGTCGCCATAGACGAGCGGCGACGGATTGTAGGGCGCGGCGGTTTTCTGCTGCCAGGCGATGAATTCGTTGTTGCTCTCACCTTCTTTCAAACTGATGTCCCCGGCGCCGCCAGGCCGAATGGCGAAGACCGGCCGCACTTTGTCGCCCACGTAACCGGAACAGACGTAGAGCAAACCCGCATGCGAGAACGGCGTCGGTATGACGATGGATGACATGCCGCCAAACTCCCAAAGCAGTTTGCCGTCGAGATCGTAAGAGCGCACTTTGTTCCGGCCCGGAATGACAAGCTCGGCGCGCTTTTCGTTCTCCCATAGGTAAGGCGTGGCCCAGTTGCTTTTCTCCTCGCGATCGACACGCCAGATTTGTCGGCCGGTCTTCTTGTCCAGAGCGGCCAGGAACGATTGTTCTTCGTTGTCGTTGACGATGTAAATCCGATCCTGATGCAGCACCGGCGAAGCGGCGGTGCCCCAACTATTGCGAATCTTGCAGGCAGGCCATTTCTGCGACCAGACTTCCTTGCCGTCCATGTCGAAACAGAATAGGCCCGTGTTGCCGAAGTAAGCATAGACCCGCTCGCCATCCGTGACGGGCGTTTCCGAGGCATAAGTGTTTTTCAAATGGCGCGGGCCGGCGGGCGGACCTTGGTGCACCTGCTTTTGCCATAGGATTTTTCCGGAATGAAACTCAAGGCCATAAACCATCCAGCGATGGGTGTCCGGGGATGGCTCGGGCCGTTCACCGCCAAAATAAAGGCCCTTCTTGGGCGGCTCCAATTCGCCCTCCTTGACGACTGAGGTCACGAAGATTTTGTCTCCCCAGACGATGGGTGAAGACCAGCCCAGGCCCGGAATTTCAGTCTTCCAGGCGACGTTCTGCGTGGCGCTCCAGGTGTCGGGAAGGTTTTTTCCCTCTGAGACGCCTGAAGAATGAGGCCCGCGGAATTGGGGCCAGTTGCCGTCTGCCGCAGCCGCCCCCACCGCCAAAAGCGATAGCAACAATGTTTGGATCAACGATGTTCTCATAACCCGAAAGACCTTCTGCCGTTTCATTTCAATCTGAACTTAAAAACAAGCCCGCCTCACAAAACCTTGCCCTTCGTGCTCGTTTTCACCCGGCAGAGATACTTGTCCGCCGTGATGTAAAGCACGGCCCCATCATTCCCCCAGGCGCAATTCGCAGTCCCATCGTAAGTCGATTCCGCAGAAGCTGCCACAGGACTGATCGTGCCCAGATGCTTGCCGGCGGGTGAAATGACCAGCACACCGCCGGGACCTGTCGCGAAAAGGTTCCCTTGCTTGTCCACCTTCATGCCGTCGGGCAGCCCTTTTCGTTTCTTGGCCAACTCGGTCGCATCGAACAAAACCCGGCCATTGGCAATGCTCCCGTCCGCTTTCACAACGTAGGCCATCCAGATCGCCCATTTGGGGTCCGAGTTCGCCACGTAGAGCGTTTTCTCGTCGGGCGACAAGGCGATGCCATTCGGCCGTGTCAGTTCTGCCGTCAACAGGGTTAAATCGCCTTTGGGGCTGAGCCGGTACACGCCGCTGAAGACCAGTTCTTTCTTCGGATGTTTATCCAGGAATTCATCCCGACTCTTGGCCTGTGCGAATACTTCCGCTTCCTCGGTTTCGTTTGTCAATCCAATGAAGCCGTAGGGCGGATCAGTAAAATAAAGGTCCCCGTTTGATTTATAGACCAGATCATTCGGGCTGTTCAGGCGCCGGAATTTGTAGCGGTTGGCCAGAGTTGTTTTCTTGCCATCCTTTTCCAGGCGGGCCACTCGACGGTCGCCATGTTCGCATAGCACCAGACGCCCCTGAGGATCGAGCGTGAGGCCGTTCGATCCCGGTTCACCGCCCCGAGCGGTGGCGCCGGTGTAACCGCTCGGCAGCAGGAATTCGCGGGTGCCGATGCCTTCCTTCCATTTGAACACAACGTTGTTGGGCACATCGGAGAAAAGCAAATACTCCCCGCTCCGCACCCAGACCGGTCCTTCGGCCCACTCGAATCCCTCGGCCAGCAACTCGATGACGGCATTGGTGGACACGAGCCGGTCGAAAGCCGGATCCAGCCGTTCGATCTCTCCCGCGTGAGGGTAGGCATGCTTTTGCGCGGCCGCTTTCGCAGCGGCTTTGGGCTTGGCCGCTTTTTTCACTGGCGCGGTTTTTTCGGCTGCCGAGAGCGAAAGGGCCGCCAGCAGGCCAACCACCGGCACGATCAGCAGGTGACGGATCAAACAATTCATTTTCATATTGCGGAATTGATTTGAGCATTAGATGCCACGCCCATGGGGTCAAGGCCAAAAGGCGGCCAAAAAGCGGCTTCGTCGGTTTACCGTTAGGATCAGTTTTGCAGGGCAAGAACAGTTGTTGACAAATTGCGGCATCCCGTCGGTTAATCGCGCAGGTTGCTGAAGATTAATCCCTCGTTCCCAGCAAGTTGCTCTCGAGGGCGAAGACCGCAGTGGG
Organism: uncultured Verrucomicrobiota bacterium; assembly: GCA_964363225.1. GTDB lineage: Bacteria > Verrucomicrobiota > Verrucomicrobiia > Limisphaerales > CAYIIH01 > CAYIIH01. The sequence goes on along the minus strand of CAYIIH010000169.1, from coordinate 3,113 downwards.
GTTTTCCGCTCACGCTTCCGCTCATCCTGCTGGCCTACGCGCTGAGCCGCTCAGTTCTCCACTGGCACCCGACAATGTCTCCGTCGCTCCCGCCATGCCGCTTGTCACTTCCGCCGACTTCGCAGGTTTTCCAACACGGCCGACAGCTTTTCCCGCTTTCGGGCGAGTCCTTCCCGCAGAGACGGGACTGATCCCTGCACAACCGCCAGCTTGTCCGTCAGAGATAGCAATCGCTCCCGCAGCCACGGAAGCCAGTCCCGCCAAGCCACCAGCCTTTCCCGTAGATACGCGAGTCTCTCCTTCCAAGTCACGGGCCATTCCCGCCGAGCCACCAGCCTTTCCCGCCGAGCCACGAATGGTTCCCGCCGAGTCGCGAGTGACTCCCGCCAAGCCACAAGCTTCTCCCGCTGGGCCACGAATGGTTCCCGCCAAGCCACGAGCATGTCCAGCAGAGCCACCAATAGCTCCAGCAGACCCGGAAGTGCTTCCCGCAGAGCCACGAGTGGTTCCCTAACGTTTACATAGGGTTCCCGCTGAGCTCGTGGCGACTCCCTTGGAGACGCGAATGCCTCCCGCCAAGCCACGAGCCTGCCCCGCGGACCCACCAATAGTTCCCGCAGCAACAAAAACCTTTTTGCGATTGCCTGAAGACGCTCCCGCAGAGGGGCTTACGAACAGCTCGTGCCGACTTGGCCGCAGAAAAGCGCAGAGAACGCAGCACGGCGGAGTAGCAACCCAAAGTATAACCGCAGATGAACGCAAATAAACGCAGATTTGCAGGGCAGAAAGATGGAAAGAAACTGTATTCCTGCCAGACATTTCATGGCCATCACCGCTGATGCCCATCTGCGTCCATCCGCGTTCATCCGCGTTTATCTGCGGTTCAACTGCGCTGCGGGATTGCTTTCTGATTCCAAATGCGGCAGGCTCGACGCGTTCGGAAGGTGCGGGTATGGCAAACGATTTCAAATGCGACGTTTTCCTCAGCCACAGCGCGAGGGACAAGGCGGTGGTGGGCGCGCTGGCGGAGCGGTTGCGCAAGGCTAGGCTGAAGGTGTCGTTCGATGAATGGGTGCTCAAGCCCGGCGACCAGACCCCAGAAACACGTAGCAGCCGACGTGAGTCGGCTCAAACTTCCATGCCGCTAGGGCAAAGTATGAGCGGACTCACGTCCGCTGCTACGAGGGAAGAGAAGATCGAGGAAGGGCTGGAAGACTTCCAATTCGGATTTCGGACTTCGGATTTGCGCAGCCCGGCATGTCGGCGAATGCGTTTGGCTCGGACTGGGCGCAGTTGGAGGCGGGCACGCGTGGGAGGGGCAACTTGCCCTTTCGCGACCCGCTGAACCAGGATCGCCGCTTCATGTCGACACTTCATCCTTCAGCATTCATCCTTCAGCCTTTTCTTGACGCCCCCATCAAAGGCTCCCTGGGGCAATCCCTTCCTTCTCATACCTTGACCTCTCCGGTAAGCCGGGTAAGAATTCGACCATGAATAGCGCGACGATCTCGACGAAAGGCCAGTTGGTCATACCCAATCGCATTCGGAAAGCCCTGCATCTCCAAGCCGGTGACAAGGTTTCATTCTCGTTGGAGGGGCAGAAGCTGTTCCTCCAGCGCGAGCAGCCCAAACGCGCCCGGCTCGTTCGCGGCAAATTCGGCCGGCCAGTCCTGGTCGCGCCGCCGGGAGCGCCGCCCATGACGCCGGATCGGGTCAAAGCCATCCTCAACGAAATCCCGTGAGCCACCTGCTGGACGTCAACCTCCTGCTGGCTTGTGCGTGGTCAGGCCACGCCGAGCACGTCCGGGCCAACCGGTGGTTGAACTCGGTGGCCGAATTCGCCACGGCTCCGGTCACGCAAATGGGCTTCCTGCGTGTGAGCATGAGCGTGGCCTACGGCGCTTCCTTTGCCGACGCCCAGACCGCTCTCCGGGCCATCCTTCAACTCAAGTCGCACCGTTTCCTGACCGACGCCGTGCCGGCGGATTCGCTGCCTACGCTATCCAGCGGCAAAGACGTGACCGACGCTCATCTGGTGCGATTGGCGGACAGCCAGGGCCGCAAACTGGCGACCTTGGACGGAGGCCTGTGCAAGAAGCAGTGGGCCGCCGGCATTGCTGAAAACCCGCTTTGACCTGCGACCATGCCCGACGAATTCCACTACGACGTTTTCCTCAGCCACAGCGTGAAGGACAAGGCGGTGGTGCGCCCGCTGGCGGAGCGGCTGCGCAAGGACGGGCTGAATCCGAAGGCAGAAGGTAGAAGGCAGAAGGCAGACATTCTTCATTCTTCATTCAACATTCCTCCTTCGCTTTGCGCGTTCGGCTCGGACTGGGCGCAGTTGCTGCCGCACCCTCAACCATCAACTCTCAACCCTCAACCAGCTTGCGCCCCGCTGAACAAGGAGCGCCGCTTCATGTCCGAACTTCAGCCTTCAGCATTCATCCTTCAGCCTTTCCATGACGCCCCCATCAAAGGCTCCCTGACGCAATTTCACTACATCAACTGGCGCCGCAAGGACCGCAAACCTGTATATCCGAAGCTGCTCGAAGCCTGTAACCACCGACGAAGCCGCCTACAAGCTGGAGCAAGATGCTGCGATGAAACCGTAGGAATTGAAGCACGCTGGCCGCTACGATGCGAAGTCCGTCAAACCAACGGTGGACCTGCCGTGGCGAAACACTTCGAGCCCAGCAGACTGGAAAGACTCTCATCGATCCAGTTCCACTTCAGAGAAATGAACAACCGGCCCATAGATTCTGGTCAGCAGTCTTGACACAACCGATTCAGTCACGATGAAGCCTGTCTCTGCAAGTCTTCTTAAAACATGGTGGAACCAGACGACAAATACTCTGGGAACTCTGTTCGTTGGCATCCTCTCAATAACCTCATTGATCGCAGGCATCCTTTTGACGAAGATTGCTTTTGAGTCGATTGATTTCGATCGAAAGTGCCTGGCAACTATCGGAGTTCTTGACAACACCTACACTGAGGTAACGCAAAACATCTTTGTTGACTATAGGGTAAAGTATCATTTTGAGATAGATGGACGAGTTTATCATCAGCAGTTCTCATTTTAATTGCCCAGGCGGCGTGGCTCAGGGTTGTGGGCA
>CAYIIH010000168.1:0-17127 GCA_964363225.1 uncultured Verrucomicrobiota bacterium | reverse complement strand
ACCTCGACAAGTATCTGCTCTCGCTGGAACAACGCGGCTACCCCTTCGACCGCATCAGCGTGCAATTCTCGGGCTATCACACCGACAATTCCCCGCCCGCCGTCATCGAGTGCGACCTCGTCCAGGCCTGGAACGAGAAATTCGCGTGGCCGAAGCTGCGGCTCTCCACATCGCAGGAGTTCCCCGCCTACGTTGAAAAGAAGCACAGTGCCGACCTCCCGGTGCATCGCCAGGCCTGGCCGGATTGGTGGACCGACGGCTTCGGCTCCGCGGCCCGTGAAACCGCCGCGGCGCGCGAGACCGAGACCGCCATGCAAGTGAACCACGGCCTGCTGGCCATGGCGTCCATCCTCGGCGCGCAGATCAGCCCCAAGACCATGCAGCGCGCTGGCACCATTCAGGATAATCTCCTGTTCTACCACGAACACACTTACGGCGCCGCGGAAAGCATCGACGATCCGCTGGCTGAAAACACCCAGGTGCAGTGGGCCGAAAAAGGGTCCTACGCCTGGACCGCAGTGAAGGATTCCAATCTTCTGCGCGAGGAAGCGTTCGGACTTTTGCAGGATTTTCTGCCGCGCGCGGACGTGCCCACGCTGGCGGTCTGCAACACCCTCAACTGGCTGCGTTCCGGTCTGGTGCGCGTGTTCATTGACCACGAGATGCTGCCGCCGGACCGCGCGTTCCGCATCCTCGATGGCGCGCAGGCGGTGCCCGTTCAAGCGATGGAGCGGCGCTCCGAAGGCACGTACTGGGCCTTGTGGGTGCGCGAGGTGCCGCCGCTGGGCTTCAAAATCCTGCGGATCGAAACCAGCGACCAGCCGCGTGCAAAGGAAACGCCCGGCACGAATTCGCTCACGCTGGAAAACGAGTTCTACAAGCTCGCGCTCGATTCCGACAAAGGCGCCATCAAGAGCCTGGTGGACAAGGAAACCGCCCAGGAACTGGTGGACCAGACCGCCGCGTGGGGCCTGGGTCAGTGCATCTACGAAACGATGCCGAATCGCCGCGATATGAAGCCGGACGTGTTCAAGCGCACTTCGGTGCGCAACGTCACAGTGAAGCCCGGCGCCGCCGGCCCGATCTGGAAGAGCCTGCTCCTCACCGCCGACCTGGACGGCTGCGCCACCAACAACGGCATGCGCGCCGAGATTCGCTTGTATGATACGGAGAAGCGCATCGAGTTGCGTTTCGCCCTCCGCAAGCTGCCGATTCCCTCGCCCGAGGCGGTGTATGTCGCGCTCCCGTTCCAGGCGCCGAACAGCAAGATGCTTTACGAAGCCCAGGGCGGCTGCGTCACGCCCGGCGACGACCAGATCCCCGGCTCATCGTCCGACTGGCAGACGCTGCAAAGCTTCATTGCCATCCGCAGCGCCGACGGCCAGATCGTCACCGGCAGCGAACAGGCACCACTCGTGCAACTGGGCGATTTCAACCTCGGCAAATGGCAGCCGGTGACGCGCGTCGAGAAGCCGCACGTCTATTCGTATGTGATGAACAACTACTGGTTCACCAACTTCCGCACCGAGCAGGAAGGCGAGTTCAAATTCCACTACTACCTGACCTCGACGAAGGACACGAGCCGCACCTTCGCCACGCGCTTCGGTTGGGGCAGCCGCGTTCCGCTGGCCACGCGCGTATTGCCGCCGGTGAAAATCGGCGCCCTGCGCGAGCCGCAAAAACTCTCGGCCCTGGCGGTCACTCCGTCGAACCTCCTGATCGTCGAAGCCCGCCCCACCCGCAACGGCGACGGCATCATCCTGCATGTGCGCGAACTCGAAGGCAAATCGGTGACGATCACCGACCAGGAAGTCATCGCTTCGTCTGATATCCAAGGTGCTGACGAAGTGAATGTGCTGGAGGAAGCCGTTCAACAAGGCATCGAGTCGCTGGCGTTCAAGCCGTACGAAGTGAAGTTCCTGCGGCTGATGTTTCGGTGATTCTGAGATGAAGATTCGAGTCTGGCTTTGGCTCGGCCCGTTGTTCTGGTGTCTTGTGCCCACGGCGTGGGGGGAGGTCACGCGCCGGCAGTTGGACCTCTGGCTGGATTCAAACGTGCAAAACTGGCGCTGGCATTTAGGAGAAGCGCCGGGTGCCGCAGAGCCAGGTTTTGACGATGCACAATGGGAACCCGTCGAGCTGGGTTTCAAGTGGTGGCCGCACGATTCCACCGGCTGGTTCCGGACCCGCATTACGGTCTCGGAAATGATCAACGGGATTCCCATCAAGGGCGGAACCATTCGCATGAAAGCAGGCGTGGATAATGCCGCCCGGGCGTATGTGAACGGCGTTTTCAAACAGGAGTTTGAATGGTCGAAAGGCGATTTCATCCTCACGGAGCATGCGCAGCCGGGCGAGGTCATTACGGTGGCGCTGCAGGCCACTAACCGGCCGGGGTCCGGCAGCCTGCTCGAAGCACGGTTGGTAAACGGTCGCGGCGAGGCTTTGGTGGACGGCCTGCGCGGGCTGGTGAAGGATATCAACGGGGCGTTGAAGGATGCGGAGTACGTGCCCTCGGCGGAGACAGCCGATGCGCAGACGCTGGCGCAGGAGGCGCTTCAAGCTTTGGACATGACGGCGTACCAAGCCTGCCACCGTGGGGCTTTCCTCGCGTCGGTTGAAAAGGCCCGGGCCATCCTGTTGTCAGGCCGGGCCACGGTGGAAGAGCGCCTCAAGAGAACCGCCGCAAACTTGGAGAACTTGAAACAGAAGCTCCGGCAGGGACGCGCGGCGGGCCGCCAGATGGCGTATCAGGTCGCCGACGCACGCGTCGTGGAGAGTTTTCTGCAGTACGTGCGCGATGACCTGGCGGAGAATCATCCAGGTCATCAGCTCCGCGGACTCAAAGGTGCGGCGTACATTGACCGGCTTTGCGGGGAGGCGCTCAAGGAAGATGCGGCCAGGGACGCCGCCGTGCCGCCATACCAGACGGGACCCTGGACGATCCGGGCCGGGGCGTTTTGGCAAAACGGTCGCCCGGTGTACTTCACCGGCGTCGGCCACTTCGGGCAAGTGCGCCAGGATATCCCGATCCTGAACGATTATGGTCTGAACATCATCCAGATCGAGATGGGGCCGGCCAATGGCCTGCCGACGCCCAACACGGTGGATGTGGAAGCCATCCGCCAGAATGTCGTCCAATGGCTGGACAAGGCGGCGGCCCACCATGTGGCGGTGAACCTGCTGATCTCGCCGCATTATTTCCCCCAGTGGGCCTTCGAGGCCGACCCCGCGCATCGCCAGTGCGGCCAGGGCTTCCTGAAGTTTTGCCTCGAGGCGCCCAACACGCAGGTGGTGATGGAAAAATGGCTGGACGCACTCCTACCCCTGATCGCGCATCATCCGGCGTTGCACAGCATCTGCCTTTCGAACGAGCCGCAGTACCAGGGGAGGTGCGCCTACGAGCGGGCAGCATTCCAGGCGTGGCTGAAGGCGAAATGGGGTTCCCTCCGCCAAGCCAACAGAGTTTACGGCACGCAGTTTCGGCGGTTTGAAGACATCGGCCTGCCGCAGGACGCGTCCCACTACGGTTTGTATTTTGACCGGTGGCGTTTCAATCAGGACCGGTTCGTGGCGTTTCATGACCTGCTGCGTGCGCGCATCCGCCGGTACGATCCAGACTTGCCGGTGCATGCGAAGGTGATGACGCACGCCTTCGAGGACCCGGGCCGGTTCGAGGTGGGGATCGATTACGAACGGTTCACTCAACTCGGTCGCATTGCAGGCAACGATTGCGTCATGGCGTTTGCCGGTGAACGCCGGGGCGAATACGCCTGCGATTGGCAGACCATGGCGATGAATTACACACTGCAACATTCGGTGGCGCCGGACCGTCCGATCTTCAATTCCGAAAACCACCTGATTGCCGACGGGGACGCGCGCTACATTCCGGAAAACTACATCCGGACGGTGTATTGGCAGGAGGCGGTGCACGGGCAGGGCGCGACGACGACCTGGGTGTGGGAGCGGGGGCAGGGAGGAGACCTGGCGGAGAACATCCTCACGCGGGCGAATTGCGTGCGTGCCTTGGGCCGGGTGGCGCTCGACCTGCAGCGGTTGGCGCCCGAGGTCCACGCGCTGAGCCAGGCCCCGGCTCAACTGGCCATCTTGTATGCCTATTCGAGCCTGTTGCCGTCAAAGGATTACGTGGACGAGGCCCGGTCGGCGTTTGAAGGCGCCTATTTTACCGGCGGCGTCAGTGATTTCCTCAGTGAACGACAAATCGAATCGGGCAAGCTGGCGCGATACAAGTTGGCGGTGGTGCCACGGGCGTCCCACGCGCCCGATGCGGTCGTAAAGGCCTTCAACGAATACATCCGGGATGGCGGTACCGTGATGACGGTGGGCCCGTGCTTCACCCAGGACGAATATGGGCGGGTCCGGAAGATGGCCCTTGTGCAATCGGGCCGCGGCCGGCTGGTCAACTACCCTGACCCACTGACCGCGCACGCGTACCGGGATATTCTCGACGGCCTCCTTGACCAAGCAGGAGCGGCGCGGCCCGTCCGGATCGCAGGCGCCCATGGCGAGCCGGTGTGGGGCGTGAATGGGAGGGCGGTAAGAGAGAACGGACGACTGCTGGTCAACCTGCTCAACCTGTCGCGGGAGCCACGGCAGGTGCAGCTCGTGACGAAGCCCGCGGCCCAACACGCACTCAATCTGATGAACGGCCAGGACATCGAGTTTCCATTCACGCTGGCGCCGCTCGAACCGGCGTTGCTGGCGCTGAAGCTGAAGTGATGCTCGGCGCGGGCGGCCTGGTCATCGAAGTTTTGCGGAGGGGGCAACTGGGGCCGAGTCTGATCATGTTCGAGAACTGGAACAGGAAGTGATGGATTTAAGAATCACCCCTCGAGCAACCGGAACAAGAGCGCGATGGATTCGCAGTGGGGCGGCACGGTCATGTCACAAAGCTGATGAGCTTCATCGCAAGGTGCGCAAATTTCTGGACCATACGGCATTCGTGGGAGCTTTTACACTGCCACCAGCCGCTCAAGATTACGCAGAATCAATCCTTGAGCAATACGGGCAAAAAACCTTTACTCTGCCCGATGGGCACGATTAGGCTTCGGGCAATGCAAATATGAAAATCCACACTTGTCCCAATCGCTTTCGGCTTTCAACTCTCACCCCTCTGCTGGTCTTGGCTCTCGCGGTTCCATGGGTCGCGGCTCAGGACCAATCCGGGGAGTTCTCGAAGGGGGTCATTGATATCGGCATCGTGGCGAAGGATGTGGAAAAGTCCGCAAAATTTTACACCGAAGCCATCGGTCTCACCGAGGTGAAAGGCTTCTCGGTGACCGGGGAAATGGGAAAGAAAATCGGCCTGATTGACAATCAACCTGCCGACGTGCGCGTGTTTGTGCCCGGGAGCGGCGAAGGTTCCACCCGGATCAAGCTGATGTCATTTCCCCAGGCCCCCGGCAAGGCTGCGGACCAGAGCTTCATCCACTCCACCTACGGATTTCGATACCTCACGCTCTTTGTGGCCAGCACCGACCAGGCCCTGGAACGACTGAAGAAAGCCGGGGTGAAGCCGATCGGTGAAACTCCCCTGTCCCTCGGCGGAACCAGCCGACTGACTACGGTGCGTGATCCGGACGGAAACTTCATCGAGCTGATCGGACCGTAAACACGGGGTCAAGACACTCGTCCGCCGGTATTCACCAAACACTTTGCTTTACAATCTCGCTGTGAGTTTTGGCCTGAAAACTCCTCAAGCCTATGAGAAAGAAATAGACCATGAATACACTCCGGATGATGACCGTTTCCGTTTCGCTGATCCTGGCAGGGCTGGCCGTCGGTACGACCGCAGGAAGTCCTGCGCGGGCGGCGAGCGACGCCCAGACCGTAAACTACGCGCGGGTGTGCGAGCCGCCGGTCCCGACCGCTTTCATCCCGCTGCCGCCGGGAGCCGTGGAACCGGCGGGATGGCTGCGCGATTGGGCGGAGGCCGCGCGCCACGGCATCACGGGGCACCTGGATGAGTGGCATCCCACCTTTGCGGACGGGTGGAAAGGCGTCCCGATTCAGGCGCCCGGGGCGAAAGCCGACGGCACCGGCTGGCCCATCGAGCAGTGCGCCTATTGGCTGGACGGCGCGCTCCGGCTCGCCTTCGTGCTGCACGACGAAGCCTTGCTCAAGAAAATCCGCGCCCGCCTGGATCCGGTCGTGGACGGCGTGAACCAGGCCGACTTTGGCGCCACGTTCATCCACTGGCGCAAGGGCGCGAAGCCCGCTGGGTTCGACAGTTGGGCGCACTCGCAGATGGGGCGTGCGCTGGTGGCGCTGTACCAGGGCACCGGCGAGAAACGTGTCCTCGACGCCTTGGTAAAGGTGTATGCCGATTATCCGGTTCCCATGGGGCACATCAACTTCTCCGACGTGACCGGGCTGTGCAACCTGGATGCGATGCTGGAGACCTATTCCTTCAGCGGCGACCCGCGCATCTTGGAGCGCGCGCTTCAGGCCATCGCCCAGCCGGAAGTGGCCCAAGACATCCAGGCCTGGCAGGAAGGCCGTCTGACCCACAGCCACATGGTCATCACTTACGAAAACATCCGGCTTCCAGCCGTGGTGTCCTCGTGGTCCGGCGACGCGCGCCATCTGCGGGCCACCCAGAGCGCCTTCCAATGGCTGGACGAGAATCACCTGCTGCCCTACGGCGTGGCCTCCGGCGAGGAGTACGCCTCTGGCATCGGCGCCTTCCGCAAGACCGAAACCTGCAACGTGACCGCGCTCCTTCTCTCCGCCTCGTGGATGTACCGCATCCAAGGCCAGGGCGCGTGGGGCGACCGGATGGAACGCGCCTTCTTCAATGCCGGCGCCGCGCCGGTGGCCCGCGATTTTCAAACCATGTGCTATTACCAATCGCCGAACCGGCTCCGATCCGATTCATTGCCGTGCGAGCAACCGCATAGCCCGGGCCCGGAAGGCGTTCGATACCACCGGCTCGGCTGTCCCTCCGTGCTCTGCTGTGTGGGCGCAGTGAATCGGATCATCCCGAATTTCATCATCCATGCCTGGATGGCGACCCGGGACAACGGACTGGCGGCGACCCTTTACGGCCCCAGCCGGGTTTCCGCGCTGGCGGGGGCGGGCGTCACCGTGAAAGTGAGCACGAGCACGGACTATCCGTTCGGCGAGACCATCCAGATGAAGGTGGACCCGGAAAAGACCGTGGCCTTCCCGCTCTACCTCCGCGTCCCCGGTTGGTGCCACGAGGCCTGGATGAGCGTGAACGGTTCCCCGACGAGCGCGACCCCGGACGCCAAGGGCTTTGCCAAGATCGAGCGGACCTGGACCCAAGGCGACGTCGTCGAACTGCGCTTCCCGATGAAGCCGCAGGTGGTCCGCGGATACGAGACTGAATTCCCATCCTCCAACCGGGACTACTTCCGTTTCGAGCCGGCGGCGGTTTTCCAGCCGCGGCGGCTGCCCTACGCGAGCGTGCTCTGCGGGCCGCTGCTTTTCGCACTGCCGATCCCCGACACGGATCCGAACACGCCGTTGAAAGATGCCCAGTGGCAGTATGCCCTCGACACCCATGCCGAGCAGAAGGACGCCGGCATCACGGTGGAACGCCGGCCGATGCCCGCGCACTGGGACTGGCCGCTGCATGCGCCCGTCGGGCTGAAAGTGCCCGCCCGGGCCTTCGACTGGAATCCGACCGACGCCCAAGCGTTGCCCGATGGGCCGGTGACCGGTGGCCAGAGCGAAACCATTCGCCTGGTGCCCTACGGCTGCACCAAGTTCCGGATCTCGATGTTTCCCGTAACGCCTCGCGCCTGGCCGCCAGGCTGGGTCCCTTCAGTGAAGCCGGGAGCCGCGCGCTAATCGGATGACGATGAACCAGCGAGCGACCAGATGCTGCAGCCCCGGAGGTTTCGAGGGCAGTCGCTGCGGCGCTGGGCCCGGTTTTCTGGCTGCTTGGCTCGGCTTGTTTTCTTGGCTGGCGGCCTGCCCAGGCAACGCCCAACCCGCGGGCGGACTGGACGACTGGCCGCGGTACGCCCATGACCGGGCGCTGACTGCTCGCTCACCGCTCAAAGGCCGGATCGCCCAGCCGCAGGTTGCCTGGTCCTGCTCCGTGGCCGGGCGCGAATGGGGGATCGAGATTGTCCCGGCGAACGGCGCGCATCGCCTGGAACTGAACACCGCCGATGCGCCCCTGCCGGCTTCACCACGGAGAATCCCGGCCCCGGGTCCGCGCCGGCTGGACTTGGACGGCAGCGGCACACTCCGTCCGGCCCCGGAAACTTTCCACGAACGCTGGGCCAAAATCCTGCCGGAGGCGAAAGGCTGGCAGCGTGTGGCCTGGAGCCATACTTGGACCGACCAAAAGGTCTGCCGGCTGCAGCTCTTCGCCTGTGACCAGGGCTTCGACAAACCGCGCCTGGTATGGCAAACCGACCCGCCCGAGGACACGATCTTCCAGCCGCTCAACCTCGTTTACGACATCGATGGCGACGGGGTCCAGGAGGTGTGCGTCGCCGCGCATTACCGGGTCATGATCTTCGAAGGCACAACGGGGCGCAAAGAAACCGAGTTGCGCTACCACAGCAGCCGGCCTTACGGCTGGTTCGGCTTGGCCGACGTGGATGCCGACGGTCAGATGGAACTCATCACCCTCGGCGACTTTCAGAGCCACATTGACGTGCTAAATTATGACCCGAAGCAGCCGGAACCGCGCCGTCTGTCCGTCCGCTGGCGGCGCGACATCGAGGCCAACATCGAGGAGCGGAAGAAGTGGCCGCAGGTCGGACCGCACCCGGTGGTGGACGTCATGGGCGATGGCGCGCCCGAGATGGTGTTGAATCTATTCAACGACAGCGGCGACGACGGCCAATGGCATGCGATCGTGTTGAACGCGGCGACCGGCGAGACACGGCACGACTTCCCGCGGCGATTCCTGCAAGGCGCCACCGACGTGGACGCTGACGGCAAGGCCGAGCTGTTCCTGATCGGCGCCGATGGCGTGCTGGTGCCGGCGTTCGGGAGCATCGAGCTGGTGAGCCTTCGTGGCAGAGCGCCGTCGGTGTTGTGGTCGCAGACGGATGCGGCTTGGGGCACAGCCGACTGGCCGAGTTTTGAGCGGACCTGGTCCACCACGGCTTCGCAAGGCATGCGGGAGGTCTTGGTGGCGGGCGGGGAGCGGGGAGCGCACAAGTCCAAGTCATTTCTCACGGCACAGCGAACGCCCAAAGGTGAGCCGCCGTTTCTGACCACGCTCAGCGCGCTGCGGGTGGGAGAAGCCAGCCAGGTGGAAACGCTTTGGCAGGTGACGGGCCTGCCGGGCGACCTGGAGTTCGTGGCGTTCGCCGCGCTGGACGGGACGAACGGAGCGGGCGCCTCCCTTCGCCTGCGTGTTCCGCGCGACACGGCGCTTTCCCTGGCCTCGCAGAATGCCGAGGCGCGCGTGGTGGAAAGCCGGCCGCTCGGCATCACAGTGTCATCGCCGATTGCAGCTCGCCTGCGTCCCGGCGGTCCCATGACGGTGGTGGTAGAGGGAGGCGCACAGTACCTCTGGGCCATCCAGCCGCCAGGAACAGGCACCAACGCGCCGGCCGTGTTGTGGCGTCGCCCGGGGCGCGGCATGGGCGATGGCAGCCGTTGGCTCGGACCGTTGGCGGCCGACCTCGATGGCGATGGCGGCAGCGAAATCATCGTGGCCGGCCAAGACGCGACTGGCCGCGCGCTGCTGGTGGCGTACCGGCACGACGGCTCGCTCCTCTGGCAAACGCAATTCGCTCAGACCCCCGGCGCGACGCCGGTGTGGAACGCGGGCGCTCTGACCTTCTGGTGGCCAGGCACCTTCCGCGCGAAGGGCCAGACCGATCTGTTCGTCAACACCCGGCGCGGCTTGATGCATTCGGATGTCGGTCAACTGCTCGACGGACGCACCGGAGCCATCGTCTGGACGCAGGACAAGGCAACCGTGCCGGGCCAGTTCAACTGGGGTTACGCGGGCGTTCCGCCTGGCGTGGCTGACCTCGACGGGGATGGGGTGGAGGAATTGATTTCGCTGTATCCAGTCTGTTTTTGGGTCGCTGACGGGCGCACCGGCAAACTGACTTGCGGTGTCGAATTGGCCAGCCGCAAGAAGCTGCCGGCGTGGGCCGCCTACGGCGAACCGATGATTCATGGGTTCACGGCTCCTCGCCCGAACCAAGTCCTGCTCGACTCACCCTACCTTCTGGCGTTGCTCGAAACCAACGGCTCGCCCCGCTGGCACGGGCTGGGGCGGGCCGACTATCCCACCGCCCCGAATGAGGGCAATACCGGGCAGACGACCGCGATCAAACATGCGCTGGCCGATTTGGACGGTGACGGCGGTTTTGAGATTGCCTCGGCGGGCTATGGTGACGGCGTGCGGGCGGTTGACCCGCGCGACGGGAAAGTGCTTTGGTCGCTGTCGGCCCCGGCCCCCACCGGCCCGCGCGTCGTGGCCGCGGACATCGACGGGCGACCCGGCGACGAACTGCTCTATCCGTCCGGCGCCAAGCTGATCGCCATCACCGGAGATCGCACCGCGGGCAGGGTCCTTTGGGAATGGCCAGGGCCGGCGAGCCTGTCCATGCCCGCTATCGCCGATGTGGATGGCGATGGACTCGCCGACATCGTGGTGCAGGCCGCCGACGGCAGCGTCCACTGTTTGGGGCCGCAGCATCGTTGAACGTTGCCCCATCGCTTGGAATGGCCACTTGAACCTCATGAATGACGTGCGGCGGCCAAAACGGCTGTCTGGCGAGGCGCGACGAAGGAGACTACTTTGCGCGGCAGCGCACAACGCGTGAATGGAGATGTTCGTTTCATTTGAGTTCAGGATCCTGCTCATAGGGCCGCTGTCCGCCCGCCGGGGTTCGGCTTCAGGGGGTTGATTCTGACATTTTCACAATTGAAGCGAGCGGAAATGATTGGGCGAAAGTCACACGCGCTGAGTAAATTCTTCCAGCAGACCGAGGTAACAGCGGTATTGCTCGAGCGACACGCCGGGCGGCGTCTGGTGGTCCACGCTGGGAATGAAGCCGCCGGCTTTCATTAACGGCACCAGGCGCTCGAACTCGGCGCGCATGGCGGCTTCGCCCCGGTTCATGGTCATCTTGTCAAAATGCCCGATCATGAGCAGCCGCGGAAATTGTTGGCGCAGCTTCCAGCCGTCCACTTTGGCCTGCCGCTCCAGCGGCAGCACCCCTTGAACCCCAAGTTCCTCCAGCCAGGGCACGAGCCGCGTCACATCTCCGTCCGTGTCCATGAACAGCGGGATGTTGCGTTCCTGCAATCGCGGCAGCAGGGCACGGTAGTAAGGCGCAACGAACTCGTCAAAGGTTCGCTTTGAGATCATCGGCCCATGGTTATAGGACATGTCCTCTGCGATGGTCAGGAAGGTCGGGACGCAGGCGCGGAAGATGGCCTCGAGCAGGCGGAGGTTGAACTCCAGCAGGTCCCGGTTGATGCAGTGCAGCAACTCCGGCTGATCGGCGAAGGCGAACATGAGCTTCTCAAAGCCCATCAGCGTGCGAGGAAACCAAAAGAAACCCTCCAATGTGGCCCACACCACGGCCTCGCCACGCCGCTGACGCTCCGCCCACGCGCCCATGCTTTCCATGGCGCGGCTGTGGTCGAGAAACAACCGCGGCCGGAGGCGGAGGTAATCGTCCAGGTTGGCGACGACGCCCTGGACGTGGTGCTGCGCGGCTTCGATGGTCGGGTCGGTGGTGCTGAACCAGAACTGCTGGTACGGATCGAGACCGAAATGCTGCGCGATATCAAACACCTGGTTGAAGGCCAGGGTGCGCGGCAGGCCTTCGTTGTGCCAGCGGGCGATGGTTTCATCCCACCACATGGCCCACTCCCAGCGCGGGAGACGATCCACCGGCTGGAAGTTCATCCAGGCGCGAAAACGCTCGACATGATTCATGGTCACAATGTCTCGATTGGCAGTCCGGCGCAGAAGTTCGTCGTCATGGTCGTCCGCTTCAGGTTTGGCTCATTCGCGCTCCGTCATCGGTGAGAATGCCAGCGTGACCGGTCCCAGGAGGCCGGACAGCCGTGATCCACGATAGCGCGTGGGAATCGTCGTGTAGTGGCCGCCCAGCGCGCTCAGCACGAGCACCTCGAGGCGGTTGTCGCCAGGCTTCACCAACGGGGTGAGGTCGAACTTCCACGGTGGGGCAATGCGAATGCCGGCGGGTTGGCCGTTGACGCGAACTTCGGCGCTCGCAGAGAGGTTACCGAGATCGAGCGTGACACGACCGCGCGCCTGTTCCGGCGTCAGTGCGATGGTCTGGCGATACCACGCGCCTCCGGAATAGCATTCCAGCACGCCTTGCTGGGTCCAGTCGCCCAACTCGGTCTGGCCGGCCGCACAGTCGAGGACAATCGGCTCCGGCAGCGCCGCGCCAGCATAAGCCCCGCGCTCCTGTTCGATGCGAAGCGCCACGACCACGGCCGCGGTGGCAGGTTTCGGCGCCTTCGCAGTGAATTCACCGGCCCCGTCGTCGCGTGCTGTTCCAACCGTGAGCCACATCTCTTTGCCATCGGCCCAGGCTTGAACTCGGCCGCGCGCGATGATCGTCATGGCGCGCAGGCCGGGTGGCGAGGTGAAGCGATACCAGCCGGCGGGCTTCGCTTCCTGGGGACGCGTGTCGAAGGGCAGCAGCCCCGGCTGGTTGAACCAACTCATGGCCATCGCGCCGGGCTTCGGCGGCTGCCCGGACTGGCTCGTGTCGATGACGAAGAAGCCGCGACCAGGGTTGTCGTAACGGAGGAGCAGCGCGTTGGCACCGGGGTCGAAGCGGAGGAGAGCCGGAAGTCCGCTGACCGGTTTCTGGTTCAGCCAGGCGGCGGCGGGGATCAAACTACCGGCGATGGCGCGGGCCTGGAGATTGGAACCGGCACTGACGGAAGTCCAAAGGTAGTAGCGCGAGCCGGCTTCCTCCTTTTCATAGCTCGTGCCGGTGGCGTCTTGGCGAAGCTTGCCCAGGCCAATGAACTCATCATGCACTTGACCTTTCAGGCCGTGATAACCCTGGTGGCCCGGATCGTTTTCGATGCCCCAGCGCCAGGAGAACGAATAAGGCTGCCAGCGGTATTGTTTACCGCCGACTTCGACGGGCAGGTTCGGATCGACTTGCTTGAGGCTGACG
Source organism: uncultured Verrucomicrobiota bacterium (assembly GCA_964363225.1). Lineage (GTDB taxonomy): Bacteria > Verrucomicrobiota > Verrucomicrobiia > Limisphaerales > CAYIIH01 > CAYIIH01. The sequence goes on along the minus strand of CAYIIH010000168.1, from coordinate 3,979 downwards.
AGCTGAACTTCGAGCGCGGCAATGTCGGAATCGTCAGGCAGCGGGCCCAGTTTCCAGAACTTCGGTCCGAAGGACGCGGTGACCCTCGGCCACCGGGAATCGTCGAAGGAAGGATTCTGCCAGCCGGGATGGGGTGAGGTTTCGTCGGCATAGCGGAACAGTCGCGCTTCGGCCCCAATCAGCGTGGGCGTGGGCGGCCAGCGGAAATCACCGAAGCAATTGTCCATCGTGGGCTTGAGCTCGAATTTCCAAGTCCCGTCCAGAGGGAAGAGAGAGGCGGCAGCGGCAGACGCAGAGTGAGCGGGTTCGATCTCGACTTGGCCCGGGCGGAAGACGATCAACTGCACCTCTTTCTCCGTCAGCGGCATTCGCAGTCGCGTGATGCCGGCGCTCTGCGCCAGGACCCGGAGCGGGCGGGCGTGTCCAGTCCAAGGATCCCACAACTCGACGTTGCCGGTGGCACGGAACGCGCACTCCGCCCCTTCCGGCGCGCCATAGACGGCGAACATATCGCGCGGCCCAATTTTGCGATGCATTACGCCGGGCTTGCTGCCATCGCTGGTGCTGGCGGAGCAATCGAAATCGCGAGGGACGGCGTTCTCGATCATCGCCTGAATCTGTTCCGGCCTTTCGGCCCGGCGCGTGACCTGCGCGGTGAGAGCCGCAAGCTCGGGATCATTCCGTCCCGCTCGGTCGCTGGCTTCGGGCAGCGCGCCGAGGGCAATCACGAGGCCGCCGGCGCGCGCGAACTCCGCCGCCTTCTGCATCGTGGACCAGCGCACGGCCTTCATCGCGGGCAGGACCAGCACGCGGTAGCGTTCGCCCGAAACGCGGAGTTCCTTTTCCTCGACTTTGGCGCGAGCCAGCGACTCGAAGTCCATGAAGTCAAAATCGATTCCCGTTCGGTAGAGATGTTCGCCGAGACCGAATGCGGTCTTCACGGATTCCTCGCCACCCAAGCCCGCTTCCATCGGTGCGACGGGATAGAGGATCGCCACATCGCAGCGGTGGTCGCCCTGGCTGAGGAGGAAACTGAGTCGTTTGGTGCAGGCGAAGAACTCCTTCATGTGCGGCCAGTAGGGCATGCGGAAGTGGTTGCAGGGGGGCGCCCATTCCCACCAACCGCCGTGCAACGAGTAGTAGAGGCCGTGGAGGGTGAGGAGGTTCTGGCCCTGCACGAAGTTGGCGAAAGTGGCGTCGGTGAGTTGCGTGGTGCTGGTGCCCCAACCGCTGCCGTAGTAGCCCTCCAGCCACACGCGCGGACGCTGGTAAAGATGCGCGATCGAGCTGGCCACCTTGTTCTTGATGATATCGCGGCCCAATCCCGGCTGGTCGCAGCCGGGACCTTGGTTCCAGCGTTGGGTGCGAAAGTAATCTCCGAACTCGACGACGTTGCGCCCGCGCCCGCCGTGGTCGCAGCCGTAAATCATGCCGCGCTGCTGGTGCCACTCGAAGACCGGCTTGAAGAAACCTTCCTCGGTCAGCGCCACCTTCACGTCGCTGTAGTCCAACCGCACCTTTGGCGTGCGGGGCCCGATGTCCATGAAGAGGGCGGGGAGTTCAGGAACGATGTCGTAGCCGTTGCGCCGGCGGAATTCGTCGGCGAATCGCGCGGTCCAGAGATGGCCCTGGACGCGGAACTCGAGTTCGTCGGAGAAAAACCAGTTCAGCCCGCGACCACCCTCGCCCGGATGGCGGTCCGTGAATTGCCCGAAGAACTTGCGGGCATAGGCGTCGCCGGAGCGCGGGTGCATCGGGTCGAGCGAGGGGACGACCCGCTTGGTCCGCACGGCCACCACGCGCCAGCGGCCTTCGGGGGCGCGCCACGCCAGTGTGTCGTCCTGGACGGAGCCGCGCAGGTCGGTGGTGGAGTCAGCAAGCAATTCGCCGCCGTCGAGGCGATAGGCCGTGACGGCGAGTGTCCCGGCCGGCAGTTGCCACCGGAGTTCCTGGCCGGCTTCTGTATCCTTGTGGTCCGCCTTCAGCACCGAGCCTTGCAGGTCGGGATTTTCGCGGATGACTGCGTCCACGCTCCAGCCCTGGCCGACGCCCAGCGTGTAATCACTGAGGCTGACGGCCATGCCGCGTTTCCTGGCTTCACCCATGAACCAGCCCACCAACTCCCACCACTGGGTTGAGAAGAGGGCCGGTTCGCTGGGATAGGTGAGGCCGTAACTCAGACCGCCGCGATCCGTGTGGGCATAGTTGATCTGGAGGCCCATGACACCGTCCACGAGGGCCAGTTGGTCAAGCTGCCATGTCAGGCGCTCCCGAGTGAGCGGATCCCCGAGCCACCAATAGAAAGCGACTTCGCCGTAACCGGGTGGTGGGCTTCGGAAACCGGGGAGCACGTCAAAGTCCGGCGCGCGGTTCGGGAAGCCGATAGCGTGTGCCGGCGGCGGTGGTACTCTGGCCGGGTCGCTGAAAGCGAGTTCCCCGCCAACGACGGCAACTGTGAACGCCATCGGCAGCAGGGCGATGGCGGCGAAGAAGGTGGTGGATCTCTGCCGCGCGGCTGATCCAGCCAGTGGCAATGAAATGTGCCTCACGAGTCCCATGCGTTTCATCGTTGCCGAGGATAGGCGCGAACTGCCCCAAAGGAAATCCCGAAAAATAACCGGCCCCGCCGGTTTGCGTGCGTCCGTTTCGGCTTGAAGGGTGCCTGGTGACGTTCTAAACTTCTCCCTATCATGACCCGAGGCCCGGCTGAGAACCAAATTCCGAACCGCCAACCGATTACGGCGTGGCGATGGGTGGGCAGCATCCGCAGTGGTGGCCTTTCCCGCTCCGGCATGGCCCTGCCCTCCGATTACCCCGCCTTCCTCACAGCGTTGAATGAGCATGTCCTGCGCGCCCACGCTACCGCCGTTCAGGCCGTCAATCGCGAACTAATCCTGCTTTATTGGGACATCGGCCGCGGCATCGTCGAGAACCAGCAGACGACAAATTGCACCATCACCCTCTGCAATTAACCCATGCCACGCCTCTCTCTCGCCAAACTCGAGCGCCACCTTTACTCCGCCGCGGATCGGCTGCGACAGGAGGGTCTCGATGCTGCGACCTACAAGGATTACATCTTCGGGATGCTTTTTCTGAAACGCTGCTCAGATGTGTTCGACGCTGAGAACGAAAGGATCGTGAGCCGGAAGGTCGAGCAAGGCATGACGCTGAACGACGCCACGGAGCAGTATGGCGAAAACCCCGATTACTACGACGGCTTCTTCGTCCCCGAACGCGCCCGCTGGAATTATCTCCAAGACAAACTCAACGACGCTACCGAATCTTATGGCGGGGTCCTCGACAAAGCCCTCGGCGCACTCAGCGAGGCCAATGAAACCCTCGAACACGTCCTCGACCATATCAGCTTCATGCGCACCCAGGGCAACAAGCGCATCCTCTCCGACGACGGCCTGCAAAGACCTCGTCAGGCACTTTGGCCGCCACCGATTACGTAACGAGGACTTCCAGTTCTCCGACCTGCTCGGCGCAGCCTACGAATTTCTCATCAACATGTTTGCCGAGTCGGCGGGCAAAAAGGGCGGCGACTTCTACACCCCGCGCGATGTCATCCGGCTCATGGTCCGCGTCATCAAGCCGACGGCGGGCATGGAAGTTTATGACCCCACATGTGGCTCGGGTGGCATGCTCATCATCACTCGTGAGTTTATTGAACAATCCGGCGGCGACCCAACCAATGTTCGCCTTTGCGGCCAAGTCAACGACGCTTCCGCCTGGTCCATCTGCAAACTCAACATGCTCCTCCACGGCGCGAACCTGAACACGGACATTCAACTCCAGGACACACTGCTGCACCCGATGCACCGCACTGGCGGGGAGTTGGACCGCTTCGACCGCGTCATCGCCAATCCGCCCTTCAGCCAGAACTACACGCGCAGCAACATGGAGTTCCCCGAGCGTTTCCGCTGGGGCTGGTGTCCGACCTCGGGCAAGAAGGGCGACCTCATGTTCGCCCAGCACA
>CAYIIH010000167.1:0-17135 GCA_964363225.1 uncultured Verrucomicrobiota bacterium | reverse complement strand
AACGCGTCAGCCGCGCCGTCGAACGCCTGCGCGAATTCTTCGCCAAACGCGGCGTTACCGTCGGCGCGAGTGGCCTCGTCGTCGTCATCTCCACCCACGCCGTCCAGGCCGCACCTGTGGGATTGGCCGTCACAATATCAGCCACCGCCGCTCTTGGCGGAACCACCATCGTCGCCACTGCAACTGCAACCAAGATAATCGCCATGACAGCCCTGCAAAAAACTCTCATTACCGCCACCATCATCGCCGCCGTCGGCACAGGAATATACGAAGCGCGCCAAGCTTCAACCATGCGAAGCCAAGTTCAAACACTCCAGCAAGAGCCGCTCGCCCAACAAATCCAGCAACTGACCCGCGAGCGCGACGATATGTCAAGCAAGCTGGCCGGTCTGCGCGACGATAACGAGCGATTGAACCGCAACACTGCCGAACTGCTCAAGCTGCGTGGGGAGGTTGGTGTGCTGCGTCGAGACCTCGCCGATACGAAGCACTTGGCCGGGTCTTCCAATGATCTGGCAAAGACCTGGACAATTGGACAAACGAAATGGTCCCAAGACTGGAAGAATGCCGGTCTCAATTCACCGGAAGCTGCGTTTGAAACCTATCATTGGGCCGCAGCGAATACCAACTTTCAGACGATGAGGCAGTGTTTGATCTTCGACTACGGGACGAACACTGAGTCGCCTCCAGAGTTGTTTGCAAACAGGAAAGTTCGATCTGAACTTATTGAGATTAGCCACGGACTGACTGGGGGCATTCGTCTTTATTCCGTAAGGCAATGGAGTGACGACCGAGCAGGCATCGAGATCGAGAAGATGGAACGCCGAGGCGTCGAAGCGGTACGCCCGGGCATCAACGGTACAGAGGATCACTATTTCAAATTATCGGATCCGCCGGAATGGGATTTGCGAAAAGACACTGTGAATCTGTTGAAAGTTGATGGCGAATGGAAAGTCATCGAGAACACGCCCGATCGTCTGAGCCTGACACCCGACGATGAAGATCCGAACGCTGTGGCCGAGATGATGATGAAAATGGGACCTAACGAGCTTGAACAAATAAAAACTAAAGTTCCGCTACGGACTTTGCGCGCGTATGAGGCATTGAAGGCCAAAGGCACGCCATGACTCATATCGCCCTATTGGCTAATCCGTGGGGGGGCTAATCGAAAGGACAACACCTTCCCCGTCACGATCTGCTGGTCGCGCCGGAACTGCGCTCCGTCGAAATGGATGATTTCCTTTCCCTGTCCGATTTGGGAGGCGGCGGCTACTATTGGGTGAGTGAACGACGAAACCGACTCACAACTGCTGCGCGCCTACGCTGAGCACCGCTCCGAACCGGCGTTCGCCGAACTGGTGTTCCGGCACGTTCAGAGGAGCAAAGCCTCGAATCCCGCCTGTTGAAAATGCCGGTCACCCGTCAGCGCCGAGTGAATGTCGAAATCCTGCATGACCTCAAACGAAATGCAATCGGTCAGCGACCAATCCTTGTCTTTGCGTTCGGCGAACAAATCCAGCCCGCGCTTTAGCAACTGCTGATTGAGCGGAACGATCTCAACCCGTGGGCTGGCCCGCAATCCGGCCAACAGGGACAAGAAATCCTCACGATCCCCAACCTGGGCGCAGGCATTGCCCAATTCCAACAGGATAAACTCGGTGGTGATGATGCGCCGGTTGATCTTTGATTCAGCCATCGCGCACGGTCTGGCGGGATCGTCTTTCCGCAACAGGGCGAGATAGAAGAAGGTATCAGCAAAGACCGCGCTCACGGTTTCCTGGGTTCGCCGCTGACGTAATGGCCGTGGTTCAAGGCGTAGTCTTTGGGCCAATGTGGACGTGGCTTTGCGACCTTGTCCACAGCCTGGAGAAATGGATCGCTCTCCGGTGTGAGTTCCAAAGGCGTGACCTCCACTGCCGCGCCATCGGGCAGATGCACGTTGGAGGGCAGGACCACCACCCCATTCTGAACTTTTCCGGTGTAGCTCATGGCATTGTTGTCGCCCAAAATCCCCCGGAAAGCAAGTCGCTTAATCCGCGTCCCGGCAGGGATTGGCTCGCCTTTTCTTTGTTTCCTGTCCGATTTGAGCGGCGGCGGTTACTATTCTGTAGAACGACTCGGATTAAGATGAAGATTATGATTAATAGGGCAGCCACACCGTGACTCGGTTGTTCATAATCTTAATCTTTCTTTTGTTCTTAATCGGGGTTCACGAATGAACAGTCTGACCGACCAACAGCTTTTGCGCGATTACACCGGGCTCCGGTCGGAGGCGGCGTTTGCCGAACTGGTGCGGCGGCATGTTGATTTCGTCTATTCCGCCGCCTTGCGGATGGTTCACGACGCGCATCTGGCCGAAGACGTGACGCAAGGGGTGTTTGTGGCCTTGGCGCAAAATGCGTGGCAACTCACGGATCGTCCCGTCTTGTCCGGCTGGCTGCATCGCACGGCGCATAACCTCGCAGCCAACGCCGTCCGCTGCGACGTGCGCCGCCGCGCCCGCGAACAGGAGGCCGCCGCCATGAACGAATTACTCGCCGCCGAACCCGACGCCCTTTGGGAACACATCGCCCCGCATCTTGACGCCGCGCTGGGCGAGTTGAGCGAGGCGGACCGCGACGCGCTGTTGCTGCGCTATTTTGAACGCAAGTCCGTACGCGAGATGGCGCAAACCCTCGGCGTCAGCGACGAAGCCGCGCAAAAACGCGTCAGCCGCGCCGTCGAGCGCTTGCGCGAATTCTTCGCCAAACGCGGCATAACGGTCGAGGCGAGCGGGATGGTCGTCGTCGTTTCTGCCAACGCCGTCCTGGCGGCGCCGGTGGGATTGGCCGTAACGATTTCGACTGCCGCCATTCTCACCGGAACAACCATCACCGCCACCAAAGCCATCGCCATGACCACACTGCAAAAAACTCTCGTCACTGCCACCATCGTTGCCGCAGTCGGCACGGGAATTTACGAAACGCGCCAAGCTTCAACCTTGCGCAGCCAAGTTCAAACCCTCCAACAACAACAAGCCCCGCTCGCCGAGCAAATCCAGCAACTGACCCGCGACCGGGACGACGCCACCCGACAACTCGCCGCGCTGCGCGACGAGAACGAACGGTTGAATCGCAACACCACTGAACTGCTCAAGCTACGCAGCGAAGTGACGCGGTTGCGAGGGGACGCAAGCCAATCAAACGACCCATTTGTCCAAACTGCGCTTAAATGGAAAGCAAAAGAGGCGAAGCTCAAACAATTGTTCGACGAAAGGCCGGATCAGCGAGTGCCGGAAATGCGCTTGCTCACAGACCGGCAGTGGTTCGATATCGCGAGAGACGCAGATTTAGATTCGGTTGGCGGGATTCGCAAGGCTTTAAGTGAGGTTCGCAAAGCAGCCAAGAATGACTTCGCGCCCATCATGTCAAAAGCTCTGAATGAATTTCTTGATGCCAATAATGGACGGCTGCCAGATGATCTTTCACAAATCAGGCCTTACTTCAAGACACCAGTGGACGACGCCATCCTTCAACAATACAAACTTCTTCACACCGGAAACTTGAGAGACCTACCTGGCGGGGTATTCTTGGTTGCGGACAAACAAGTCGTGGACGAGCAAAACGACAAGCCGTTAAGCATCGGACCAAATGCTTATGGAATGATTGAATCATCAGATGCGTCGGTGGCGGCTGAATCCGTAGCAGATGGAATGCAGCAACTCAGCGCGGTTCTTGAAGCATTTGCCGCCGCGAACAATGGCAAAACGCCGACGGAGCTTGACCAACTAAAGCCATTCACAACTACTCCAGAGCAACGGGCAGCGCTCGACAGACTCATAAAGGCAGGCGTGAATTTGGGGCAACCGAAATAGCAATTTGCTGCGCGAAGTTCAATTCATCACCTTCGCCGCGATGTCGCGGCGGAATGGCACTTCATCGCACTGAATCCTCTACCGCCGCGCAAACCGCCGCCGGCGCCGCGCGCGCAAGTTTTTCCGGACTTTGGGTCGGTGGTGGCTGTTTGGGGCGTCTGGCCCCGGTTTCGGACGGTGCGGCGGCCCTTTTCCAAAGCGTTGACAAGTCGGTTTTTACGAAGGTCGATGGCTGCCAGACTGGAATTCAGGTCGTACGTCGTTGACTGGCGCTTACTCCTCTGCCGAGACCGTTGCGAGTCGAGTCGGCCGCCGTCATCTGAACTCGCCCTCCCACCGCGCCACCACCGCCGTCGCCAGGCAATTGCCGATGACGTTGACGGTCGTTCGGCCCATGTCGAGGATTTCATCCACCCCAAGAATGACGGCGACTCCCTCGAGCGGCAAGCCGAAGGACGCCAGCGTGCCGGCCAGAATGACCAGCGCAGACCTCGGCACTCCCGCCACCCCTTTGCTCGTGAGCATCAAGGTCAACATCATCAAAACCTGTTGCCCCAGGCTCAGTTCGATCCCCGCGGCCTGGGCCACAAAGATCGAAGCAACGGCCAGATAGAGCGTGCTCCCGTCGAGATTGAAGCTGTAGCCCGTCGGCATGACGAAGGCCACGATCCGCCTCGGCACGCCGAATTTCTCCATGGCTTCCATGGCTTTGGGAAGCGCGGCTTCGGAACTCGTCGTTGAAAAAGCGATGAGGGCCGGCTCTTTGACGGCAGCGAGGAAGGCCCGGATCGGTATCCGTGCCAGGAGGGCGACCCCGCCGAGCACAAACACCACGAACAGGATCAGCCCCGCATAGAGTGAAAGGATCAGCAACCCGAGGTTGAAAAGGACGCCGAGCCCTTTATGGGCGACGGTCACCGCCAGGGCCGCCCCCACGCCGATCGGCGCGTACCGCATGACAATCCCGGTAAACTTGAACATCGTTTCGGCCAGCGATTCGCAAAACGAAAGCATAACCTGGCGCTTCTCCGCCGGAATCGCGGCCAGGGCAAAGCTGAAAATCACGGTGAAGATGACGATCTGGAGGACTTCGCCTTTGGCCGCCGCGTCGATGATGTTCTGCGGAACGATGTGCGTGAGAATCTCGGCCAAGTCTTGCTTCGCTCCGACAATCTCCGCCGCGCTTTCCGCCGGCTTGAGCTCGACCCCAACCCCCGGCTGGACCACGTTGACTACGAGCAATCCGAGAAAGAGGGCCAGCGTGGTCACAACCTCAAAGTAGATCAAGGATTTGATGCCCATTCGGCCGACCTGACGGAGGTTGCCATGTCCGGCGATCCCGACGACCAATGTCGCGAAAATCAGGGGGGCAATGATCGATTTGATCAGCCGGAGGAAAATCGTGCTGAGCGGCCGGAGTTGGCCGGCCACGTCGGGCATGAGCCAGCCCACCAGGAGTCCGACTCCCATGCCGATAAAAATCCATTGCGTGAGACTGATTCGCCGGGGTGCGGGTTCAGTTGCCATATTCGTCGCTACTGGAGCCAGTTAAGAAACAAGTTAATAATGATGGCGTTGACGAAATCGATGAAAAACGCGCCCACCATCGGGACAACCAGGAATGCTTTGGGAGCAGGACCGAACCGCGCGGTGAGGGTTTTCATGTTGGCGATCGCGTTGGCCGTCGTTCCCAAAACGAAACCGATAAACCCGCTTGCCATCACGGCCGAGTCAAAATCCCTTCCCATAATCCAGTGGACGAATGTCGCCGCGGCGAGAACGACGGCGATGACCTGGATGACCAGAATGACAAACAGCGGCCCAGCCAGGTGGAAAAGCTCCCACAGCTTAAGGTTCATCAAAGCCACAACCAGAAAAGTGTTGAGTGAGACGGTCCCCACGAATTCCATGGCGCGGGCGTCCACCCGGAACAAGCCGGTCCGGTCGTCGATATTCCGGAAGACCGACGCCACAATCATGGCCCCGATATACGCCGGCAACGTCCAACCGAGCGATTCGAAGTATCCACTCAGGATGCTGCCGAGCCCCATCGCGACGCCGAGAACAAGAAGGTTCATGACCAGGTCGGAGTCTTCGCGTTCCGGGTCCACCGTCAGCATCCGGCCATCCAACTCCGGTTGAGCCGGGAGTCCGGAGGTTGGCGCCGGCCTCAGCTTGTGGCGGCGGATGAGGAACGTGCCCACCGGGCCGCCGGTGATGCCTCCCCACACAATCCCAAACGTCGCTGCCGTAATGGCCAGAACATCCGCGCCTGCCACACCGGCTTTTTCAAACAAGGGAGCAAAGGCGATCCCGGTCGCCGGCCCGCCGACCAGGGTGACAGAACCGGCGATGACACCGACCAGCAAATTGATGCCCAAAAGACCCGCCACCGCCATGCCGATCCCGTTTTGCACAAAGCAAAAAACAGAGGAGACGAGGAGGAAGATCAGGACCTGCAGTCCGCCCCGCTTCAGAAGCGCCAGGCTCGCACCCATGCCGATCGTCGTAAAGAAGGCTACCATCAACAACGGCTGCATCGCCGTGTCGAACTGGATGTTGATCCAGCGGTCCCGGCCGGCGAGCATCAGTCCGGCGAACATCAAACCGCCCACCACCGCCGACGGAATATTCAACGCATCCAACACCTTCACCGCCCTGCGCAAGCGCACTCCGGCGTAAAACACAACGGCCGCCACGGCCAGAGTCTGAATCAGGTCGAGCTTGAACGTGGGAATGGTCCCGTCTTCGGTCATGAGGAACGGTTTATTGCGGTGCCGTCCGGCAAGTCCAATACCCATGACGCGGAAGCGAGGCAACAAGGTGAACAGGGCCGATGACGACGTTCCTGGTGTCGTTCACGACAGTATTTTATTGGCAGGAGACTGCTTTGTTGACGCTCTGCGGGAGACGGAGAATTGCTTTTGCGTCGCGTTCATCTTGGGCGAGTCTAGGCCGGCACGGGCAGCCGTCAAGGTGGACTTCGGGGCGGTTTAGGCCGCATCGGGCGTTTGGCCTCGGCTTCGGGCAGTGCGGCGGCCCCTTTCCGAACAACAAATCCATCACCACGGGTCCGCTCCGTACCGTTTGCGGAAATATTCGCGCACCGGCAGTCCCTCCACCAGGGCGGTGCGCCGTTGCTCGGCCTGGCGGCGTTCGCTGGCCTCCAGCCAGTAATAGCAGAAGGGCTGGTCGGTCACCGCGAAGGTCTCCAGCCGCCAAAGAATTTGCCATGCTCCGATTGCTCTTGGAGACTCCCGGCGAGTCGGTCTCGCGCGACCGTTTTCTCCATGTGGTTTGGGGCTACACGGCGTTTCCCACCACCCGTACCGTCGATAAGCACATCGCCAGCTTGCGCAGCAAGATTGAGGAGGACCCGGACCAGCCGCGCTGGATTCAAACCGTCCACGCCATCGAAGACGCAGCCGCGAGTCGCAATCTGGCAGCGCCGTCGTCGGCCAGCCTTTTGCCGGCCACTTCCGCTCCGGGCACGGGCGGTGATTTGCGAGAAACGATCCCTGGCGTCCTTGGCGTCCCGAGTTCCGGTCAAGTCCAGCCATCTGCGCCTGCGGCCAGGGCAGGAAGAGCCGAACCCGGTGCCGCACCTCAGCCACGAATGGTCCCGGCGCGCACGCTCGGCAGCCGCTTTTCTGCGCTGGCTGAAAAGAAAGCCCAACTTCAATTGGACAAGGTGGAACTTGTCCCTTCCCGACAGGCAACCAAAGCTGCTTTGAAAGCGGGATGGGCGGCGATGAGCCGGAGCGCCCGGCGCAACAAGGTTTTGCCCGGCTCCACGCGATGCCAGGGCGATGCGCCGGAGGGATGCGGCAGCGGAATCAAATCAAAGCGGCGCCCCCGATAGTGCGCCTTGAATTTGCGGCCGACCATCTGATCCAGTTTTCCCAGCGGCAGAAATTGCGCTATCGCCAGCTTGCCCACGGGAATGACCAGTTCCGGCCGCAGAATCTCAAACTCTCTCTCCAGCCAGAAGGAGCAGTTGGCAATTTCATCCGGGTCCGGCACGCGATCACCGCCCGCCAGTTTCTTTCCTGGAAAACAGCGACAGACCGCCGCCATATAGATCGTGGAGCGGAACTGGGCTTCGCTCATGCCGGCCGCGTCCTTGAACCAGCCGAATAGAGTCTTCCCCGCCGTCCAGGCGAAGGGCTTTCCGAGGACGGGTTCCTTGTCTCCGGGCGCCTGTCCCACCAGCAACACCTGGCTGAGCACGATGCCGCCGGAGACAACCGGCTTGTGCATCCGCGGACACCGTTGGCAGGCCCGCAACTGCCGAACATGTTCCGTTAGCAGCGATTCTGAGTCAGTCCCAAGAATTGACATAGCTGGTTCCAAGTTTGCGGGGTGATCCTGTCGGCATGGCCGGGTGGAACTCAAGGCAAAAGCCTGCTGGAAAAGATTTGCCGGCGATGCAGGGCGCAGGCACAATCCGCCCCGGTTCCCGATGAAAACCTTCAAACTATTCAGAGCAATATGGCCCCTGTGAAATCAAATCATCTGCCTTCCCATCCACCACTGGACCGCCGCGCTTTTCTGGCCAAAGCCCTGGGGGCCGCCGGTCTGTCAGCGTCTCCCTGCGCTCTCCTCGCTGCCGATGCCACGGCCAAGCCCGGCGCGGACGCTGACGATTCCTCGAAAAAAGCCGGCTCGACTCCCGTCACCGGGGGCCAGCGTGCCCAACCTATGGTCGGCATCGGCGACAAACTCAAGATCACCAAGGTCGAAACGCAACTGATCAAACCGCGCTGGCTGTTTCTCAAGGTCCACACCAATGCCGGCATCGTCGGCCTGGGTGAACCGATTGTGGAAGGCCGCGCCTTGACGGTGGCCAAAGCGGTCGAAGAACTCACCCCTTACCTATTGGGCAAGGATCCCCGGGCGGTGGCGCACCATTGGCAGGCGATGTACCGGCATGCGTTCTATCGTGGCGGACCGATCCTCACCAGCGCCATCAGCGGCATTGACCAGGCGCTGTGGGACATCAAGGGCAAGGCGCTGGGCGTGCCGATCTATGAGTTGCTGGGGGGACCGACGCGAACACGGGTGCGCGTCTATGCCCATGCGGGAACGCCGGAGCGAATCAAAAAGCTCAAACAAGAGGGCTTTACTGCCTTCAAAACGGGTCCCTACAAGGAACGGCCCGCCCGCATCGTGGAGAACAAGGCGTTTATCGACCAGGCCGCCGCACGCTTTGCCGCGCTGCGCGAAGCGGCCGGTGACGAGTGCGACATCGGCATTGATTTTCACGGAGCGATCAGCCCGCAGACGGCCAAGCTGCTGATCAAGGCCCTGGAACCGTACCAACCGATGTTTATCGAGGAACCGGTGAACTGCCAGGAGGTCGATATCATGGCCGACATTGCGCGGGGGACGCATTTGCCCATTGCGACCGGCGAACGCATCTTCACCAAGTGGGGTTTTCGCGAAATCCTGGAAAAGAAGGCGGCCTCGATTTTGCAGCCGGACTTGTGTCACGCCGGCGGGATTACGGAGGTGCGGCTCATTGCGGGGATGGCGGAGGCATTCTACGCCGCGATAGCGCCGCACAATCCGCTGGGGCCGATCTCGCTGGCGGCGGGCATCCAAATCGCGGCGGCCATACCTAATTTTCTTTGCCAGGAGCAGGTCAGTCTGGGCGCCGGTTACCTCAAGACGCCGTTCCAGGTGCGGGAGGGGTACATTGACATACCGATGGGACCGGGCTTGGGCATTGAGTTGGATGAAGAGGCGCTGGCGGACAAGGTGAACCACGATTGGCGGAATCCCGAGACTTACGACGCGGACGATGGATCGGTGGTGGATTGGTAGTCCGGAATTCATCGTGCGTGTTTGACATCGGCCAAGCCAGAACGAGAATGAGCCAATGCCAACGGTTCTCCGCCTCGGTCCTTACCGGTTTCATTTTTACAGCCGCGAGAACAACGAACCACCGCATATCCATGTCGAGCGCGACGATTATGAAGCGAAGTTTTGGCTACGACCCGTATCACTGGCAGCCAACTATGGCTTCAGCCCAGCCGAATTACGACAGATTAAGAGACTGGTAGAACAGCATTGCCAGACGCTGATCGATGCCTATATTGAAGTTCATGGACCATAGCGCGTCATCTCCGACCACCGCCCTGCGCTGCTGGGTGGAAGGACGCCGCATCTGGCTGGAATTGACCGACCAACGCCTGGTGAGTTTTCCAGCGACTAAGTACCCGCGCTTGGCCGAGGCTCCTCAATCTGAACTCGAAAAAGTGCGACTGCGCCTCCACGGTTTAGCCTTGCGCTGGGAGGAATTGGACGAGGACATTTGGATTGAAGACGCCGTGTGCGGACGTTTTCCCCGCACCAGGGAAATGACAGTCTGATTCTTTCCTCATCAACAATCCGCAGGGGGAAGAAGCGACGCACCTCACGGCTTCAAGACAATCTTCCCCGCCAAAGTGCCTTTCTTGCCGATCGTATTCTCTTCCTGCAACCGATGGGCCGCCGCCGTTTCCGACAAAGGCAAAACGCGGTCAACCTTCGCCTTCAGTTTTCCTTCGGCCATCCAGTGGTTGATATCGTCCGCCGAGGCGCGTTGTTCTTCGGGCGTGGCCGCAAACATGACAAATCCGTGCAGCGAACAGCCTTTGACGTAGAACGGTCCCACCGGGAAGAGCGGGCGGGCTTCGCGGCCAGCCATTAAGATCATTCTGCCCCGTGGGGCCAGCAGACCGATGGCACGGTCAAAGTCCGGCTCGCGCAACGTCTCCCACCAGACGTTGACGCCATTTGGAGCAAAGGTTTTGACGGCGGCCTCCACGTTTTCCGCTTTGTAATTGACGGCGAGATCGGCGCCAAGCTGCCGGCAGGCCTGGACTTTCTCATCGCTGCCGGCCGTGGTGATGACGCGCGCGCCCAGGGCTTTGGCCATCTGCACGACGCTGGACCCGACACCGCCCGTGCCGCCGTTAACGAACAAAGTCTCGCCTTGCTTCAGCTTGGCATCGCGTACCAGGCCGAGGTGCGCGGTGATCCCGACCAAGGCAATGGCCGCGGCTGGTTCATCAGCGACGCCGGCCAGGATCGGGTAGAGCCAGCATTCATCCACGGCGGCGAATTCGGCAAAAGTGCCCTGGCGTCCCAGCAATCCCTGGTTGCTGCCCCACACCCGGTCGCCGGGCTTGAATCGGGTCACCTGGGGGCCAACTTCCACGACCGTCCCGGCCAGGTCGCACCCGACGACGAACGGGAGGGGCAACCGCATGGGCACCAAACCGGCGCGGATGTAGGTATCGACGGGATTGACGGCAACGGCGGAGACTTTGACCAGACATTGCGCGCCGGCCAGTTGCGGCTGGGGCAGGTCGTCATAAAGAATGTTTTCCACGGGGCCGGTTTGCCGGATGAAGGCTGCTTTCATAGGTTCTATCTGGATTCTCAGAGCCAAATGGTCCTGCGCGTCAACAGGGCGAGGCCAGGGGCAATCTATTCATGCGAAGGCAGCTTACCGGAGGCGCGCGCCGAACCACAAGTCGAGAAAGGACAGAAAAGGAAGGACTTGCCTTTCTTGACGCGAGCAGTTTTCTCTTCTATAAAAAAGCAACATCGCCCGAACGACGCCGACAATAGAAAGCATCTTATGCCCGACACCGCCAAAGCCCTCGAGTTGCTCAGCAATGTCGATATTTTTGCGAATCTGGATAAAAAGGAACTCATCGCCCTGGCTGACATTGCGCAAACGGAAAGCCACAAAGCCGGCAAAATTGTCTATCGGCAGGGGGACAACAGCGACAGTTTCGGCGTGGTTCTATCCGGCACGTTCGACGTGTATCTGTGGGATGACCTGCTGAAGATTGAGCGGCCTCTGACCAGCTTTAAGCGAGGCGACGTCTTTGGCGAGATGGGCTTGCTGACCGATGAACCGCGCTCCGCCTTCGTCCGGGCCAAGCACGACGGCGAAACGCTGCGTTTCAACAAAGAGGCGTTCTTTTCGCTGCTGGAGAAACAGCCCAAAGTCACGCTGGCGCTGGCCCGCACCCTGGCGCACCGGCTGAATGCGGCCAACAAGGCCCGCGGCCTCAAACTGGAGCGGCTGGCCAGTTACAGCGTGAAAAAGGAATCCCTGCAATTGCTGCCGTTGCAGGTGATCTTGCGCCATAAAGTCCTGCCCATCGCCAAGGAGGAAAACCAGGTCACCGTCGCCCTGGTCGATCCTTCCGATCTGGTCGCGCGCAATACGGTGACCGAATTCCTCGGCAAATATCACGTCCTCTGGGTCTGCATTTCCCAGCCCGATTTCGAACACTTTCGAGACAAGCGCCTCTTTGACTTGGTCAATGAAGGCATCCCTGTAACCGACGTGGGACCGGCGGAGATTGTTTATTTGACCGGCAAGAGCGGGCCGGGCCTCGAACCGCATTCCGCGAGCGCGAGGGCCCTGGATGATATGCTGCGGGATGCGATCGATGCTCACGCCAGCGACCTGCATTTTGAACCCGGCCCTCCTGGTGTCACGGTGCGGGCCCGCATTGACGGGCGTCTGGTGGAACTGGCCCCGATCATGACTTTTCATGCCTATAGATCGATCGTCTCCCGCATCAAAGTCTTGTCCGATCTGGACATTACGGAGACCCGCCTGCCCCAGGATTCGGTCCTGCGCATTCGTTATGGAAACAGGAACATCGATCTGCGCGTGTCCATTGTCCCCTGTCCCCGGGGAGAATCGGTTGCCTTCCGGCTGTTTGATCCGCAACAGCGGAAGCTGGACCTGCACAATTTGATTGTGGCCGAGCCGGTGGCCGAGCAGGTGAAAAAGCTCTTTTCCTTGCCTTCCGGCCTGGTCCTGGTCACCGGTCCGACCGGATCGGGCAAGACCACGACGCTCTACGCGGGCATCCAAGCCCGCCGGGAGCACAGTCCTACGCACAAACTCGTCACGGCTGAAGACCCGATTGAATATGAGCTGAACGGCGCCACCCAAGTGCAGGTCAAGCCGCTCATTGGGCTGACCTTTGAACAAATCCTGCGCAGCATCTTGCGCCAGGACCCGAACATCATTCTGATCGGTGAAATCAGGGACAAAGCCTCCATGGAAATCGCCCTCGAGGCGTCGCTGACCGGGCACCTGGTGTTGTCCAGTCTGCACACCAGCGACGTGTTTGAGACGGTCATGCGCATTCGGCAACGGGGGATCGAGCCGTACGTGATCGCCTCGGCGTTGCGCGGTGTCATCAGCCAGCGGCTCCTGCCCCGGCTCTGCAGCGCGTGCGCCGAAGAGATTCCCAGTGACCGCGTGCTGCTCGAACAGTTGCGCGCCAGCGGCATCATCGGCCTGAATGAAGCGCTCAAGCTGTGGAAGGCCTCCGGATGCACCCATTGCCGGATGAACGGCACGAAAGGTCTCGTCGGTTTATACGAAGTGCTGGTCGTGACCCTGCCCTTGCGCAATGCCATCGAGCGGGGCGCGACTCTCCAGGAGATCGAACAATCCGCGCCTCCGGCCTGCTACATTTCAATGAAACGTTACGCGAAATACTTGCTGGAAAAGGGATTGGTCGCTCCCAAGGATTTGCTCGAAATCTTCCCCCCCGCGTCGGCTACGGCGGTGGGCTTGCCGTGAGGCAGGTCTGGGCATTTTGATTGCAGGCTTGACCATGAGCTGTTGACTTGAGCTGGCAGGCAATAACGAGCGTCAAATCCGGCAAAGCGCCCGCTCCTTCATGAGCTGAGATCTGTGGCGAACCTCTCAAAGCGCCCATAGCGCAACGCCAATATCGGCAGCACCAGTAAATTCAACGCCGTCGAAGTCACCAGCCCGCCCAGAATGACGGTGGCCATTGGCCCTTCGATTTCCCGGCCCGCTTCCCCGGCGCCGAGGGCCAGCGGGAGCAAGCCCAAGCCCGTGACCAGCGCCGTCATCAGAATGGGAAGCACTCGCTCGGAGGCGCCACGGATGGCCGCGGCCAGTCCCCAGGTCATCCCTTCCTCCTGCACCAAGTGCTCAAAGTGTGAAATCATCATGATGGAGTTGCGTGTCGTCAGGCCAAAGAGCGTTACAAAACCGACGAGCGAGCCGAGCGAAAGCGAGCCGCCCGTCGCGAAGACGGCCAGCACCCCGCCAATCAGGGCGAACGGCATGTTGACCAGCACCAAGACCCGATGGCGCGTGCTGCGGAAGACGAGGGACAGCAGCAGAACGATGCCGACGCCAGCCAGGATCGAATGCAGCAGCAACTCTTGCTTGGCGGTCGCCTGCGCCAGCCCGGAGCCGCCGAACACCGGATAAAACCCGGCCGGAAAGAGCACCTGGGCCGCCATTTGCCTTTTCACCTCCGCCACGAAGGACGCCATGTCGCGCCCGGCGACGTTGCAGGTCACCTGCTGGCGGCGTTGCGCTCCTTCATGCACAATCACGTATCGTCCCGTCGCGGGATAGACCTCCGCCAGTTCCCGCAACGGCAGACGCAGCCCTTGCGAGTTGCGCAACAGCAGCGCGCCGATGAGCTCCGGCGCTTGGCGGCTGGCTTCCTCCAGAATCACGGTCACGTCCGAGACGCGGTTGCCTTCGTAGGTCTGCGCCACCTCGGTCCCTTGATAGGCGGTTTGAATCGCGTCCAGGACCTCGACGGGCCGGAAGCCGAACTGCGTCAATCGCTCCGGCCGCAAAACGATCCGCATCTCCGGCGCCCCAGGCTGGGATTCGACCTGGACATCCGTGGCGCCACTGATTCCCGCCAACACTTGGCGCACTTCCGCAGCCTTTTGGTCAAGCAGGTCCAGATCGTCGCCGAAAAGGTTGATCACGACCTGCGCGGTGGCGCCCGAAAGGGTTTCTTCCATGCGCTCGGCCAAGAACGTCATGACCCGGAAAGTGACGCCGGGAAACTTGTCCAGCGCCGCGCGAATTTCCCTCGTCACTCCTTCAGCCCCTTCGCCGCTCAGCGGTCTCAAATCGACGTGGAGTTCGCTGTAGTGCGCGCCCCAAGTGTCTTCCCCATTCTCCGCCCGCCCGGCTTGCTGCGAGACCGAGCGGATGTGCGGATTTTTCAACAACTCCTGCGTGACCTGCCGGCCCAGCCGCAAGGTTTCTTCCAGCGACGTTCCAGGCACCATTGCCATGTGAACGATGAAATGCCCTTCGCGAAATTCCGGCAGAAACTCGCCGCCGAAGAAAGGCAGCGTGGCCGCCGCTCCCAAAAACAGCGCCAGTGCCACGCCCAGGAGGGTCCTCGGCCGTCGGCCCGCCGCCTCGAGACCGCGCCGGTGCCATCCCTTTATCCAGCGGACATGCCTCGGCTCTTCGTGCGGCTTGGTGCGCGACAACATCGCCAGGCACAGCGCCGGCGTCACGGTCAACGCCGCCGCCAGCGAAGCGAGAATGGCCAGGATGAACGCCGTCGCCAATGGGCTGAACAGCTTCCCTTGGATGCCGGTCAAAGTGAGCACCGGGAAGAACACCAGCGCGACGATGAACGTGGCATACACCACCGCGCTGCGAACTTCAAGCGAGGCGTCGAGCACGACCTGAAAGAGTGGACGCGGTTGCGCCAGGTCCAGATTCTCCCGCACGCGACGCAGGATATTTTCCACGTCGATGATGGCGTCATCCACCACCACGCCAATCGCAATGGCGAATCCGCCCAGCGTGAGCGTGTTCATGGAAAGGCCGAAGCGGTCGATCACAATGACGGCGGCGAGCAAGGACAGCGGAATCGACGTGAAAGAAATGAACGCCGTCCGCCAGTCCAGGAGAAAAAAGAACAACACGGCTGCAACCAGAATCCCGCCCAACCACAGAGATTCGCTCACATTCCGAATCGAAGCTTCAATGAAGTTGGCCGGGCGAAACAGGCGCGGCTGCACGTTGATTCTTTCGGAGGCGAACGCCGGCGCCATCTCCTCCAGCGCGCGCTCCGCCGCTCCCGTTACTTCCATTGTGTTCGCGCCATATTGGCTGGTAACCAGCAGGATGACGCCGCGCTCGCCCTGGATTTGCGCGTCGCCAAACTTCGGCTCCGGCCCTTCCACCACGTTCGCCACGTCCTTCAAGCGCACGCTCACGCCGTCGTGATGCGCCAGCACCACCTCCCCAAGCTGCTGCGGGGTGAGCGCTTGACCTTGCGTGCGCAGCACAATCCGCTGGTTCGCGCTCTCGACAAAACCCGCGCCCCGCACGGCGGTGGCTTGGCGGGCGGCCGCCAAAACATCCTCCAAAGCCAGCCCATAATCAACGAGGCGGTCAGGCCGCACCTGGACTTGAATCTGCCGCACCTCGCCGCCGAAGATGTCCACCTTGGCGACACCCGGCACAGCGAGGAGGCGCGGGCGGGCTGTCCAATCGGCAAACGTGCGCAGTTCCATCGGCGTGCGGTTGGTGGAGGTCAAGCCGATGGCCAGCATCAGACTGGTGGAGGAAGTGAGCGGCCCCATTTTGGGCGACGTCACCCGCTGCGGCAACGAGCCGGCCACTTCGGTCAGGCGCTCGCTGACCATTTGCCGGACGCGGTAAATGTCCGCGCGGTCACTGAACACGGCGGTGATGGCGGAGAGTCCTTGAATCGATTGGGAACGGATAGCCACCAGGTCCGGCGCGCCATTGATGGTGTTCTCAATCGGACGGGTCACCAGCGCCTCGACTTCCTCCGGCGAGAGTCCGGGCGCTTCCGTTTGAATGACCACTTGCGGCGGAGCGAACTCAGGAAACACATCCAGCTTGCTGTGCGCGGCCACGTAAAGCCCGTAGCTCACGATCACACACGCCAGCACCATCACCACGCCGCGAAACCGTAACGAGAACTGAACGATGCGTTGCAGCATGGCTATTCGAGCAATTTGATCTGATATTTTTGCTCCTCCGAAAGAAGGGCCTGCGCGCCGCTCACCACGACCTTTTCGTTCGCGGCGACCCCCTCTGGCACAAACCAGCCGGTGTCCGTCGGATGGTCGAGAGGAATTCTCCGGCGCGTGAAAGTGTCATGATTGGTTTGCACATAAACCCACCCTTGGCCTGCGTGCCGCACCACCGCCGAATCCGGCACGATGAATCCGCTCCGCGGTTCACCAGGAAGCTGCACGTAGCCGGTCACGGTCTTGCCGAAAGCCAGTCGCGGCGAGCTCGCTTTGGCCAGAAACAGAAAACCTTGCCCCTGCACTTGCGCGTCCACCGCCGGCGCCGGTCCCAGAAACTGCGCTGGAATCGAATGTTCCTCAGCCGACGCCAGAATGATGCGCGCGCTGACCGGAGGCGCCGGCAAAACTTCACCGGCCGGCAGATCGAGGCGCACCACCGCGC
>CAYIIH010000166.1:0-17302 GCA_964363225.1 uncultured Verrucomicrobiota bacterium | reverse complement strand
CAGGCCCGCGAGCTTAAAAAGTTTGCAGGCGTTTGTCCCGCAAAAAGTGATGATCGCTTCACCTCCAATAGCTTGGCTCACGCCAAGCATTGGCCCTGGCGTGCCGCCTATGCCAAATCGCTCGGCGGTGTGGTCTTTGATGAGAGCTATCGCCTGGAACCCAGTCAGTTAGCCGGTTTCAACCAGTCTTTTCGCACCCTCATTCCCGAGTCAGCCGCCGGTTCGGTTGCCGGACCCGATTTCGAGACTTGGGGCACAGCGGTGGATTTGAAATTACACAAGAATACCTACTTTGCACTGCGAGGCGAGCGGCTTGGCTCTGCTGTTGACCGGACCGTCGGTGTGTTCGACCGCCCTCAATTTCCCTTGCCCAAGGATGTCGCCGTTCCTGCTGCCACGCGGGAGAAACTGGATTATGAAGAGCAAAGCGTGATCGCGAATATACATCAACTCCTGGGCCCCGAATGGTCGGTCGGTTCCGAATATCGGTACACCCGTTCCGAATTGCAGACTGAAATGCCGGAGATTCCGGCGCTGCTGGACAATGGCGCCTTCCAGCACCAACGCTCGGATCTGCACGAGCTTAAGTTTTTGTTATTGTTTAACCATCCGAGGGGCTTCTTTGCCCGCAGCGAATCGCTCTGGCTTTGGCAAAACAACCGGGGCTACGCGCCCGATCGCCCCGGCGACGCCATCAACCAAATCAACCTTCAGTTTGGCTACCGTCTCCGGCAACGCAAGGCCGAGTGCAGCGTGGGCGTCCTGAATCTGGCTGGCAGTGTTTATCACTTGAATCCCCTCAACCCTTACTATGAATTGCCCAGAGAACGTGTCTTCTTCGCGCGCCTGCGGCTTAACTTCTAGCCCGCGGAATGGTGGCGCCAACAGGTGGCGTTCCTGCAGGGCATCATAAGATGCGCCAGTCCGAAATTGTTGGCCCCGCGCTGGCAGGCGGCGGTACGCGAGACTCAGAACTCCTGACCCAAGCCTCAGCCAGCGGTTCGGTCTGGAACTCGAATGATCCCAGGCGACATCCTCTGCGACGAAACTTTGATGCATATGTATTAAAGTTTCGTAGCGGCCAACGCGGTGGGGCTGTCAGCTTCTTCATCCGTGTCATCCGTGGAATTCGTGATTGCAGCGGCCGGATCCAGGTTCAATCTTCCGATTGTGGTTCCGCTACGCTGCCAAGTATTCGGGTCAACTCAAAATTTGGGCGGCCTCGCGCCGGGCGCGCTCGATCAAATCGATGTCTCCGGCCAGATTCCCGAAGCGCAAAGGCGGAAAGCCGCTTTGCTGCTGGCCGAGCAACTCACCGGGGCCGCGCAGTTGCAGGTCTGCTTCCGCGATGCGAAAGCCATCCGTGGTCTCCGCCAGAATCTGCAATCGTTGCCGGGCTTCCGCACTTTTGGCTGAAGCCACCAGGATGCAGAATGATTCCACTGATCCCCGCCCAATCCGCCCGCGCAATTGGTGCAATTGGGCCAGGCCAAATTGCTCGGCATTCTCGATCAACATCACCGTCGCGTTGGGCACGTCCAGGCCCACTTCCACCAGCGGCGTGGCCAGCAAGACTTTGGTTCTGCCGGCGCGAAAGTCCGCCATGACTTGCTCTTTCTGAGCGGCTTTCAATTGTCCGTGGAGCAGACCCACCTCGTGGGGCGCCAGCTCATGGCGCAGGTTCTGCCATTCGCTTTTAACCGCCTTAAGGCCGGCCGTTCCTGAGTCCTCAACCCGTGGATAGACGACATAGACTTGACAGCCTTCAGCCAGTTTTTGCCGGAGGAAAGTCCAGACCTTGGGCAAGGTTTCGGCAGTGCGAACAAACGTCTTGATCGGTTTGCGGCCTTCCGGGAGCTGATCGATGACGGAGATATCCAAATCGCCGTACAACGTCAGTCCCAAGGTGCGAGGAATGGGAGTAGCCGTCATGACCAGCAGGTGCGGATAGGACCCTTTGCGCACCAATTTCTCCCGCTGCGCCACGCCGAACTTGTGTTGCTCGTCAATGATGACCAGACCGAGGCGTTCCAGAGAAAACGTCTGCTCGATCAACGCGTGCGTGCCAATGACGAGGGTGGAGCTTTCCTGCTGCCCGTTTGCCGTCGCACAGGGAGGAGTCGAGGTTTGAGCGGCCTGATTGCCCGAGGGAGAGTCCGGAAACAAGGGAAGGGCAGGGGAGGTGTCGCCAGTTTGAGATCGAGCGCCTTGGTCAGGAAGGGTCTTATAGCTGCCGGTTTGCAGATGGACATTAATTCCCAGCGGTGCAAACCACTGCTCAAAAGTCTGATAATGCTGTTCCGCCAGGATTTCTGTGGGCGCCATCAACGCGACGTTAAACTGGCTTTCCAGCGCCATCAATGCGCAGCAGGCCGCCACCACGGTCTTCCCGGAACCGACGTCACCCTGGAGCAGCCGCCTCATGGGCTGCCCGCTCCGCAGATCGTTCCGCAATTCCCGCAGGACTTTGGTCTGAGCGCCGGTCAATCTGAAGGGCAATTGGGCCAAGAACGGCTTGATCAAGTGATTGTCCCCGCCGCAGGGAAGGCTGCGAGCTTTGGCCTGGAGATTCTTGCGGCGCGTTTGAATGGCGAGTTGCATTTCGATGAACTCATCCAGTGCCAGGCGCCGCCGGGCCAGTTCTGTTTCAGCCAGTTCCTCCGGGAAATGCAGCATCCGAATGGTTTTCGCTCTGCCGGGAAAATCGGCCAATGACAGGCCGGGCCTCGGTTCGGTTATGGCCGGTCCGGCTTCGGCCAGGATGCGCCAGATAAAGGAGCGCAGCCAGCGTTGAGCCAGCCCTTCCGTCAGCGGATAGACGGGCACGATCCGCTGCAAATGAATGAAGCTTTCCTCGTTGCTTTCCAGCACCTCGGTTTCAGGGTGATCGATGGTGCGGGGCCGGAGTGAATTGGGTTTTCCATAAGCCATCACTTCATCGCCCTGCTGGAAATAATTCTGCATAAACGGCAGGTTCCACCAGCGGCAATGCAACCGGCCGGTGCCGTCCTCGAGGATGATTTCGAACACGGACTTGACCCGGGCGAACCGTTTCAGGCCCATGGCCACGATCCGGCCTCGCGCCGTGGCGGGTTCGTTCAGTTTCAGATTGCCGATGGGATGGACTTGGCGCCGGTCTTCGTAGCGGTGGGGACGATGGAGCAGCAGATTGCCGACTGTGCGGAGTTGCAGACGCGATAATTGCGCGGCGCGTTCCGGGCCGACACCGCGCAAGTCGCTCAAAGGCGTGGCGAGCGTTATGGCCGGTGGCTGCGACATCGATGTTGGTCATAGGTTCCCAAGCGACAGGGCCAAAGTCCAGATTTGACTTTGGGCTTTGCACTTTTAGGTTTGAACGTACAATTCAGGGCCATGTCAACTGATTCTCCATCGCCGCTTGATCAGCTCTGGGATGAGTACAGCCAGGTCTTTCAAGACTTTGATGATTCGACTTTGGCCCGTTGGATGGCCCAGACCCTGGGCCAATTGCAGGGACGGGCCTGGCGCCTTTCGCATCCGTTGCTGGGCGCGTATCGCCTGGCGGCGCAACTGGGCCATGAGCGCCAGATCTGGCTGAAACGGCTGGCGACCGCGCCCGCGGTTTATCCCGAAGCCAGTTGCTGCCGTGCGCCGCTGCTGCCCTTGCTGACAAGGGATGTGCTGGACTCAGGACTGATCTGCCAGCACTGCGGTGGAACCGCCGTGCCTTTTGAGGAATTGCCTGAAGAACTCAAGCCGCGCATCAAAAGCTGGGCGGAAGCGTATGCCGCCGTGCATGCCGTGGCCCACTGGGATGAGCGGCAGCAGAAGGGCACGGGCGATTACGAACGCGCGTTTGAGAACGCGGCTTCCGAAGCGGAGCGCCTCCTGCGGATTGCCGGCAGCCAGATTGCGCCCGGTTTTTTGGACGGTTATCCCGCGATCGTCTGGGAGGACCAGGACGAGTGCCTCGAAATCCGGCCTGAAGATGTTCAGCTTTGAGGAGTGAATGCGATAGTCTTTGCTGCTCGCGCAAATTCTTTGGACACGAATTCAACCGCAGAGGCGCGAAGGACGCCGAGAGGAACTTCCTTGTCCACTCAAGGCCAGACGGCCCGGTAGAATCGGCGACTGAGGTTGGTGGCGGCCGGATCGGTAAAGAGCAAGCTGCCGCTCGTGTTGGTCAAGGTGGCCACCGGCAACCACTTGGCCAGGTTCGTGGAAGCTTCTATGACATAGACTTCGCCGGGAATCCCAGGCAGCGTGATTTGAAATCCGATCTTGGGCAGCAGTTCGAGCGCGCCAAAGCCGGGGGCTGAAGACGAAGCGCTGGGAACTATCTGCCGCCGCCCGCTGAACAGCAGATTCGCGCCGTCAAACGAGGCGATTCCGTAAAATTGTTCAACCGCGGCGGCATCGCTGGCCGGAATCGCTAAATAGGTCAGTGTTCTCTGATCACGATCAAAGAATGGGCCCCATTTGATCTTGCCTTGAAACGCGTCCAGGAAACCGCCTTCGTTAATCTCAGAAACGCTCCAGCCGATTGGGGGTTGGTCTTCCACGGCATAGACAAGCACATTGGTCGCTGGCATGGCCTGAATCGTGACTTTGATCGGAAGGCCAGGTTGATAGAATTTGGGCAGTTCAACGCTGGCGGTGCTCTTGGGCAGGTTGGTGCCGGTCGCCAGGGGAACGGGGCCGAAAATGGCCAAAGATTCATTCGTTTTTTGGCTCACCCACCAGAGCGGCGCGTTCGTGACGCTGCCATCATAAGTGTATGTTTCACCTTCTTCCCACAGGATTATCGCTCTGGTCAGGTAGCTCAGCGGGACGGGATTGGGTGGGGATGGCCAGGCCGAGCCACGTTTCCAGGCGGCCCCGTATGCGGTCATTTCGCCAAGGGTCATCACGCTATCAACCGGATTGTTGTCCGCTGGGTGCAAAAGCACAAAATCGACGATGCGTTCACCCTCCACCGGCAGTTCTTCCCAATCGGCAAAGGCGAGGCCGGAGAACTGCTTCAATCCTGATTCGCCGGGCGGCGGAGTTACCTCATAAGCCAACGTCCGAGGCAAGCCATCCAGGAAAGGACCGAATTTCACCTTGCGATTGGCCGGATCAAAAAAGCCGTTGTCGCTGATTTGTCCCACCACCCAATTGGCCGGCGGCATATCTTCAACCGCGTAGAAGAGAACGTTAGTCGGTGGCAGGGCGGTGAGCATTACCAACATTCTGGCCCCGGGCGCATAGCCAAACGGCAAATCGCGCTCCACGAAGCTGGCCGGACCCGAGACCGAACCGCTGAGAGCCATTTCGCGCTGACCGCCAATCTGCGCGTTTGCTCCGTCAAAGGACGCCATTCCGAAAAAGGCGCCCAGGCCGACGGCATTGGTGGGCGGCGTCACCTGGTAAGCGAGTGTGCGCGGCAGCGCATCGAAGAAAGGTCCCCATTTGATTTTCCCCCGCCACTCATCCAACACGCCAGGCGAGGTAATGGCCGAAACAGTCCATCCTTCCGGCGGTTGCTCCTCGACCGCGTAGGCCAGGACATTCGTCGCCGGACGGACAGTGATCGTGACGGTGAATGGCGAGCCCGGCACGTAAAAGGCCGGCAGCTCGGCGCTGGCCAAACCGTTGGTGATGTTGGTGGCAGCCGGAACAACGGGCGGGCTTTGGCCGGGAGCCAGTTGATTTGTGGCCGGAGTCGTCCACCAAACGGGAGCGGCCACAAAATTGGTGTCATAGGCGTAAAACTCGCCCTGCTCCCAAAGCAGAATGGCCCGTGAAAGGTAGCTGATCGGAATGGGATTGGGCGGCAGCGGCCAAGCCAGGCCGCGTTTCCAGGCCGCGCTGTACGCCGTCACCTCCTCGATCGTCATCCAACGATCGACCGGATCATTATCCGCCGGATGCAGCGGCACCAAATCAACCGATTGAATCCCTCCCAGCAAGTAATCGACCCCTTCCGCAACGGAAGTTCCATTGAATTGCTTCAAGCCAGATTCGCCCAGCGGCGGTGTCACGGTGTAGGTCAGAGTGCGGCTCAGACCGTCGAAGAACGGACCAAATTTGACCTTTCGATTTGCCGAATCGAAATAGCCGTCGTGACTGAGGGAGCTCACCGGCCAGTTGGGCGGCGGCGCATCCTCAACGGCGAAAAAGGCCACACCAGCCTGCGGACTCGCTTGGAGCGTCACGGTCATTTTGGCTCCCGGCGAATAACCGGCCGGCATCTTGCGCTCGACAAAACCGCCGCCACTGTTTCTTGCGTCCCGTCGGAACTTAGGCCAAGGGCCGCCGGCCAAGCCCGCGGTGCCTTTGATGGCATACAGCTTGCCGTCGGCCGAACCGATATAAACGGTTCCATCAGCGGCGATGGCTGGCGATGAGTAATCAATAAAGTTGGAACTGGCAAAAACCCATTTTCGCGTGCCGTCCGGTTTGAAGGCGTAAAGTTTGCTGTCGTAGCAACCGACATAGATCGTTCCATCTGCTGCCACGGCGGTTGATGAGTAAATAATATAGCTATCCGTTGGCGCCTCCCACCTTTTTGTGCCATCGGGATTCAAGGCATACAATTTCGCGTTATAGCCCCCAACATAAATGGTTCCGCCCGGCCCGACTGCCGGCGAGGAGTAAATCCCGGCGCCCACGGCAAATTCCCACAGTTTTAGCCCGCTGGTGGGATCGAGCGCATACACCTTGCCGTCCATGGAACCGACGTAAACCGCGCCATCCACCCCAATCGCTGCCGAAGCCTCAATCCCAGTGCCGGTTTCAAAGTCCCACTTCTTGGTGCCATTGGGTTGGACCGCATAAAGGCGTTTGTCCTTCGATCCGACATAAATCGTCCCGTCCGTGCCCAGCACCGGGGAGGCTGAAACTTCGCCTTGCGTTTGAAACTCCCACTTCTTGGCTCCGGCAGGGGTGAGCGCGTAGAGTTTATGATCCATGGACCCAAAATAAATGGTTCCATCGGTTCCAATGGCCGGCGACGAATAAATGCTGTTGCCCGCGGTAAAAGCCCATTTCTGCGCGCCTCTGGACGTCAGCGCATACAGTTTGTTGTCGAGAGAACCGACGTAAATCGTCTCCTCGGCCCCAATGGCAGGCGAGGAGATGACCCAGGAGCCCGTGACGAATTCCCAGCGTTTGCTGCCATTCGGATTCAGGGCATAGACTTTGGTGTCCAGGGAGCCGAAGTAAATGGCGCCATCGGCGCCAAGCGCAGGAGAGGAGTAAATCCGGTGGGCGGTGGGAAATTCCCAAAGTTTCGTGCCTGGTTGTTGGGTCAGGCCACTCACCGCTCCGGCCAGGAAAACAACCCAGATCGACAAATGCAATTTTGAGTCCACTTTAATACGGTGCGCGCGCATCCACGGTCAGCTTGAAAGCAGACCACGCCGCGTTTCTGCGATGATAATCAAGACGCCTCCTGGAGCAATCTCATTCATTGCCGAAGCAATGAGTCATTGTCGGCCCGGCGGGCGCATGCTATCAAAAAAGAATGAAGTTTCTCTTTCGCTGGGCCTTCCGGCTGCTGGTGCTGCTGATCGTATTGGCCGTGGCGCTGGTGTTGCTGAAAGACACCCTGGTCAAGTCCCTGGCCGAAAATCGGATTCAGGCTGAAACCGGCCTGGAAGTCAGGATTGGCAGGCTCGAGATGGGGTTGCTGACGCCAACGCTGACCATCGAGGATTTTGTGCTCTATAACACCGCCGAGTTCGGCGGCTCTCCTTTCATTGATTTGCCCGAAATCCATGTTGAATATGACCGGCAGGACCTGGCTCTGCAAAGACTGCACCTGAAGCTGGTTCGGTTTCATTTGCGCGAATTGAACATTGTGGAGAATCAACAGGGCCAAACCAACCTGGCCGCGATTTTCGACCGGCTGCAAAGCAGCCAGCTCGAAAGAAAGAAGGCAGAGCAGGGTGCCGGCCTCGAATTCGACGGCATTGATACCCTCAATTTGAGCTTGGGCAAAATCAAGTATTCCAATTTGCAGTGGCCAAAGAAAAGCAAAGTGTTCGACCTCGACATCCGGAATGAGATCGTGTCCAACGTTAAATCGCAGGATGATCTGGCGGAAGCGGTCATTCGCATCCTCTTGCGGAAAGGAGTGACAATCCTGACGGGCTATATCGGACGGTCCAGGAGTCCGCAACGATTACCCGCCGCGGAACCGGCCCAGCCTCCGTCGGGCCATGCCCCGGCCACGGCGCCGCCCAAGCGCTGAGATCGCGGCGCATCTCCGTGCTGGTTTGGAGAATCAGATTTTGACTTTGAACTGCTCCCCGGATTTCAGCGAGCGCGCGAAGGCGGCCAGCAATTCAGGGATTTGTTCGAGGTCCTTCAAGCTGACTATTTCCACCGGCGAATGCATGTAACGGTTGGGCAGGCTGATCAAGGCGCTGGGAATGCCGCCCCGCGTCCAAAAGATCACGTCGGTATCCGTGCCGCTGTTGGCGGACATGGCCTCATGCTGCAATTTGATTTTGGAGACCTTGGCCACTTGCTCCAGACGCGCCACGACTTCCGGGTGATTGCAGCCCCCATGGGTCAGAGTCGGGCCTTTGCCGATCTTGATGTCGCCATGCTGAATCTTGCTGACCGTCGGATAATCCGTCGCGTGCGTCACATCCACCACCAGCGCTGCGTCCGGCTTGAGCGAATAGGCTATTTGGCGCGCCCCCAGCAACCCAACTTCCTCCATAATATTCGAGACGGCCGAGATTTCTGCCTGGAGTTTAGCCCGGTTCCGGGCCAGCAAACGAAGGGTCTCGGCCACGGCAAACGTCCCGATGCGGTTGTCGAAGGCGCGGGCCACCGCCAGATCGTTGCGCAATAATTGAAATTCGTCCGCCAGGGTGATGGGATCGCCCACTTGCACCAGTTCTGCAGCCTCCTTGCGATCCGACACGCCAATGTCGATGAACAAATCCTGCATCTTGGGCACTTTGCGCTCCGTCTCATCTTTCATCAGGTGCGGCGCGACATTGCCCACCACGCCGTGG
This sequence comes from uncultured Verrucomicrobiota bacterium, assembly GCA_964363225.1. Classification (GTDB taxonomy): domain Bacteria; phylum Verrucomicrobiota; class Verrucomicrobiia; order Limisphaerales; family CAYIIH01; genus CAYIIH01. The sequence continues at coordinate 8,309 of CAYIIH010000166.1, read as the reverse complement.
ACGGCGCCCTTCTTATTATGAATGATCACGCGCTGAGCTTTGGTAATGGCGGCATCGACGCCCCCCAGCTTGCGCACGTAAATAAAGCCTTCTTTGTCGATGTAATTGACCGTCATGGCGATTTCATCGGCGTGCCCGGCCAGCATGATCCGCGGCGAACCGCCTTTTTTCAGAACGGCCACGGCGTTGCCATAGGCGTCGGTAAAGGTTTCATCCGCAAATTGGCAGGCATAATTGAGCCAGACCCTTTGGGCCCGGGCTTCGTGTCCGGGCGGGCTGGGAGTGTTGAGCAACGTCTGTAAAAACTGCAGTGATTCTTCGCGCATCGGCCTGGAGTCTAAAAGGCAATCGCCCAGGGAAGAAAGAGAAAAAAGCGGTCCCATTTTTAACTTTCATCTCCGGACCGATGCCTCTTACTTTGTCGCCCATGCGCCGTGCGCTCTTAAACAATGTCAGTCGAATCGTCGTCAAGCTGGGGACCGGCGTCTTGACCGACAGCCGGAAACAGCCGGACCGCGGGCAAATGGAACAGTTGGTCGGCCAGGTGGCGGCTCTGCGGCAGGCCGGGAAAGAAATGGTGCTGGTCAGCTCCGGCGCCGTGGGAGCGGGCATGGGAGCGCTGGGCTATGAAAAGCGTCCCACGGAGCTGGCCGAGTTGCAGGCCTGCGCCGCCGTGGGCCAATCCCGGCTCATGGCCACGTATGCGGAGCTGTTTGGCAAATTCAATTTGCCCGTCGCCCAGGTGCTGCTGACGCATGATGACTTGCAGCATCATGAACGGCATCTTAATGCCCGCAACACCCTCGTCCGCCTGCTCCAGCATGGGGTCGTGCCGATCATCAACGAAAATGACGTCGTTTCCTTTACCGAACTCAAGTTTGGCGATAATGACCGGCTTTCCGCGTTGGTGGCTTGTCTGTTGCCGGCTGATCTGTTGATTATTCTGACGACGGTGGCCGGCGTCATCCAGAATTATGGACAGGACAATTCCATGACCCTCTCGACCATCGAACGAGTGGACGAAACGGTTGAGAAAATCGCGGGCGGGACCGCCAGCGCCACGGCCGTCGGCGGCATGGCGTCCAAAATTCAGGCCGCCAAGATGGTCATCCGCTCCGGCATCCCTTTGGTCATCGCTTCCGGCAGGAAACAGGACGTGCTGGCCCGCATCCTGGACGGAAGCGAGGAAGGAACCATTTTCGTGCCGAGGCCGAACAAGCTGGCCGGGCGGAAACGGTGGATCGCATTTTTTCATCATCCCAAGGGATCGCTCTTTGTGGATGAGGGCGCCAAGAAGGCCTTGCGTGAAAAGGGAAAAAGCCTGCTGCCGCCCGGCATCACCAAGTGTGAAGGCCAATTCTCGGCGGGCGACGTGGTGCGCATCTGCGACGTGGACGGAACCGAATTTGCGCGCGGCATCAGCGCGGCGGACTCGCAGGCCGTCCAAGCGCGCCAATTGCCGCGCGCGGAGGTAGTGCATCGGGACAATCTGGTGATTCTGTGACTTTGAAAAGGAGACTACCCTTGTCGGCGCAGATGTTGGCCAGTGCCGATGGCCGCAGCCGGCCTGCGACGCCCGCACTTGATTTCAAGATATGACCAAACAACGATCCAAACGTGGCAGTGCCATTAACGACTTGCTGGCGGTCATGGCCCGGCTTCGCTCGCCCCAGGGCTGTCCCTGGGATCGCGAGCAAGACCATAGGAGCCTCCGTTTTCATGCGGTGGAGGAAGTGTATGAATTGATCGACGCCATCGAAGCCGGCGACGATCGCGAACTGGCTGAGGAACTGGGCGATCTCCTGCTCCAAGTCGTTTTCCATTGCCAACTCGCCCAGGAACGCGGCGCCTTCGATTTTGATCAGGTGGCCCGTCATATCGTCGATAAACTGATCCGGCGCCATCCGCACGTGTTTGGCGATGCCATCGCGAGCACCGTCGAAGCCGTCTGGACGCAGTGGGATCAAATCAAAAAAGCGGAAAAGAAAGGCACAAAACACGAACGTCCCTCCACCTTGGATGGGATTCCCAAACACTTGCCGTCGCTCTTGCGGGCTGAGAAGTTGCTCAAGAAAGCGCGCAAGGCCAGGCTGGTGGACGAAGCCCCAGCCAGGCCGATGCCTCGCTACACCAGGACGCAGTTGGGAGGGGTCTTGTTTGGCTTGGTCAAATATGCGCAGCAGAAGGGATGGTCCGCCGAGGAGTTGCTGCGAGAGGAAATCCAAAAAACCGAGCGCCGCCTGCGCCGGCGCGAACAAAAAGAAAAGGACAAGCCGCTCGACCCAGCAGGCCGGTCTGTTATCTTCGGAGCGCAGGAGTCCATCCTGTGCCGGCGCAAGCCGCTCGACTAACCAAACCTGTCTGTTATCTTCCCTGACTCAAAACTATGACTGATCCCCGTTACACAAGACTGGCCAGACTATTGGTCGGCTACTCGACCGGCTTGCAGAAGGGAGACCGGGTCCTGCTCGAGATGATTGATGTGCCGGATGAGTTTTCCATCGAATTGATGCGCGCCGCGCGGGCCGCCGGCGCCATCCCTGTAATCGAAGTGCGGCACACACGCATTACGCGGGAAATGCTGCTCCAAACCAATGCCCGCCATGCCGCCCTGATCCGGGACATCGAAATGTCCCGGATGAAGAAAATGCAGGCCTACATCGCCGTGCGGGGCAGCGCCAATACCAGTGAAACCGCTGATGTGGCCGGCGACCGCATGACTCTCTACACGAAAACCCTTCGGCCAGTGATAAATTATCGCGTCAGCAAGACGCGCTGGGTGGTGCTGCGCTGGCCGACCCCGAGCATGGCGCAAGCCGCCAACATGAGCACCGAAGCTTTCGAGGATTTTTATTTTGAGGTTTGCACGATGGACTACCGGAAAATGGCCCGGGCCATGGCGCCGTTGCAGATGCGCATGCAATCCGCCGATCAAGTCCGGATCAAGAGTCCCGGCACGGATTTGACCTTCAGCATCAAGGGCATTGGCGCCAAGTCGTGTGACGGCAAGCTGAATATTCCGGACGGCGAGGTCTTCTCCTGCCCGGTCAAAGACTCCGTCAACGGCTGCATCCAGTTCAACACGCCCACGATTTATAGCGGCGTCAAATTCGAGAATGTCCGCCTGGAATTCAAGCAAGGCAAAATCGTCAACGCCACGGCCAGCAACACCCGGCGGCTGAATGAGATTCTGGACACGGATGCCGGGGCACGGTACGTCGGCGAATTTTCACTCGGCTTCAATCCTTACATCCGGAATCCCATGTGCGACATACTGTTCGATGAGAAGATTGCGGGTTCGCTGCACCTCACGCCGGGAGAGGCCTACGAGATAGCGGACAACGGGAATCGCTCCGCCGTGCATTGGGACATGGTGCTGATCCAGCGGCCGGAATGGGGGGGCGGCGAGATTTGGTTTGACGGCGAACTGATCCGCCAGGACGGCCTGTTTGTGCCAAAGGACTTGAAACCGTTGAATCCGGTCCGCTTGAAATAGCACGGCCTCAAAACTCGTGACTCGGTGGGACTCGCTTAAGTCAGTCAAGGCGGGTGAACCTGAATCCGGCAATTCAAACCGCGAAATACGCGAAATACGCGAAAACAGAGCAGGTTAGACAAAGGCTCTTTCTCACCTGCCGGGTGAATGATCCGCTGGTTCCAAGTATTACCCATTTCGTGTATTTCGTGGTTTTAACTGCTTTTTCCAGGTTTATGGTTGAGCTTTTCTGTCTTACCTGCTATACACTGGCAGTTAATTGCCCGCGTGTGAAAACCGGGAATTCAGAAAGGCAACATGATGATCAGTGGATGCCGCTGGAGTTGGGGGAGATTGTCGGTCCTCCTGCTATTTGTTTACGTTTGAACGGTGAACTCACAGCAAGGATTCTCCCATTGGCATCATGAAAGCGCGGAAGGTTTATGAGAAAATCCTGGCAGGCTCAAAGAACATCCGGTTCGAGGATTTCTGCCGGGTGGCCGAAGCGTTTGGCTAAAGGATTAAAACTATGAGTGATTATCACATCAACCTGTTCTACAGCGAAGAGGACGGCGGCTACATCGCCGACATTCCCGATCTGAAATCCTGTTCCGCCTTTTGGCGGACACCCGAGGAGGCCCTGCGGGAAGTTCAGATTGCCAAAGCCGCCTGGTTGGAGACGTGCCGCGCGAAACGGAAACCGATTCCCAAGCCTCGTTATCGGCCCGCCATTTATGCCATGGCAGACGTTGCCTAATGATACCGGCATCATTCAACATAAAGAAGTCAGCCAAACCATCCTTGGCCCCCGTACGGGCCGAGAGCCGGGACGACACTCGAAAACCTTCCTGAGGATAAATGAACCGCAATCTGTCAAAAGTTGTGACCCCTCAGCCGTATGAAGCAACAACGCGCCGAGCTTGCTGCCGTCCGTCTCTAAGGTAGTATTGCAGGCCAGAAACGTATGCCGCAAACGAGGCTTCTTTTCTACCAGGACGCCAATGGGACATCCCCTGTGGTGGACTGGTTGCGTGAGTTGCGGCGGACCAACCTTATGCCAGGAAAAGAGCTTTCGCTGTGGCGCCGGAAGTCCACACTTACCACGGAGACGTTGAATATGACTAAACGAAAGCCGACCAAAAAAACGAGCGACGGCCTGGCCATCTTGGACGCCATTACCGGAAGCGACCCGGAACTTCGCGCTCAGATTGCCGAGGAAGTGACCAACCTCAAGATCGCGAGCGCCATTGGCGAACTTCGCCGCAAGGCGGGCCTTTCCCAGGCAGAACTGGCCCGGCGTATCGGCGCCTCGCCATCAGCCATATCCCGCCTGGAAGATGCCGAATACGAGGGCGATTTCCTTCCCATGCTTCAGCGAATCGCCACGGCTTTGGACAATCGACTGGAGGTCCGTTTTGTGCCCAGTCGAAGAAAACTTCAACCCGCTTAAGCACAGCCTTGCCATGAAACCCGACCACCGCTGGACTCTGCGCGCCTCGGCGGTTAATCGACACCCTGCCTTGATCATGAAACCTCCAGCCAAAACGTCAAAACGATGGGGTCAAGATGATGATTATTTTGACCTTATGATTTTGACATCACTCCCCGGTTTCCTGCTCCTTCTCGTCTCCCCGCTGAACGCGGCAGTTGACGCTCATACCGTGGCGTCCGCCGACCCTGGCTGGCGGCAACAGTCCTTTGCCCCGGCCCCAGCGAGTTCCACGCCGCTCACGGGCGACAAAGCCATCGCGCACCTCGAAGCCACGGGACAATACGAGTCCCTCGCCGCCGCCATTACCGGCGCGAGGTACGCGGTGAAACCGCTGCGAACTCCAGACGGATCAACCACGGAATACACGAAATACTCAGAAGGGGGAGAGGGATCGGCTTCCGCAGATTCTGACTTCCGAATCCTGGCCCCTGCCCCCTGTCTCCTGACTTCTGACTCCTCGGCTTTCTCTGCCCCCAACCCCGCCCACGGCCTGAACAGCACCTTCACCCCGGACGGCCTCAACCTTCACCGTCCGCAGCCCGGCGCAGTCGCCACCAATTGGTAGGGACGCATTCCACTGCGTCCCTGAAATTGCCGATGAAGTGGGACGCGGTGGAACGCATCCCTACCAGGAGATTCTACGCTACGAAACTGGCGGCGAAACCACCCACACCGTCGGCTGGCGCTTGCGCAGCCTGGGCTACGGCGCGGCGCAAATCCCCGTCCCGCCGGGCGAACTCAAAGTCATCGGCCAGCGCGTCGAGATCATTCGCGGCGAGTCTTCCCTTCCGCAATCCGAACTCCGCCTTTCGCATTCAGCAGAGACTCCGCACTCCGAACTCCGCACTCCGCATTTGGTCGAATGGTTTCACAACACGCCCGCCGGCCTCGAACACGGCTTCACCCTGCCGGAGCGCCCGAGGATGGGTAGCACAGGCGACCCGCCTGTGCGGTCCGGCGACTCGCCGAACGAAATGGGTGAGGACGCCTCAGCCAACAAGGACAGCAGTTTGCGCGAAACCGCCCCTCTCGTTCCGGTCAGCCTGTCTGCCGAACAGGCAGGCGAGTCGGCAACCAGAGCGGGCGAGCCGCCCGCGCCACTCAATTTTCAAGCCCGCGCTGGGCCGCTGCGTTAATCCTGAATCCGGCAATTCAAACCTCGAAATACGCCAAATATGCAAAAGGGAAAGGAGTTAAGCTAACCAGGTCGTTCACCCGCTGGGTGAATCGGTCCTCTTCTCCAACCCGTTCTGCTTTTGCGTGTTTCGCGTATTCCGCGGTTCCGACTGCTTTTTCCAGGTTAACCCCTCCGTGACGGCAGGTGAATGAACTCGCCTCGGAACGGAGCGCCGGTTTCCAACCGGCTTTGCGCGATCCGGCGTGGCCAGCCGGTTTGGCAATCGGCGCTCCGCCCGCCATGACCGAGGCATTACACGCAGCAAATCAGCAAATCGCAGTGCCCATCAAGGAATGTTTATGATTGAGTTCTTTTATCTTACCTGCTATACACGGACGGTTAATAGCCCCCGTGTGAAAACCGGGAACTCAGAAAGACAACATGATGATCAGTGAATGCCGCTGGAGTTGGGGGAGATTGTCGATCCTCCTGCTATTCCTTTACGTTTGGTCACCTTTCGCGCCACAAGGCTCTTCACCAGCCGTGCTGGCGGATGGTCCACCGTTAACGTTGACACTAACCAGTCAAGGCGCCGGGACGGTTAGCCCATCGCCTAATCAGACCAACTACACCCTGGGCCAGACCGTCACCCTCACTGCGACGCCGGGCCGTTACTACGCCTTCACCCGTTGGTCGGATGGCGTCACCACCAACCCACGCACGATCACCATCGGCGCGAACAACACCTTCACCGCCGTCTTCACCGCCACCGTGCCGCTGGAGACGATGGTGCTGAAGCAATGGGACCAAGCTTTTGGAGGAACGCTTCATGAAGAGTTGTATTCTCTACTACCCACCCCGGACGGCGGGTTTTTGTTGGGAGGCAGGTCGTTGTCCGGTGTTAGCGGCAACAAAACCGCAGCGGGTTTTGGTGGGTATGATTATTGGGTGGTCAAAATCGACGCCAGCGGGAACAAAATGTGGGACAAAACAGTTGGAGGAACCGGTGATGATTGGCTGACCTCCCTTCAAGCCACCCCTGACGGCGGGTTTTTGTTGGGAGGCTTGTCGAACTCCGGTGCGAGCGGCAACAAGACCGCGGCCGGTTTTGGTGATTATGATATCTGGCTCGTCAAAATCGATGCCAGCGGAACCAAAGTGTGGGACAAAGCTTTTGGAGGGACCGGGCTTGATGAGTTGTATTCTCTGCTAGCCACCCCGGACGGCGGGTTCTTGTTGGGAGGTTGGTCGGGCTCTCCTGTAAGCGGCAACAAAACTGCCGCAGGTTTTGGTTCCTATGATTCTTGGGTGGTCAAAATCGATGCCGACGGAAACAAATTGTGGGACAAAACCTTTGGCGGAGACGGTGCGGATCGTACGCAATCTCTGCTAGCCACCCCTGACGGCGGGTTTTTGTTGGGAGGTTTCTCGGACTCTGGCGTGACCGGCAACAAAACCGCCGCAGGGTTTGGCACTCAGGATTTCTGGGTGGTGAAAATCGACGCCAACGGAAACAAAGTGTGGGACAAAGCCTTTGGAGGATCCGGTTATGAACCGTTGTTTTCTCTACAAGCCACCCTGGACGGCGGGTTCTTGTTGGGAGGTTGGTCGCCCTCTCCTGTAAGCGGAACCAAGACCGCCGCCGGGTTTGGCAGTGATGATTTCTGGGTGGTGAAGATCGATGCCAACGGAAATAAGCTGTGGAACAAAACCTATGGAGGAACCGGTATTGATCAGTTGCATTCTCTACAAGCCAACCCGGACGGCGGGTTTTTGTTGGGAGGCGAGTCGGCGTCCGATGTGAGCGGTAACAAATCCGCAGCGGGTTTTGGCGGAAGCGATTTCTGGGTGCTGAAGATCGATGCCAACGGAAACAAAATCTGGGACCAAGCCTTTGGAGGAGACGGTTCGGATGGTTTGGTTTCTCTTCAAGCCGCCCTTGACGGTGGGTTCTTGTTGGGAGGCGTGTCGTCGTCCGGGGTGGGCGGCAACAAAACCGCACCCGGTTTTGGCGCAGGGGATTTTTGGCTGGTCAAGATGAATTCGCGCGAGGCGCCGCTTGGAACGCCGCTGGTGTTGGTCAACGGCCAATTCAACCCATCTAACGTCTTTAACCTTTTTAACGTTTCAACGGTCCCCGTCACGCTCCAGACCACCTTCCCCAACGGCTCGATCCGCTACACGCTGGACGGCTCGACGCCCACGGCCAGTTCCACGCTTTACTC
>CAYIIH010000165.1:0-17327 GCA_964363225.1 uncultured Verrucomicrobiota bacterium | reverse complement strand
AGTTTTTGCCATTGCATCTTTCCCCCAAATCGACCTGTTGACTTGTACCGTCCGCTTTTTATGTAAACCGTCAGTCGCAGTCAGGCTGAGCAGCTACGGCCAGCGCTGGGACAATCGTTAAACCGCCACAGCCTGCGGCATCTCAGTTTGCGCTTCCGAGATCGCCGCTTCCAGGACTTGGGTGGCCGAGGGCAGAATCCGGTTTAGAAGAGGCAACCGGTCATGGAGTTGCTGAACCACTTCCTGCGCGCTGTACTTCAGGAGCCGGCGGTACCACCTTAGGAACTCACGGCTAAGTGCTTGTTCATTAACGTCCGCGACGGCTGAAATCTCGGCGCCCGTCACCAATTCACAAAGGATCAACGCCGCCCAACACGCCGGTTGTGGAGTCGAACACGACTTTTGCCAGAATGCCAAGGCCTCGGTCACCTGCTGGCTCAGCAACAGCGCTTCCGCCCTTTGCCGCAAGACGTCGGTGTTGCCGGGTAGTTTTTGGATTGCTTCACTGGTCCAATCGCAGGCCACCTGCAAAAACTCCGGCTGGCTGAGGGCAATCTGGCCACCCAAAATCCAGACTGGCGGCTCGGCCACACTTTCCTGAATCAACTGATACAGCAGTTGCAGAGCCTCTACGCCTCGGTTTTGGCCCGCCAGCAATTGGGCGTACTCGAAGCGCAACCCGGTCGAAGCCGGTTCTTCGGCCAAACCGGCCTGAATGGCCGCCTCCGCCTCCGCCGCCTTGTTCAACCGGCTCAGGCAGATCGCGAGGCAATGGTGCGGGCCGCTCTTGAGAATGTCTTTGATCGCCGGCGTCAGCGCGGGCTGTTTGCGTTTGGCCAGGCACTGGCGGAAATGATCCTGGGCCTCGTTGTATTGCTTCAGTTGGATGAGCGCATACCCCAGCAGGAAATGATGTGAGGCGGTCTTCGGCGCGGATTGGCCGAGCGGCGTTTGGAACAAACGCACGATTTCGCTGAATTGTTTGACCGTGACATACAAAACACTGAGGCGGGTCAACAAAAGTTCCCGCAACTCCGGCACCCATTGGCTCGGCGCCTGGGCGGACATGGCGCGGAAAGCCGCCTGACACTGCTCAAGGCCGGCATCGATCTGTCCCGCGCGCGACAGCTCGAATCCATGATTCATCAACAGATTCGGCTCGTTGGGCCATTCTTCGATGGCACGTTCCAACAGGCGCAGGTTGCGCTCGATCTTGTTGCGGCTCTGCACGACTTGGTCCGTGTAGCCGTGGTGCAGCAAGGCGGCGGATCCCAGCCGGTTTTCCATCGCCCATTCCTGGCGGAGCGGTTCGAGGCTGGGAAACACCTGCTCATGCACGCGTCCGAAATAAAAAATGCCGGGCGCATTGCGAAACAGGCGGGGAACAAAGCAAGAACCTTCCTCTTCCTTGCCTTGATCGACCAGCGGAAGCCGATAGGCCATGACGCTGCCGGCCTGAATGTCGTGCAACAGCCTGGCCCGGCCCTCCGGCAACAGTTCCTCGTCGGCATCCAACATCAAAACCCAATCGCCGGTCACGTGGGCCAAGGCGGCGTTGCGCGCGGCGCTGAAATCGTCGGTCCACAAAAACGTATGCACCTCCGCCCCATGCTGGCGCGCAATTTCAACGGTCCGATCGCTCGATCCGGTATCCACGACGACAATCTGATCGGCGACTCCACGAACGGACTCCAGGCATTGGCCGAGAAACCGTTCCTCGTTCTTAACAATCAAAAAAACGCTCAAGCGAGGACGCGACGGCAATGCCGGCATGACAAACGCGCCCGGTTGCGAATCGCGTTTTTGCGCCTGGTTCGGCAGCGCTTTAAGAAACTTCCTGGCTCGTTTCCACTTTGGCGTCGTGGCCAGAGCGCGCTCCGCACACGCCCGCGCCAGCGGCAGATCACCGGCGGCTTGCGCAATTTCGGCCAGGAGCAAAACCGCTTCCGGATGGAACGGGCGGAGAGCGAGAGGCGCCAGAGTTGCGGTCCAGGCGTTGGCGTATTGCTTTTGACGCAGCAACTCGCGAGCTTCATCCAACTGGCCGATTTTGGCGACAGCAGGTTGCAGCACCCGCAGCGGTCGAACCGCCTGGCTTGCGATCAGAGCATCAGCCTCCGCACGCTGGCGGGCGGACAGATTGTGCAGGCGTTGGGAGGCAGTCTGCGCCGCTCTTTCCCAGGTCCAGTTTCGCCGGACATGCTCACTGGCGGCCAGGCCTTTGGTTCGCGCCGCATCCCGATTGGCCAGAACCCACCGCATGCGCTCCGAAAGAGTAGTCAGGTCGGGTTCCAGCAACCATCCCCGCTTCACCAGCTTCAAATCGCCGACTTGGTTTTCAATCGTCTTTCGGACCGCCGCAATCCGATACGCAAATTCATCGGTCGCAAAATCATCGGTCGCGCCACCGCCGGTGACAATCACCGGCAGACCGCAGGCCATGGCTTCCAAAACGGGCAGGCCGAATCCCTCGCCTCGATACGGATGCACCAAACAATCGCATGCCGTGTAAAGGCCCGGCAACAGTTCATCGGGCAACTCACTATTGAGATAGACGATTTCAGGGGTGTTCGGCTGGGCTTGGGCGGCCTTGATCTCAGCCTCGAGCGTTTGGCCGGCATAAACATGTTGTCCGCCGAAATCTTTGATCACCAAGCAGACATCATCCTCGGCCGTGAACGTCTGCAGGTAAGCGCGTAAGAGCAGGTCCGGCCCTTTGCGATGAATCGTGCCGCCGACAAACAGGAATTTGAACGACTTCTGCGTCGGCAACGGCATCGGCGCCGCTTGCGGATGGAATCTTTTTGGATTGATGCCGAGAGGAACCACTTTGACTTTTTCCGGCAGAATGCCGGCATCCACATACACGCGCCGCACATACTCGGAATAGACCCAGATTTCGTCCACGTCGGCCAGCGGCTTTATCCAACTGGCGGGCAGGGCGCCGAATTCCCACGGCTGGATCGGCACCCACGCACCCGCCTCAGGCCGCTGCCAAAGCGGAGGCCAGTTGTGGCGCACCGTGACTTGGGTCTGTTTGGGCGCTTGAGCTTTCAGAGACCGTGCCGTCTCTCGTAGGACGGAGGAATTGGCCAAGTGTTCGGGCACGATATTTTTCCCGATGCGCGCCAAGTGAATGCGAGGCTGGCGCTCCAGTTGGCCAGTCAGTGCGCGATTGACCAGCGAGAGGCTGCCGCAATCGAGAAAAGACCCCTCCCAGGCCACGTGCAACGGCTCAGGTTCTTGCTTGCTGGATTCCGGAGTGACCGTCAAGGCACGGGCCACCGCAGCCGGCAACGCCGGCGTGGAGAACCTTTGTTCAATCGCCTGCAGCCGGGCCACGATCTGCTCGGCCACCGGTTCGCGGCTGAAATATTTGACGACATGCGCCCGTGCCAGTTTCCCCTTGGCTTGAGCTTCGGCGGGGTTTTGCTGCACCTGGCGCATCAGCTCGCGGAGATGCTTCTCGGAAGGATTCGCCCAGCGATGACCACGATAATGAGCCAGTTCAGGCTCGAGCTGCCGGGCTTCCACCATCTCAAAATCGAGCAGGTGGGAATTCTCGGCCTTCATGAATTCGGTGTTGCCGCTCCAATTGGTGGCGATGACCGGCCGCTCCATCATCATGGCTTCGTGTTGGGGGCGGCCCCAGCCCTCGCCGCGGCTGGGCGCCAGCAGACAATCGGCAGCCAGATAGAGGCGCGGCAAGTCCGCCATCGGAACCTGGTCTTTTAGAATTTCGAGGCGTGGCCACGGCTTCGCGCCCAAGTTGAGGGTCGCGGCAAATTCCCGAATGCGCTGCCAAATCGCCTCGGTCGGATCGCCGTCGGGTTTGTTGAACAAGTAAGTGCGCAGATAAAGGCAAACGTCATCTTCGCCGGAGAATTCCCGCAAATAGGCCGCCAGCAGCACGTCCCAAGCTTTGCGCGAAGACCATTCAAAGATGGAAAGAAAGTTGAACGCAGCCCGATGCGGCAGCGGCAGCGGCGCGTGCTTGGCGGGATCATACACGAGCGCATCCACCGCGCCGGGCATGACGACGAGTTTATCCCGCTCCACACCGCTGGCCGCAAAGGTTTCGAGATTGAACTGGCTCGGCACCCACATCTCGTCCATTTGGTTGCCGCAGGAGACCCAACTCGGCGCGATGCGGTCGGTCTCAAACATCGTCCGGCCAATGTTAAAGACCGCATCAGGCATGACGACAAAACCGTGCGCCGGGTTGTGCGAAATGACGATGCCGCTGGAAATGAGAGCGAATTTGTCTTGCAGGGCAAAAAGGCGGTTCCGGTCCATTTCCGGCAGGTCGGCCAGGAATTTCTTGGAAAGAAGGTTGTTATTGTGGCAAATGCCCATGTTGAGACGATGCGAGAGCGGCAGAATAAAATTAATGGCTTCGCTGGCATAACCGCTCGGATTGAAGATCGGCCCCAGCCAGCGGACAGGCAGCCGGACCCTTAGAGTGGAAGCAGCCGCCCGGCCAGGCTCTTCAGTTGACCCGGAAGCTGAGGAACCGCCCGGAGCAACGGAGCAGCCTCTCGTTTCAGGTTCGGTTGGCGGCGTCTCGGTCCCGCGCTGTGCGGTGGTCGGCAGCGCTTTTTGTTTCGGATGGATGATCCGTCCGCCTGCATCGACACAGCCCATCCGGCGCCACTTGTTGACGAGGTACTTTTGATTGGCCAATGAGCCACCTTGCGCCAGACCTGGATTCGCCACGCCGGACTTGTGTTCGTAGTGTAAGACGGGAGCGCCGGGCAGAGCGTACACTTCAAATCCCTGGCTCAAAGCGCGCACACTGTAATCGTCGTCTTCGTGCCAGAACAAGCCAAGGCATTCATCAAACCATCCGACGGCGCGAATGGTCTCCGCCCGCATCCAGCAGGTGAATCCTCCGCAGGCCACCTCCACGGGCGTTGGTTTTCCAACCGGCGCGGCCAACAATTCGCGGGAGTCACCCTGCACGATGAACGGATGTCCGACAGCGCTGGCCAGGCCTGCTTCCGGATGTTGCGCGAAGAAATCGAGATAGAATTCCGCCCAGCCGGGCAACACTTCAATGTCGTTGTCCATGAAGACGACGAAGCCGTCCGGCGGCAGGTGCGGCAGAATGAGCTGCAAAAGACGGTTGCGCCCGCCCGGCACACCTAGATTGATGGGACTCAACTCACAGAACAAATTGGCCTCAGTCCGGGCAGCCAACCAGGCGGGTGTGTCATCCGTCGAGGCATTATCGACGATAAACACATTGTAGGGGAAAGGCGTGTGCCGCGTCAGGCTGGCCAGGCATAGTTTGGTGTACTCGAGCGCGTTATGTGTCAGGATGGCAACGTTGATCTTTGCGGGCGTGACCGGCAGCTCGCCTTTGGGCGCCGTAACCTCTCGGAGCAAGCTCGAAACGTTCCCCACCACTTCCCGCAAGGCGTCGTGCTCTGGCCAGGTTTTCAGGGCGCGCTGGTAAATGGTGTAAGCTTCCGCCAAATCCTGCCGCTGCAGCGCCGCCGCCGCCGCTTCCAGTTCGGCAGCCAATCCGGGACAGATCGAGGTGCTTTCCTCTGCCGATGGCGTCGGGTCCGCTTCTGATTGTGAACCCAGACTTCGCTCCGCTTGGTCAGTTTGCACGTTGGCGGGCTGGACAAGCGTGCCCTGCGCAGCGTTGGCATTCAGTTTGTCCAAGGCCGCCAGGTTCTCCTTGGCCATAACATTGTCCGCCTGCAGTTCCAGGACACGGTTCAGAACCAGCCGAGTCGTCTCCACGTCGCCGGCCTGGAAAAAGCATTTAGCCATGATGAGATTGACTTCCAAATCATCCGGCGTTTGCTCCAAAACCCTGGCGCAGTTTTGAGCACATTCCAGCCAATGGCCGCGCTGCAGCGAAATGTGAGCCAGCGCCTTGAGCGCTTCGAGGCCGTTGGGATTGATGGCCAAGGCTTCACGGACTTTGGCTTCCGCTTCGGCCAGCGGGTCGGGATGCTCAGGCTCTTTGGCGCCGCCGTCATACGCAGCCGACAGCTCAGAGGGCACAGGTGGACCGCTCTTTAATTCAATGTAACGCCGGGCTGCCTTGGCTTCCCCGTTGAAACTGTTTTTGTGAGTCAACGCATCCCAAAACAGCGCCCGATAATGTTGCGCCATGTTTTTCCAGTCAAAACTCCGAATAACAGCAACGCGCGCCCTTTCGCCCATGGCCACGCGCCGAGCCGGATCGTCCCGGAGTGCAATGACCGCTTGCATGAAGTGCGGCAGCTCGCGCTCGACAATAAAAGCACTTTCGCCATGCCGCAGATACTCCGGCACCGCGCCGTTGTCTGTGGTGATAATGGCGCGCTGTATGGCCGCCGCTTCCAACAGCGAATTGTTGTTGCCTTCCAGGCTGGAAGAACAAACGTAGGTGTCCAGGGAATTGTAAAATGCTCGCATGTCGTCCAGACTCAAATTCCGATCCTGAAAGCCGCAAAACGCCAACTCCACGCCGGGCAACCGTCCCAACGGAGCAATGAATTGCTCGAAACCCTTGGCGGGGCTGGCCCGATTCCCAGCCCAGCCCAAGCGCAACTTGCGACCGGATTGATCGGCGCGAGTCGATGGTGTGAAGAATTCCGTGTCCACTCCATGTGAAACGCAGGAAACGGAGGGAAGGAACGGCTCGAAAATTCTTTGCAGCCGCCTGGAAACCACATGCACTTGCTGGAAGCGGCTCCCCAGAAAATCCACAAATTGCAGGAAATCCTGGTTTTGCCAGGCCGTGTGCGAACGAATGCTCGTGATGTATTTCGCGGGCGTCCGAATTTGCTGCGCCGGGACGAGGTTCCATTCCAGCGGATAAATCAGATCAAAATCAGCCTCGCGGAAAGGCACTCCCTGGCATAAGATTGTAAAATTGAAATCGTCCGAGAGGAAGCGCGCCAGCGTTCTGCAATGCCGCGCAAAAATCCAGTTCGGCACGTCGGCAATCATCAGGATATGCGGACGGCGCGCCGAGCCGTTCCTGGTGACTGCAGATTGTGATTGACCAACGGTTGTCACTGCTCTGCGGCATTTGTCCAGCGCTGCCCGCATTTCCGCGTCGTTCGGGTAAACTTCAATCGCTACTTCTAAACATTTGTGCGCCGCCGCTGTGTCGCCTTTCTGTATATAAGCCTCCGCAATTTCAATCATTGATTTCGCCTCTGCGGGTCGTGAAAGCCCCGTCTCAATCGGCGCATCTGCGGCGGGCATTCGAAATCCCTGCGGAACGCAGACGATGTTGATCGTGCTGTTGGCGGGAACTTGCGCGATCAATTCTTGTTTGTCGGCCACGGGCGTTGCAAGGTCGGTTTCCAGATGGATCGTGTATCCGTGGTCAGCGAGAAAATCGAGCATTGCTTCCGCGCGGTCGCCCACCGCTTCGAGCGTGTAGATCCCCAGTTCCATCACGAGCGCGGGATGACAGCGGCGCAACAAATCCGACGCGCCTTGCAACACTTTGAATTCGTAGCCGTCCACGTCCAGCTTGATTACGTCCACCTTCGCGATGCCGCGCGCGGCCAGGTAATCGTCGAGCCGATGCGCGGGCAGTGATTCGGTCTGCGGTGTGGAGTCGGATCCGTCGAGCGGCCAGCTCGAGCGGAACGCGACGTTCACGACGCCGTTCTCGTTGCTGAGGACGGCTTTCTCTAAAGTGACATTGTCAAAACGGTTGAGTTGCGCGTTGCGACGGAATTTGCGCAGCGCCCATTCCATCGGCTCGAAGGCGATCACACGCCCGCACGCGCCGACGCGTTGCGCCAGCGGAAACGCATGCGCCCCGATGTTCGCGCCGATATCGAGCACCGTCATGCCAGGTTGCACCAGGCGCGCCAGCGCGCGGGCAGTAGGCGGCTCAAAGCAGCCATCGGCGTAAATGCACTTGTCTATGTATTGGTTGAGGTCGAGTTCGAAAGTGACGCCGTTGCTGGTCTGGGTCACCAACGCGCTACCTGACGCGATTGGCCTCGGCGTGGCTTCGACGGGAGCCGATGCCTTGTTCTGCCGCAGCCATTCGTCGAGGAACAACAGCAGCCAGAGCGGACCGAAGGCATTGCGCGCGATCATCTGCTGCATCACCGACGGCTCGAAGTAGTCGTGCAACATCGACCCACGCGCCAGTAAGCGTTCCGCAACCGCGCTATGCAACGCGCCGCCAGGCGCAAACCATTTCGCAATCGGCACGGCAAAGCCCATCTTCGGACGATTCGCAAATTCCGTCGGGAAATGCCGCGCCGCCACGCGCTTCAACAAGAGTTTGCGCTCCCACTGACCATTCGCACCGCGTGCGAGATGAAATTTATCGGGAATACGGGCCGCCAGTTCGATCACCTTCACGTCCACCAATGGCGTGCGCACCTCCAAACCGTGCATCATGCTCGCGATGTCCACCTTCGTGAGAATGTCGAACGGCAGATAGGTGCGCAGATCGAGATACTGCACCTGATGGCCGAGCGAGAATTCCGCCGCGCGCTCGTATTCGCGCACGAACGCCTCGAGCGGCGCGGGACAAACCTCCCGATGTTCGGGACGCCACAAGCGCCGCCGTTCTTCGATGCCAACGTATTGGATGAACTTCAACCAGTCGCCGAGCGAACGCAGTCCGCGGCGCCGTGCCGTCTCCGCCGCCATCCAATCGCCGTGCGACCAGTAGCCGCCGAAACTTTCATCACCGCCGTCGCCGCTCAACACCATCGGCACGTGTTGCCGCGCCAGTTGGCAAACATAATAGGTCGGCACTGCCGAGCTGTCGCCGAACGGTTCGCCGTAATGCTTCACCAGGTCGGGCAAAATTCCCAGCGCGTCGGGCTTCACGATCTCGACGTGATGCTGCGCCCCGCATCGCTCCGCGGCAAAGCGCGCGTGCTGGGTCTCGTTGAATTCCGCTTCGTCAAACCCAATGCTGAAAGCCTGCACGGGTTTGCCGAGCGCGCGGCTCATGTGCGAGACGACGAGGCTCGAATCCACGCCGCCCGAGAGAAACGCGCCGAACGGCACGTCGCTGACCAGATGCGCCTTCACCGATTCGCCAATCGCCGCGTCCACCGCCTCCGCCCATTCATGAGCGCTGCGACCCTCTTCGCCGCGAAATTCCACGCGCCAGTATTCGCGCGGGCCGCGCACCGTGCCGTCGAAATCCACGGTCATGCACTGCGCGGGCGCGAGCTTGCGCGCGCCGTTGAAAATCGTGTGCGGCGCAGGGATGTATTGCAGCCACAAATATTGATCGAGCGCCGTCACGTCGCGCGACATGTCAAAGCCAGGGACGTGGTGCAGGGCGCCGAGTTCTGACGCGAACGCAAACCATTCCTTGGTCCGCGCGTAGTAGAGCGGCTTGATGCCGAAATGGTCGCGCGCCAGAAACAGTTTTCCCGCGCGAAAATCGGCGACGCCAAACGCGAACATCCCGCGCAACTTCTCCACGCACGACTCGCCCCATTGTTCGTAGGCGTGGACGATGACTTCGGTGTCCGAGCGCGTGCGGAACTGGTGACCGTGCGATTTCAATTCTTCAGCGAGTTCGCAGAAATTGTAAATCTCGCCGTTGAACGTGATCCAAACCTGTCCGTCTTCGTTCGACATTGGCTGTTTGCCGCCCATCGGGTCAATAATCGAAAGCCGCCGATGCCCAAGCGCGACGCGACCCCGCAGCTCGACGCCGCCACCATCCGGTCCGCGATGTTGCAGCGACGCGACCATGCGCGCAATGAACTCTTCGCGCGCCACGCCGCCTTTCACATTTAACATTCCAGCTATTCCGCACATACATTTTGTCTGGTATTATTGGCGCACCGCCTCAATGCCGCAGTAATGCCGTTTCTCCCGCGCGCACGTGAACCCGCGCGCTTCGAGCAGCGACTTGATCCAATCAAAATCCTCGAGTTTGTGGATTTCCACTTTCAGCGAGCGCACCTTGTCGAGCCACGCGAGCGACGCGCGAAACACGTCGGCCTCCGCGCCTTCGATGTCCATCTTCAGGTAATCCACTTCGCCAACGCCGGACTCTTTGAGCCACGTGTCGATGCACCGCGCGGGCGCGGTTCTTGCGCCGCCGTCTGCCACGTGAAAACCCTGTGTGCTCGTGCCGCCATAAGAAACCTCGCCGTCGCTCGACCAGACCGCCGCGCGCCGCACCCTGCAACGCGCCCCGAGGTGAGCGGTGTGTTTTTGCGCCTGCTGAACATTCGCTTCATCAAGCTCCACCGCAAACACGCGACCCCGCGGGCACAGCGATACCAGATGCGCCGTCGTGTAGCCGACGTTGCAGCCGAGATCCACGACCACCGCATCCGCGCGCAACGGCGCAGGCGGCGCGTGAAATTGAAAATGGAACACGTCCCACAACACCGTCGAGTCTGCCGTGCCTGGTCGAACCGACAGCGACTGACCGCCGAGCGGCTTCAGGCGCAGCGACACAGGCGCGCCACGTTGCGCGAGGCGATAAAGCAACACGTCACTCAACGACACGAAGACCTCGGCGTGCTGGTCGTAGTTCCGCGGCATCGCGGTGGCCAGCGTCCGCAAATCGGGCGCGTGTGCGGCGAGTTCTTGAGGCAAAGCCCACGCCGCCACTGTTCCGTTGTGCGAGGGATACACGCGGAAACCGAGCGACGCGAGTTCGTCACTCGCATCGCGATCACCTGTCGGCAGACAAACAACCGGGCGGCCGAGTCGGCGCACATCAACAGGGAATTCCGCGCAGACGAAATCGAATTCACCTCCGTGGAGATTGGCGGTTGCCGCTGATACATCAGAGGTCTCATGAATTTCCACCGAACCCGCGCGGCGTTCGCGGCGCACAAACTCGCGCAGCTTCGCCGCGCGTTGCGGATGCGGCTCGCAAATCACTCCGCGCCCTGTGTCCGACCCCAGTCGCATGAGTTGCGCGGCCAGCAAGCCGTCGCCACTGCCCGCCAGCAGCCAGTTCGTGCCAGGACGCACGAGATGTTCGATGACCTCACCTGCGTCCGACGACACGGGGGAACGAGTTGTGGTGCGCGTGCGCACGGTGACGCGGGAAGTTTTCGCGCGGTCCATCGCCTCCAGGATGCGACGAAAACAGGCGGCTTCCGTGTAATCGCGCATGGCGCGACGCCAGCCCGCGGCGGCGATTTCGCGGCGCTGCGGTTCGTGCGCGAGAAACATGTTTGCGTGGGCGATGGCTTCATCCATGTAGTCGTAGCCGATGGCTTCCACGCCGAGGGAAAATATTTCGCCCAGGCGCGTGGAATTGTCGCAGAGCAGCAGCGCGCCGTTGGCGGGAATCGTGAAGGTGCGGTAGTTGATGGGACCCGTCGAGTTGTGCAGGTTCAATCCGATGCGCGTGTTTTGGTAGAGCGCGAGTTTTTCCTTTTCCGCGAGGAATCCGCTGGACCAGCCCTTGCCGTGGTAGCGACCTTGCGGAAACGCCTTCGCAAAATGATCGAGTCGCTCGCGACGCCACGGGCTTTCGCGCTCGCAGACGATGCAGACTTCGACGGCGCGGTCGCGCGTGAGTATGTCCTGCTCGGTGAGCGCGGGATTAAATTCATCGGCACGGAAACCCATCGGCAGCCATGCGACGTTGCGGCAACCCCATGAACGATACGCGTCCAGCTCGGCAATGTTGCCAACCATCGCGAGGTCGTAAGCGTCGGCGACGGGGTGTGAAAGAATGTGCGACGATTCAGGATCGTCAAAACAGCAATACACGGTGAAGCAGTCGAGCGTGCGGACGAATGCAGGATGGAGATTGATGCCGTTGAAATTCACAAACGTGTCGTAACCGCCCGTGCGGATTTGCTGGCGTAGGTTTTCGTGGTGCGCGAGCAGTTGCGGGTCGCGGCGGCGCCAGCGTTCGTCGAGTTCTTTCCACGTGAGGCAGGGGGCGGGCGGGCGGAGCGTGAGGCATGTGCCCGTCACATCGAATCCTTGCGCGCGCAGGCGGGTGAGCCACGCTTCGTTCGCGTCGCGCACAGAAACACTATAGGGATAGTCGCTATAGCCGAGCAGGATGCGCGGCGATTTGCGGGGGACTTCGATGAGCGGCCAGGACGGCGCGGCGGCGCGACGCCCCGCGGGTTTGCGCATCACGCCCGTCCAGGAATTGCGGAGGTGAACGATCTCGGCTTCAGTGTCGAGACCGCGCGCGGTCAGGAAATGTTCCACACCGCGCATCGAGGCGTCAATCCAGCCGAACCGCTTGCGGGCGTCGGGCGAGAAATCATGCCAGCAGATGAACCCGCCATCGCGCACGCGGTCGAACACGAGCCGCGAGTCGGCGGCAACGCGCTCCGTGTCATGCGCGGCGTCCACGAAGACGAGCGCGAGATCATTGACTTGTGGCGGCATGTCCCACGCGGACGTGTCGATGAAGATTTGCTCGATGTTTTGCAGCTCGAACGGGCGGTAGAATGAGCCAATTTGCTCGCGTGTGAGGAGATGGGTGATCAATTCGCCGCTTTCGTCGCTGAGTTGCTCGGGGAGAAGGTTGACGGTGAAGACGCGCCCGCGACTTTTCAAATTGGTGGCGAGCTTGAAGGCGCTGCGGCCGTGGGAAGTGCCCAGGTCCAGGCAGTGGCCCCGGCTGTTGGCCGCCAGCGTGCAGAGCACTTCGGCATCCCGCCTTTTCCGGCCAAACAAATCGCAATCACTCTCCACCACCTCCAAGTCGGTCTCGAGCAGAACACCGTCGTTTTGCAGGCCAAAGCACTTTTTCAACTCCTCGATTGATTCCACCACTTTGACCTTCATGGATGTTATTGGATTGCGGCAGCGTTCATTTCCTGGCGATACCCGTCTCTGGAGGCGGCGCCGAGTCGCTTGGGCCGTGGGATGCGAATGGGGCGCGCGGCGCCGGGAGCCGCTCCGTTTCCAGGCACAAGCAGGAGTGCCTTCAAATGGCGGACGGAGCGCGCTCCCAAGCTGCGTGGCAGTTTACTGCAGCAGCCGGAGTACACTCTGCGGCAGTTGATTGGCCTGGGCCAGCATGGCCGTCCCGGACTGCACCAGGATATTTTGCCGGGCAAATTGAGTCGATTCCTCAGCGACATCGACGTCCTGGATGCGCGAGCTGGCGGCCATCAAATTCTCCTTGCTGACCATGAGTTGCTCGGAGGTGAAATTGAGGCGGGATTGATACGCGCCAATCGTCGCCCGGTCGGAGGATAATTGGGTGATGGCCGCTTTGACATTGGTCAGGGCGGTGGCGGCCAGCGTAGTGCTGGTGATGCTGGAGCCGGTCGCGGTCGTATAGGTGCCGGAACCGAGATTGACGCCACCCATCGCAAAGGTGTTTCCCTCGGAATCAATGGTCACATTGAGGCCGCTGGAGGAGAACAGACTGATGCCGTTGAAATCTTTGCTGGCGGCGCTGGTGACATAGGCAGCGAGCTGCGAGAACTCCGTGTTGTAGAGAGTGCGGTCGGCGTCGGTCTTGGTGACATCCTGGGCGAGCAGCGCCAATTCGCTCATCCGGTCCAGGGCTTTGCCGATTTTCTTGAGATAACCGTCTTGAGTTTGGGTAAACGAAATGGCGTTGCCGGCATTGGATTTGGCGGCGTTCAGGCGTTGCACTTGGGCATCCAGACGCATCGCCACGGCGAGGCCAGCGGCATCGTCGGAGGGGTCGATGATCTTCGAGCCGGAACTGAGCCGGGCCAAAGACTTGCCCAATCGCGCTTGGCTGGTTTGCAGGTTCGAGGCGGCTATTTGCGCCTCTATATTAGTGTTGATGACCATAGCTTGTTTCTTGGTTTGAGTTTGGGGCAGGTTAGGAGATTAAGCGGAGGGAACGAGGATCGCGTTTTCAGGAACGAGGGCGGCGAGTTTATCGGGCAGCCTGGCGGAGCCCAGCTTCACCATCGCGGAACGACTGCGGGTCAAAGCCTGCTGGTTGTTCCTCTGGATTTCATCATAAATCTCCTGACGATGAACCGGCACGTCCAGCGGGGCCTCGATGCCCAACTTAACCACTTCACCGTCACAGCGTACTATCTTCACCAGAATGCGTCCGTCGATCACGATGCATTCGTTTGTCTTGCGAGAGAGAACCAGCATAGGAATTCAATAAGGTTGCTCGGCCAAAGAAAGGGGATGCTGCAGGGTAAAGTCGGCGGCATTGGCCAGGATGACTTGTTTGCCGATCAACGTATGCCGGTTGATGACAATCGGCCCTTTCAAGTTGATGGTGGCGCTTTGCTTGCCTCTCAGAGTCACGATGTTCAGCACCAGCGCGTCTTCCGGGCTCTCCAGTCCCAAATAGACGGCGTCTTCATCAGGAATATCCGGCTGATAGTCGGACACCACCGCAAATGGGGATACGACCAAGAAAGCCAGATTGTCATCCTCCAACATTTGCAGCCAATGAAATGGCTCATCCTCGGGAGGGGAGAGCAAAACGTACTTCTTGATGCCTTCAAATCCCAGAAGGCCCAGCGGGAGTTGAATGACCATTTCGTATTGCACAGCAGCCAGCTCCGGTTCCATTATTTCAGCAGTGTTCATACGCTTTCAATCTGTCGCCAGGGGGCGTTTAGCAGGGGACATGCCATGACGAATTCCACGCTCAGGTGACACGAGAATCGCTGATTTTGAACGGATACAAGCATGATGGCTTCTAGACCAAGCCGCACACGCTGGCAGAACGCAAGACGGATAGGCAATTTTAGCCTGCTAGCCGGGCCATAATTGCCACCGCTAAAGAAACTCGCGTCTTTTTCCGATGCTCGAACAGTCGGCGACCGGGCCGGCCAACACCCAATTGAATTCTGTCTTATTGAAAGCAAAACATTCTACACGTTGCCTTTTCGTTTGATGTTTCTATTCGCCAATGTTAGAACGCGCGCCAATACAGACGAACAGACCACGACCGTTGCCCAGCTATGATCGATCGCCGAGCCATGATCAGTCCTGGAAGGTTGGCCAATTGATGTCATGCATGCCTGTCATTTCCAGGGTCGGGCTCCAGAACAAAGTCACCGTGGGTCTGGCCGAAATGGCGGTGTCAAACAACCAGGACGTGCTTTTGATCGCCTCATCACTTGGCTCGTGCCTTGGCCTTGCGGCTTATGATCCGCAAGTTCACGTGAGCGGCCTGTTACACGCGATGCTGCCCGACTCCGCCATCAGTCCCGCCAAGGCCGCCCTTTACCCGGCGATGTTCGTGGATACGGGTTTGACTGCTCTGTTGGGCGCCATGCAGCGGATGGGGGCTGCGGCAGAGCGCTCCCTGCTATTCGTGGCGGGCGGAGCGCAGGTTTTGGACAGCAGCGGCTCTTTCAATCTGGGAACACGGAATCATGAAGCACTGGCCCAATTGCTGCAACAACTCGGCCTCCGCGCTTGCGCCCAGGAAATCGGCGGACTGCTCAATCGCTCGCTCTTTTTGAACGTGGCCAAAGGCGAAGTTCGCGTTAAAGTCTCAGGCCAAGACCTCGATATTATTTTATGCAAGAACTGGACGATTATATAAATAAGGTAAAGTACCTGCCTCCCGCCCCCCGCATTCTGCCCGAATTGCTGCTGCTCATTCGCCAGCCCGACATTGACAACAGCAAGATCGTCGGCGTGCTCCGCTATGATCCCGCCCTTACGGCCAACATTCTCCAACTCTGCAACAGCGCTTACTTGGGCGCAGCCACCCCGGCCGCGGACTTGAGCGAAGCCGTGACGCGCGTCGGTTTCAACGAGATTTATACCATCGTGGCCGCGTTAAGCGGCTCTCGCGTGCTGTCCATGGCTCAGAAAGGATACGGCCTCGATCCGGGCGATCTTTGGCGGCATTCCGTCGCCACCGCCGTGGTCGCTCAACTGATCGCCAAAAAACAAGGTGACGATGAAAACCTCGCCTTTACCGCCGCTCTCCTGCACGACGTTGGCAAGATTGTTCTTTCCGAGTCCCTTGAGCACATCTACGCCAAACTGGTCGAGGAAAACGAACGCCGCCAGCAACCGCTGATCGAAACCGAGAAGAAACTGTTGGGAGTGCAGCATGCGGAAATCGGGGGGCGCCTGCTGGCCCGATGGAAGTTTCCGGCCAGCCTGGTGGCCGCCGTTTGGTTCCATCACACCCCAAAAGCCGCCGAACCGCATCATCGCCTGGCGGCCTACATTTACCTGGCCAACATGATCGCCTATTTCATGGGCTACGGCTTTGGCCACCAGGCCTTTGCCCTGCAGGGCCGCGCCGAAGCGCTCGACATTCTCCAGCTTGACTCGGAACAACTGCCCCATTTCATGATCCAGACTTTCGAGCAGCTCCAGACGGTGGAAGCTCTCTTCAGGGTTGTCGCTTGATCAGGGGCTTCGGCTTCGGCCACCAAGCCTTTGCTTTGACGGCCAACGCGCGATGTTCGCTGCCTGACGTTCGGTCTCGTCTCCCGTTCCGTCCCGACATCAAGCGAACTGAAATTCCCGGAGAAACTCCTGGACCGGCGCCTGGATGCGAATACGACGTTTGTTGAACGGATCGATGTAGGACAAAAAGACAGCGCGCAAGGCCAGCTTGATTTTTTTCCTCCCTGCTCGCCCTCCTTTTGAGCCGTGGCCGGAGCCATAAAGCTCGTCTCCGATGACCGGATGCTTCGACTCGGCGAGGTGAACACGAATTTGATGTGTTCGCCCGGTGATGGGCCTGGCCTCGATCAAAGCAGTACCGGCGCCGCCCGCGTTTCCATGGGTCTGCAAGACGCGAAAACGAGTTTCGGCCTCCTTGCCTTGCTTGAGGTCCACGGTCACTTTCCCGATTTCGCCGGGAGCTGGCGCCAGGGGCAGACGGGAAATCCACTCCGTGCGATTGGGAATGCCCTGCACGACCGCCAGGTACATTTTCTCCATTTGACGGGATTCAAACAGGCCGCTGTAAGTATCGAGAGCGCCTTTGCTCTTGGCCAGCAGCAGGATGCCGCTCGTCTCGGCATCAAGTCGATGGATGTGGCGCAGGTACTTCAAATTGCGCGAACGCGCCCAAAACAGCCCCGCCGCAATCGAGGAAGCAATCGCCGCGGGCAGATTGCGATTCGTGCTCTGCCAGGAATGAGGCGCCAGCATCCAACCCGCCGGTTTGTCAATGGCTATAATGGAACGATCTTCAAAGAGAATTGGAATTCTCTCGCCGTTGCCCAACTCGATGTAATCTGGCTTTGCCATAGGAAGTCTTTGTCCGTGCCATCCGTGAAGCTATGATCAATTAAAGTCTTCGCCGCCTGGGCAATTCCGCGCACAGATTCAACCGCTGAAGCGCGACGGACGCAGCGCGGCGGAGCCGTAAGCAAAGGAGCGCCGACCTTCTTGTCGGCTTTGGCGCTGGCGCTCGATTCGGGCCGACAAGAATGTCGGCGCTCCTC
>CAYIIH010000164.1:0-17390 GCA_964363225.1 uncultured Verrucomicrobiota bacterium | reverse complement strand
GCTGTTGTTGGAAGAGACCGACTGGCTGGAGGACTGGCTGGACGCTGCGATTGCCAAGGCCCGGATGGTAGAGCCGGAACGTCCGGTGGAAATGCTGTTGTGCGAGCAAGGGCTCTTGGGGTGAGTTTTCAGCTCGTCACCAAGCGGAGTTTTGACAAAGAGTTCGCCCGGTTGCCGAAGAACCTGCAACGCCGGGTGGCCGAAGCCTTCCTGGCCCTGCGCGAGAATCCGTTTCCGCACGGCTGCGTGAAGTTGACCGGCACCGAGAGTTATCGTCTTCGCGTGGGCGACTACCGAATCATCTACTGCCCGGACTTGGAGAACAAACTGATCCGGCTGCTGGCGGTCGGACATCGGCGCGAAATCTACCGGTGACGGGGCCAGGAGGCCGGAGTATTGGGCGGCTTTGAGAACAACGCCCGACGTGAAAGCCAGGAGCAGAACCATGGACCCGAAAACTTCACCCTGAAAACGGCATTTCAAACCGCGAAATACACGAAATACGCGAAAGGAGAAGGAGTTGAGCAGGAAAGTGTGTTCATCCAATTGGTGAACCGGGCATTTTCCCCAACCCATTCTGTTTTGGCGTATTTCGCGTATTTCGCGGTTCCAACTTCTTTTTCTGGGTTCACAAACGCCGAGTGTTGTAGCCGCAAGCTTGAGCTTGCGTTTAGCAGATTGCGTCTTTCGGTCGAGGGTGTCTTGCTTGGCATCCCGGGGCGCGACAGACAATTCAATTGGCTGTTTCATAAACACACCCTGATAAAGGATTTTTATTGTCTGCGCCTCTTTCCGGCGGGAGTCAAGCCGGGAATTTCCGCAAATTCATCGCAGACATCCCCAAGAGACATCCCCCAAAACCTTCTGGCACTCACGCTGTTGATCGTTTAGAGTTTCGCCAATCAACGGCCCAATTCCGCAAAGAAGCTCGAAACATGTGTGCAATGCAGACAAGAACTCGAGGGCATTCCGCTGGAGCAAGACCTGGCTTTGGGTGAGCCGATTCCGGAGGGGAATTATTTTCAACGACTGACCTCGCTGGCGAAAGAACTCAAGATTCACCTGATCGCCGGCCTGACGGAAGCGGATGGCGAAGCGGTTCGGAGAACGGCTGTGCTGCTTGGGTCGCGCTGAAATCGGGCTGGCGGAGAGTCTATTGGTTTGCTCGTGGAGAGCAGGCCGAAAGTCTTTGCGCCGCAGGGAGTTCGTTCCGATGGCAAGGAGGCTTTGCGGATGACCGTCGGTCGTGGAGCATCGTGACGAAACGAGCTGTCGGTATGGAGCGAAGCCGAACCCAAGTTCCGCGGAATGGAGACTGCGAAGTGTGGTCATGATCCGCACACAGACGACTTTCCGAACGACTTTCCGAATTGTATTTGGAATCGTCCACCCTCAGAATGCCGCAGATCAATGCGATGCAGCCTGGCTATGCAATCTGAAATTTCGCGCCGCGATTTCCTGACGGCTTCGGCGTTCCTGCTTTTAAACTCGAAGGTGGCGGCGGCTGAATCACCGGGCGCAGCCGAGCCGGTCATCGACATCCACCAGCATACCAACTACGGCGGCAGGACGATTGGCCAATTGCGGGCTCATCAGCAAGCCATGGGCATCAGCCAAACCGTTCTGCTTCCAGCCGGCCGGATGTATGGGCTGGATGCGCAGTGCGGCGGCAATGCCTCGGTCTTCGAATTGGCCCGCCAATATCCAAAGCAGTTTGCTTTTTTTGCCAATGAAGTGGCCGGCCTCCCGGAAGCGCGCGAGGAAATCACCGCTTACTTGAAACGCGGCGCCATCGGCATCGGCGAGCAAAAATTCAAGGTCGCTTGTGATTCGGAGCCGATCGAGCGCCTGGCTGAGATCGCCCAGGAGTTCAACGTGCCGGTGCTGCTGCACTTTCAGCATGGAGTTTATAACACGGGCCTGGAGCGGTTTCACAAAATCCTGGAGAAATATCCCAAGGTCAATTTCCTTGGCCACGCCCAAACCTGGTGGGGCAACATCGACAAGAATCACGACCAGACTGCCCTTTACCCGACCGGGCCGGTGACTCCTGGCGGCCTCACCGATCGGCTGCTGCGCGATTATCCCAATATGTACGGGGATCTCTCGGCGGGGTCGGGCCTGAACGCGTTGATTCGCGACGAAGACCACACCCGCGGTTTTCTCGATCGCCATCAGGACAAACTGTTGTTTGGCAGCGACTGCAACGACACAATCGGCCGCGGCCCCGGCTGCCAAGGCGCGCAAACCCTTGCTGCCATCCGGCGGCTGGCGTCGAGCAAAGTGGTGGAACGAAAGCTTCTCTTCGAGAACGCCAAGCGGCTCTTGAAACTGTGAAATTCAAAGCCAAAATGAACCATGCGCGACTATTCAAACTTCATCGGCGGTGAATGGATTTCTCCAGCGTCCGGCCAACGGTTTCAAACGCTGAATCCGGCGGACACACGCGAAGCCGTGGCTGAATATTCAGCCGGCAGCCAGGCCGACGCAGCAGCGGCCGTCGCCGCGGCCAAAGAAGCTTTTCCAAAATGGAGCGGACTGACGCCTGTGGCCTGCGGCCGCATTTTGAGCAAAGCGTTCCAGATATTGGAGTCGCGCAAGGCGGAACTTTCCGATCTGCTCACACGCGAGGAAGGCAAGACGCTTCCGGAAAGCCAGGGCGAAGTGCAGCGGGCCATCGACATTTTTCGTTTCTTTGGCGGCCTGAGCTACACGCTGGGCGGCCAGACGCTGCCGCATGATCTGCCGCACAACCTGCTCTACACCGTTCGCCAACCGCTCGGCGTGGTGGCCTTGATCACGCCCTGGAATTTCCCCATTGCCATCCCGGCCTGGAAGATGGCGCCGGCGCTGGTTTCCGGAAATTGCGTGGTGATCAAGCCGGCTTCCCCGGCGCCGAGCATGACGTTCGAATTGGCCCGGGCGTTGCAGGAAGCGGGTTTGCCCAAAGGCGCGCTGAACGTGCTCACCGGCGAAGGCCGCACCGTCGGCGCCGAACTGGCCGCGAATCCAGCGGTGGCGGCGCTGTCGTTTACCGGTTCCCATGTCGTCGGCCAGCAGATTTACATGCAACTCGCCCGGCGAATGGCTCGCGCGCAAATGGAAATGGGCGGGAAGAATCCGACCCTGGTTCTTGCCGATGCCGATCTTGACCTTGCGGCGTCGCTGGTCGCGAGAGCCGGATTTGGTTTGACGGGCCAGGCCTGCACCGCCACCAGCCGCGTCATCGTGGAACGGAGCGTCCTGGAGCCGTTCACGGAAAAACTGCTGGCCAAAGCGCGCGCGCTGAAAGTCGGCCCCGGTTTGACCCCGGGCGTCGAAATGGGCCCGGCCGTCAACCCGCAGCAACTGGCCGGCAACCTTGAATATATCGACATCGCGCTGGCGGAAGGCGCCAACCTGCTCTGGGGCGGCCGACGGTTGACCGAAGGCGACCTGGCCCACGGTTTGTTCATGCAGCCGGCCGTTCTCGGCAATGTTACCCCGGAGATGCGCATTGCCCGCGAGGAAGTTTTCGGCCCGGTGGTCGCGGTCCTGGCGGTCGAGAATTTCGAGGAAGCCCTGGATGTGGCCAACAGCGTGGATGTTGGCCTGTCGGCGTCCATCGTCACGCGCGATCTCAAGAAAGCGATGCTCTACACCGAGCGCATCGAAGCCGGCGTCGTGAAGGTGAACCAGATTTCCACCGGGCTGGCCTTGCAGGCGCCGTTCGGCGGCGTCAAGAAATCGAGCACCGATTCATTTAAGGAACAAGGCGCTGGCGCCATCGACTTTTACACCCGGATCAAGACCGTCTATCTGGATTACTCGGCGTGAAATGAAACTGTGCCGTTTTCAACTTCCACCGCGACCACCGCAGCCCGGCCTCGTGCTGGATGATGCCACCGTGCTGGACCTGGCTGCCGCCGGGATTGATCGGCTGCAGCCATTGCTGGAGGGCGATGACCTGGTGGCACGGCTCGCGGATTTGTCCAAACAGAATCTTCCGCACGTTCCTTTAGCCGGATTGAATTTGCTTGCGCCCATCGAACAGCAAGAGGTCTGGGCGGCAGGCGTCACGTACCTAAGAAGCAAAAAGGCGCGGATGGAAGAATCGGATTTCAGCGCCAATGCCTACGACCGGGTTTACGAGGCAGAACGCCCGGAGCTTTTCTTCAAAGCGTTGCCGGAGAAAGTCGTGCCCCCTGGCGAGCCGGTCGGCATTCGCAGGGATGCGCGGTGGAATGTGCCGGAACCGGAGCTGGCCCTGGTCATCAATTCTCACTGCCAGATTGTGGGCTACACCATCGGCAACGACATGAGCTCGCGCGACATCGAAGGAGAAAACCTGCTCTACCTGCCGCAGGCCAAGGTCTATCATCGCTCGTGCGCCATGGGTCCGTTCATTACGGTCGGCGCAACCGAGTCCGAAGCTCGAAGCTGGAAAATCTCCCTCACCATCCGGCGCGCCGGCGAAATCGTTTTTGCCGGCGAGACTTCCGTCGGCCAAATCAAGCGTTCCTTTGCGGAATTGGCCGGGTTCTTATTTCGTTCCCAGGTCTTTCCGCATGGCGCGGTGCTCTTGACTGGAACCGGCGTTGTTCCGGCGGACACGTTAACTTTGGCAGCCGAGGACGTGGTCTCGATGCGCATCTCTGGAATCGGCGTTCTCGAAAATCCAGTCGTCCAGGTTTAACGGCTCAAGAGTAAGGATAACGCGCTTTCTCGATGCTCAGCCCGCGCACGTCGATTTGCGCCAGGTCGGCTGATCCCAGCCCCGCCTGTTCCGCCAGCAAAATGTGGTTGTCGCAGTGCGGGAACGGCTTGGTCCCCCGCGTCGCGCGCGGGTTCGCATAACCCATCACCGCCGTCGCCACCGCATCAGTCGAAACCGGATTCAAGCCGGCGATGAGCAGGCCTGGCGTGGTGAACTTGAGCGGGCCGGCGTCGCTGCACCAGGGGCCTTCGCCGCCGCTCATGGCGGTGATGCCGTCAATGATGGCCAGGTGAATGGGTCGCGCCGCGCAAATGTCGGTCACGATGCGGGGAACGCGGTAAGTCGGGTCTTTGGAAGTGATCTCCTTTTTCAGTCCGGGCAAGTTGAGTTTTTCAAAGCCCCGCGAACTGTGCAAGGGGCCGCGTCCATCCGTCGCCTCTTCGCTTCCGGCCTCGCCTCCGTACAACGAGTTGGGAGTGATGCCGAAAAGGTTCTTCATCGACAGCGTCACGCCGGCGGTGACGTGGTTCTTCAGCTTGGCCAGCGAAATCAGCACATCGGTCTCGTCGTAAGCATGATTGAAGTCGAACGAGGAAAACATGTAGCCGCCGGTCGGCACGGGCCGGTGCGCGTACTGTTTGCCTTTGCCCAGGTTGCGCGTGTTTTCAAACTCGACCGTCCCCAGGCCAGAGAGAGCGTTCACGTCCCAATCCGCCAAAGAAAGGGTCGTTTCCAGTTTTGCGCGGCTCTGGGTGGACTCGACAAAACGGACGCGTTTGGCCCCCGCCGCAAACAGCAGTGTGCCGAGCGCCATCACCGTCGAACTATGCGTCATGTAGCTTTCGCCGACGGGGCGGTCAAGAAAGGGGGTGAAATTGGTGCCCGTCAGGTTGAGCTTCACCGTCACGGTTTTGCCTTTGACCAGCGAACCGATGCCCCCCAGATAGTCAAAGCATTGCCCAAGCGCCGCGGTCACCTCCGGGCCATAGGATCGGCAGGGAACAATGGCGACTTTGGCATCGGATCGGTTGCGGTGGGCCGCGGACGCCGGCTTCGGCGCAGGCGCATCAACGCCCGGCGGCCCATCGGCACCGCAGGCGATGGCCCAGGGCGCGCCGGCGGCGAAACCTGTGCTGAGGCGAAGAAACGTGCGGCGATTACAGGTCCAGGCAGTCGAATGCTTCAGAGGCGTTGGTTGCATAAAATGGTGCTAATGTTCCATTTCAACCGGTTTTTTCAAGCCGTAAGAAAAGCCCGCCAACGCTAAGCGCCTGTCTTAGAAAGTGTACGTCACCTTGGTGAAGATGCTATTGCCTTCCTCTTGGCCGTCATTGACGTTGTTGAAGACCAGGTACCAATTAGTGTTGCGCACGACTTTCCAGCCATAGATTACACTGATATTGTGGAGGCCATTGTTGCGGTGCTGCCAGGAGGACTTGATCCACATATCCTCCGTAAAAAAAAGATCGAAGACCACTCGATTCAACCAGACGGTGTCCGCCGGGCCGGTCGGTTTCTCCTCGAACCGGATGGTGAACTCGTAGCGGATGGGCAGGCGCTCAAAAGGCTTGAACGGTTTCCCCAAGCGCAGTTCGTGGTAATCGGTGGCTTCAAACCGGCCTCCGCCCCAGCCGAGTTCCGCCGACCGCCAATAATCGGAAGCAAACATTTGGACACCGGCAATGGTCCGGGGATTATGGTAAGGGGCATGATAATCTTCCCTGTGTCCCAGCCAGATTCCCAAGTCATTGGGAAAGACGACACTGCCATCGACCGCATGATCCCGGAGAGCGGTATCGCCGTCGTCGTTTTCGTAGTACTGGGTGTCGTAACTGACGCGCAGCCTTTTGTACCAGCGGTTGTCGGCATCATGCGCATAGCGGCCCAGAAACGTGGGGCCAAAAATGTTGCGCCGGGGAATATAGCCCAGCAGGGGATTGAACCCCTCGGTGATGGCCCGGTAGCCGAGGTTGAATTCCCACGGATACCGATTATAGATGACCGTCGAATCACCCAATAAATCGAGGCGATCTTTGACGGTTTTTCCCACGTCATCGCTCAGCCGGTCAGCTGCCGCCGACATTTGGAAACTGTATCGCCAGAAGTCGGTGAGAAAAAAGTAGCCGTCGGCGCTCAAGACCCGCGAATGCCCGCCTTTGAATTCCGAATCGGCCACGTAATAGAGGACGGACGAGCGCTCCTTCACGTTTTGCATCAAGCGGAACACCGAGCTGTTCCCCTCGCGCGTCCCGTCGTGTGCGATATCCCCATGGATGTCCAAGAAAGCGAAATTATAGCCGTTCCACTGCCCGCTGGCCTTGGCCCCGCCGTTAATGTCCGTAAAGCGGCGGCTGTAATAGAGGCGATGGGGCATCCGCATCAACTCGTCTCCTTCGCGGAAGAACAACCGTTTCTCCGGCAGAAACCGCTCGGTGTCCCGCAGTTCAATCGTATCGTCATCCGCTTCCACTTGGCCAAAATCCGGATTGAGCGTCCAGGCGGTGGTGATGGAAGGCGTCAGACGGAAACTGGCATCGATGCCCGTCTTGAAAAACGTATCCGTATCGCCATTGAAATCGGTGCGTGCGCTGACGTAGGGAGTGAATTCCCAGTTCCGGCTGAACTGCGTGTCGGCCAGGTCCAGCCCCGTCAAATGCCCGAAATGGCGCGGTTTGTAATAGTCAGTGGCGTTGAAACTCCAAAAGCTGATGGTGTCCGTGCGGCGCAGAGCGCGGGTGACATTGAATCCCCAGGTTTGGCCGTCTTTCCGTTCGTAATTCATGATGCTAAACGGTATTTTCATCTCGAACACCCAGCGGTCCTCGAGGACCTTGGCCGCCAATTCCCATTCGGCTGACCAGCCGTAATTGAAAATCCCGGAAGGTCCCTCGTTGGCATCGGCGCGCGTGCCGAGCGGATTGGAAAAGAAGGCATACTTCGAGCGGTGCGTGTGCGGCGGATCAAAATGAATCTCCACCCAGTCGTCTCCGGTAAAGGAGCGATCTTCTCTTCGTTCCGAGGCGCGAATCCCAGCCATCTGGTCGTCCAGGCATTCCACCGCCACGTAGAGATGCGTCCGCGTATAGGCGATGCGAACGAGGGTTTGCTGTCCGGCCGGCTGCTGGGTGCGCTGGTCAATCAGGCCACTGGCCAGCGGCGTCGTGGCCCAAAACGGTTCGTCAAGGATGCCATCCACCGTGAGCGCGGCCTCGACTTTGAGCGCCCGCACAGCCGGCACCGCCGCACTGGGTTTGTCATGGCCCCACACGGCCGGGGTGAAGAGAAAAAGAAGAATGCTGGCGAGAACTGAAGCAAAACACCATCGGCCGCGCCTGTTAATTCGTCTGCGCGGTGTCATAAGCGCGTGGCCGTATTACTGTGTGATTTTGCATTCGGGAACAAATTTGGATTTATTTCTGTTTGCCAAGGGCTGCTTTGATTCTCTCCGCGGCCTGAGCGGTATCCGTCTTCAGTACCTCATCCGCCAGGCAGCCTTCCACCATCTTGAGCGCAGCCGAGTTTGCCAGGCCGGCCAGCCCGCCGAGAATCAGCTTTTTCTCTTCCACCCGTTGGGCCACCGACATGGCTTTTTCATACATCCGGAGCGTTTCTTCCACCGGACGTTTGGCGTCCGCCGCCACCAGCCGGAGGTATCCACGCAGCGCCAGGATTTGATGGGTGCTGTCCGCGGCATTCTTGGCCACGTTGAAAAGAACCTCCGCCGCCCGCGGGTCGCGCCAGTTCGCCAGCGTGCGAATAGCGGTGTCCCGAATTTCCGGCGACGCATCTTGCACGGCCCCGCCCAGCGCTGCGAGCGCTTTCTCGCCCTCGTTGACACCCAGCAGCCGCAGCAATGCGCACCGCGCCGGAGCACCTGCGCCCTGAAATCCAGCCAACACGGCCTCAGCCGTCTTGTTGGCCTCTTCAATCCGAGCGCAGATGGCCGCCGCCGCGTTTTCGGCGGCATCGCGCAGAGCATCAGTCTTTAGCAAGAGATCGAGCACTGCCGGCAGTTCCTGTTCGCCGCCCAGTTTAGCCAGGGCCTTGAGCGATTCCTTGCGCACGGTTGCGTCCGGGTCCTGCAACCTTGTTACCAGCAGGGCTGCACCGCCCGGCGCATTGCGGTCGGCCAAAGCTTTCATCGCCACCAAGCGGATCTTGGCCTCGGAACTTTCCACCGCCTTTGTCAGTGCCAGGTTCACGCCGGGGCCGCGAAGTTGCCTCAGGCTTTCGGCCGCGGCGTGGCTGGCTTTGGCACGGTCGGATTGGGCCGCCGTTTCCAGCAGCAACGGCAGGTCAGAGTCGTTGCCCAACTGGCCCAGCGCGCTGAGGGCGGCAGCGCGGACCTCTTCGGCGTTGCTCTTGGTGGCGGCGATGATGGCCGGGCGCGCCGTCGCATCGCCTCGATCAGCCAGCGCCGCCAGCAATGGCGCCTGCAGGTCGGCCGGCGCTTGGCCCAGCGCGTCCGTGAATCTTGCCGTCATGGCTTGGCCCGGCATTTCGCGGACCAACCGCAGCGCCAGCCGCCGCAGGGCCGGGTCGTCGCCTATGAGCGCCTGAATGACTTGTGAAACGGCCGCGTTGCCGCCGGTGCGCGCCAGGCCTCGGAGCGCGGCCATGCGAAGGTGGGCCGGCTCGCCGGGCTGATACAAACTCCTGTAAATGGGGAGCGCGTCTTTGGTCTGATTCACGGCCGTAAGATGATCGGCGCAAGCGAGCAGAGCATCCATCACGGCCCCGCGCCGTTGCGCGCCGGCCGTTGCCTTGGCGTCGGTGAGGACTTGAGCAGCCTCTTGGCTGCCAATCTTGCCCAAGGCGGCAATCGCGGCAGCGGCGATTGCTTCGTCGCTGTCGCCCGTGAGTTTGGCTAATTCACCCGTGGCCGCAGTGTCGCGGCGTTGGCCCAGGGAATTGATGAGGCCGGTCTTCATTTTGCCGCTCACCTTGCCGAGAGCGCCGCGCAACGCCGCCATGGCCGCCGGATCAGGGTTACGTTCCAGCGCGTATCGCGCCCAGTCGGACATGTCCGCATCGCTCAACAAACTGGCCAGCGAAAGCACGGATTCGGCTGAGCCGATGAGACTGAGCTGCCGGCACACTTCCTTTTTGCCGTCGAGCGTGGCGTCGGCTTGTTGCAGGATGACCAGGAGCCGCTTTTCGAGCGCGACGCGCGTTGGCGGAGCTTGGGACGCCTCGCCGGTCATTTTGGCGAGCGCCACCAGGCCGGTCGTGCTTTGGCCGAACTGGTAAGCAGCAATGTTTTTCAACACCGACTCCCATTGGTCCGGGGCGCTGCTTTGTGCCACCAGCAATTGAGCAAGTAACAAGAGGCTGAGAACAGCCAGGGCAGGACGTTTCATAGGTTCAGATTTCGACATTCGACATTCGACATTCGACATTTCCTAAAGCCTCCACGGGCTGCGCAGGGTGCGAGCCAACATGCGGTTGGCCGTATCATCGTTGTGGAAACGCTCGGCTTGCGGGTCCCAGTGCAATTTGCGGCCCAGCCGCATGGCGATGTCGCTTAAGTGGCAAAGGGCATCGGAGCGAACCGCCACTTCGATGGGGCAGACCGTCTGGCCCCGGGACTTGAAGCAATCAATCAGGTTCTTCTGGTGATGGCGGCTGTCATAGAGATGGACTTCGTCCGGGCCAATGACGGATTGGAGCAGCGATTTGGGATGCGCATCCAGCAGGCTCCGGTGAACAAAGACCCAGCCGTCGCTGCCCTCAAAGCGAATGCCATGCGCGGCCTGTTGATCGTCGGTGAAAATCATGCGGACGCCATGGGCGTAATTCATTTCGATGTTCCAGGCGGTAGCACAATTGCACAGGCCATCGGTGGGAAAGACACCGGTGCCTTCGATTTCCACCGGGCCGGTCAGGTCGGTGTCATTGCCCCATTGCGCGATATCCACATGGTGAATCCCCCAGCCGGCCACGAATCCGAGCGCGTAATCGGAGATGTGCCACCAGAAATCGTTGATGACGCGGTTGTCCGTGAAAGGCGCCCACGGCGCCGGGCCGAGCCACATTTCGTAGTCCAGCCAGTCCGGCACCGGCGTCGGCGGATAATTCCCGGAGCCGTGGCTTGGCGGCGCGGCCACGCGAATGGTGTGGAGCTTGCCGATGCGCCCGTTGCGGACCAACTCGCAGGCCAAGCGGAAATGGCTCGAGGACCGCTGCTGCGTGCCAAACTGAAACAAACGTCCGCGCCTCTGCACTTCGGCGCGCAGCGCCTGGTCCTGGGCGAGACTCAGGCCCAGTGGTTTCTCGACATAGACGTCTTTGCCTCCCCGCACCGCCGCCAGCGCGTGCAGGACGTGCCAATGATCGGTCGAGGCAATCGACACCACGTCAATGTCCGGCCGCGCGCACAGCTCCCGGAAATCGTTGTAAGCTGTGCAACCCTTGGCCTTGTACTGCTGGTCAACGCGCTGGCGGGTTTGCTCGCGGCGCTGGGTGTTCACGTCGCACACGGCCACGACCTGGACATCCGGTTGCCCAAGGAACCCGCCCAAGACGCCGTTCCCTTGCGGACCGACCCCGATGGCGCCGATCGTGACGCGGTTGCTCGGTGCGGGAGAGCCGTCCAGTCCCAGGGCCGAAGACGGAATGAACCAGGGCGCGCCGGCGGCCAGGGGTGTAGTTGTTTTCAAAAAGTTCCGGCGGGAGATTTGTTTGGTCGTCATAGTCCAACGATAAGGCGTGTCACGAAAGCAACATCACAAAGTAAGAAATAGTTGTAAACAAGAAACAGCCTGCGCGCCTGCGCGCCCTGGCGGCGAAAATGCGCCGCGAGCGGAGTTCCGTTTTCTTGTCAGGCTGAAAGCTCGCGTCCCTACTCGAACCGGTTTCGTCCCGCGTTTTTGGCCGCGCGGAAAACCCGCAACCGTCCGTAATCAATCCGTCCGCCCAACGCTTCAAACACTCCGCTCAAGATGCCGTAACCCGTTTGCGCAAACGCGGCGGCAACTTGCGCCTGTTCCTCGGCGGTGAAAAACCGGTTCAGCTCCGCCGGCTCACCCGCCTCGATGGCGGCCGCCAAATGCCCGTAAATTGTGCCGGGCGTCAACCCGCGCTGGCGGGCGATCTCCTCCACCGGCTGCCCGGCGCGGAACCGCTTGAGCGTTTCCCGCACCGTATCGTTCAAACTGGACGGACGCGGCGAGGGCGTCGTGAAGGAGTCATCGGCGAAAATCTGGCGCGGATTCGTCTGAAGATGCGCCGCGATCTCGCTGAGGAACACCGCGCCAAACTCGTGCAGCTTCCTTTCGCCGACGCCGCTGATGCGCGCAAACTCGGTGGCGCTTTGCGGGTAGTTGCGCGCCATTTGCCGCAGAGAAACGTCGGAGAAAATGATGTAAGGCGGCACGGCCCGCTCATCGGCCAATCGTTTCCGCGCTTGGCGCAGCCGCTCGAATAGCGCCTCGTCGCAGGCGATTTCGCCGGTGCGGGCCATGGTCCGCTCCGGCGCGGCCATCGGCTTGGTGAGCGTCACCGTTTTGCGCTGCTTCAATGCCGCCAGCCCTTCCGCCGTCAATGCCAGCACGCTGAATTTCTCCGCCGTCTGACGCAGATAGCCGAGGCGGACCAGTTCGCGGCCAATCGCGCTCCACTCCGGTCGGCTGTGTTCCTGGCCGATGCCGTAGGTGGAAAGCTGCTCGTGCCGCCACTTGCGGACTTTTTCCGTGTCCGCGCCGGTCAGCACTTCGACGATGTGGTTCAGCCCCACGCCGAAGTTGCTCCGCTCGCGGACGCGATAGACGCAGGAGAGAAATTTCTGCGCCGCCAGCGTGCCGTCGTAGGTGGCGCGCGGCGACAGGCAATTGTCGCAGCCGCCACAGTTGGTTTCCGGGAACTCCTCGCCGAAGTAATCCAGCAGTGCGGCGCGGCGGCACTCGGAAATCTCCGCGTAGTGGACCATCTGCTGCAATTGCTGGCGGGCGATTTGCCGTTCCTGCTCGTTCTGTTTTTCTTCGATGAACCCGGATTGCTTGACGGCGTCGCCCGCGCTGAAGAGCAACAGGCATTCACTCGGCAGCCCGTCGCGGCCCGCGCGGCCCGTTTCCTGGTAATAGCCTTCGAGGTTTTTCGGCAGGTCGTAGTGAATGACAAAGCGGACGTTCGGCTTGTTGATGCCCATGCCGAAGGCGATGGTCGCGCAAATCACCCGCGCCTCGTCACGCAGGAAATGTTCCTGGTGCTCCGTGCGCTCCGCCGCCGTCAGTCCGGCGTGATAAGGCCGCGCCGTCACGCCGTCCTCGATCAGCCGTTCGGCGACGCTCTCAGCGGTTTTGCGCGCCTGGCAATAGACAATGCCGCCGTCGCGCGGGCGGGCGCGGACGAATTCCAGCACCTGCTCGTAGGCCCGGGTCTTGGGCAGGACGCGGTAGGCAAGGTTGGGCCGGTTAAAGCTGGCTACGTAACGGCTGGGGGAGCGGAGGTGAAGTTGCCCGACGATGTCCGCGCGCACGCGCTCGGTGGCCGTGGCTGTCAGCGCCATCATCGGCACCTTGGGAAAAAGGTCGCGCAGTTGCGCCAGTTGGCGGTATTCGGGGCGGAAATCGTGACCCCACTCGCTGACGCAATGCGCCTCGTCAATGGCGAAGAGGTTGACCTGCCAGCGCTGCAGGTCGGAGAGGCAACCGTCCAGCATCAATCGCTCCGGCGCGACGTAGAGGAGGCGGAACTCGCCCTGGTGCAGGCCGCGCAGTCTCGCCCGCGATTCGCCGGCGGCCAGCGAAGAGTTCAAAAACGTCGCCGGCACGCCGCCGGCCTGGAGCGCGTCCACCTGGTCTTTCATCAAGGCGATGAGCGGCGAGACCACCACCGTCAAGCCGGG
Organism: uncultured Verrucomicrobiota bacterium; assembly: GCA_964363225.1. Lineage (GTDB taxonomy): Bacteria > Verrucomicrobiota > Verrucomicrobiia > Limisphaerales > CAYIIH01 > CAYIIH01. The sequence goes on along the minus strand of CAYIIH010000164.1, from coordinate 3,849 downwards.
CCGCGCGAGCGCGGGCAATTGGAAGCAAAGCGATTTGCCGCCGCCGGTCGGCAGCAGCGCAAAGACATCCTGGCCGGCCAGCGCATCGCGGATGATTTCCTCCTGCAACGGGCGGAAGGAGGCGAAGCCGAAGTATTGCTTCAGCAGCGGCAACAGGGGCGGCGTCTCGTTCTTCATTGTGGTCGGCGAATCACCGCCGCCAGTTATGCCCGAAGACGGCGCCGCCTCGCAACTGCGTTTTGTGCTCAAGTCAGCCATGAAGCGGCCATGACGGAGCGGGGTTAAGCGGGCAGGTCGTCGCCCAGTTGAGAGGGGTGCAGGAAGGCGAGCGCGGTTCCGTTGTTGGCCAGCCTGTCGGGAACAAAGGCACGGACGGCAGCAAGACCGTGCTTATCCGTCTCCGTACATCTCCGAAATCAACCGGCGCAGGGCCTCGGCAGCCTGCGCGGACAGTTGGTCAATTCTCCGCGACAGCCGCGACTTACTGAGGACACGAATCTGGTCTGTGGCAATTTCAGCCGGCTTGCCCGCGCAGCGAATTTGCAGCCGGCTGCGCCATTGCGGAGGCAATTGGCTCGTGAGCGGGCACACTACCACCGTCAGCAGAATCTCGTTCCGCAAGTCGTCGCTGACGATGACGACCGGACGGGTCTTGCCCAACTCGCTGCCTTCCACCGGGTCCAGCCTTGCGAAACAGATGTCGTAACGCTTCATTTCCTATCATCGCCAGGCAGATTATCCAGTCCCTCAGGCAAGGACTCCCAGTCGGCCCAATCCTCATCGGCTTGGGCCATCTGCTGGTAAGTTTCCGCCCAGGTGAGCTTCTCGCTGTTCTTGGGCCGCAACACGATTTCATCCGGACGCTGCTCCATAATAACGGTGTCGCCAATCTGGTAGCGGCGCAGCACGTCAGCCGGCAGTCGCACAGCTCGGGAATTGCCAATCCGGGTCACAGTTAATTCCACGGTTTTCATGACGTGGTTACGGTAGTTACACAGAAGAACGAATTCAACCGCTTTTCCGAGTCTCCCTAATCCCTCGGTGACGGCGGTGAATAAACTCACCTCGGATAGGAGCGCCGGTTTCCAACCGGCTTTAGCGTGGCGACAGATGATAAGCCGGCTGGAAGCCAGCGCTCCGCCGGCCCTGACTGACCCATTACCACAATGGAAAGCCGGACGCTTTAGGACCTTCCTTTGATCATCCTGCCATGAGGTGGAGCGCCGGCGGCGTAACTCGTCAGATCAGCTTGGTTTTGCCCGGCACGTACACCGGGTAGCTGCCATCGGGTCCCGGCTTGGTCGGCGGCTCCATGCCGTCGCGGCAATCCTCCGGCTTGGGCAGGTAGGCAAAGTCCGAGGCATTGATCTGGTCCCAAGTCACTTCCTGGCCGCTATAGCAGGAAATCTGGCCCATGACCGCGATCATCGTGCTGCGGACCATGTAATCGCCGTGGTTGACGGGTTGGCCCGATCGAATGCCGGCAAAGAGCTTGTCGTGCTCGATCTGATACGGATTGCCTTGGCCCTGCCAGCGCCAGTCGTTCTCGCCCCATATGCGGCAGGCCATGATATTGGCCCGGCCTTTCGTGCCCAGAATGATGCTGGAATACTCGTCATAGCAGCCCGTGGTGGTGCGGCAGAACGCATACAGGCGCACACCGTTCGCATATTCGTAAATGACGGAGTGATGATCGAAGACGTTGCCGTAGGTTTGGTCGAACATCGCTGAGCGCCCGCCCAGGCCATGGCACTTGACCGGAGCCTGCTCTTTCAGCGCCCAGCTCGCGCGGTCCAGGTTGTGCACCAGCGACTGGACCACGTCATCGCCGGAGAGCCAGACAAAGTGGTATTGGGTGCTGCACTGCCATTCCAGCTCGGAATGATTGGGGTTGCGTGAGGTCACGCCATAGGGCGCGCGCAGGAAATTTTCCTCGATGGAAATGATGTCGCCAATCGCGCCATCGTGGACGCGCCGCACGGTTTCGGCAAAGCCGGGGTGATGGCGGCTGTGCAGGCCGGAGACAACGCTGAGTTTTTTCTCCTGGGCCAGGTCGCAAGCGGCTTTCATCAGCTTGAGCCCCGCTGGGTCGATGCCGTGCGGTTTCTCGGTGAAAACATGTTTGCCGGCCTGCACGGCGGCCAGGGTGTGGAACGGATGAAATTTGGCGGCGTTGGCGATAAGCACGACATCCGAGGACTCGATCACCTTTTTGTAGCCGTCAAAGCCGGCGAAGCAGTGGTCGTCGTCCACCGTGACTTGCTCCGGCTTCTGCTTTTTGATCTCCTCGCGCTTGGCTTTCACGCGGTCCAGGAAGATGTCGCACATGGCGACGAGGCGGGCGCCTTTGTCGGCAGTGAGGGCCTCGACCGCGGCGCCGGAATTGCGCCCGCCGCAGCCGATCATGCCGACGCGGAGGGTGTCGCTGCCGGCGGCGTAGGCGCTGCGGGCCACGTCCAGACTGCCCAACGCGGCGGCCGAAGCGGCGGTGGCGGTCGTTTTGAGAAACTCGCGGCGCGAGGTGAGAGATGAGTCGGATTTGTTTTGAGCATGCATTGCAGGATTCTTTCAAATTGTGAACGGTCGTCTCGCATGTTGCCGCAGTGCGCCGGCTCTGCCTTGATTTAGATCAAGCGCACGCGCTGAGAAAAAATCAGTGACGTACAGGAATCTGGCGAGAATAGGCAGCCAATGACTGCTCAGAGCTGGCACCGCTCAAATATCGCAGACCATGGCCGCATGACGGAGGGCGAGCACTTTGTCCGGCCAGGTAGGAATGAATTCCTGCGCCACATAGCCGTCGTAGCCGGTTTCCAGAATCGCCCGGAGCACGGCGGGGTAGTTGATTTCCTGAGTGTCGTCCAGCTCGCCGCGGCCCGGCACGCCTGCCGTGTGGTAGTGGGCAATGTGCTCCTGGTACTGGCGGATGCGGCGGATGATGTCGCCGTTCATGATCTGCACGTGGTAGATGTCGAAGAGCAACTTCATGTTCGGCGAGCCGACACGTTTGATCAGATCGATGCAGAAATCCACGTTGTCACCGAAGTAACCGGGATGCCCCTTCATGGGATGGGTGTTGTCGCGGCTGTTCAAATGCTCCAAGCAGAGGTTGATCTTCTTCTGCTCGGCGTAACCGATGACGCGCTTCCAGCTCTCAACGCAATTCCGGGCGCCGGCTTCGTCGCTGATGCCCGGCTCGCGCATGCCGGTAAACGTGATGACGTTCTTGCACTTGACCTCGACGGCGAGGTCAATGCCCTCCCGCAGTTTGCTCTCGACGAACTCATGGTTGGCCGGGTTGAAAGGGCCTTTGCCGAAGCCGTGACTGCCCACCAGCGACACCGCCAGCCCCAGTTCGCGAATCATGGCGTAATGCTTGGAATCGACGCCTTCCATCGCCACCAGGCCGATGGCCTTGCAGTGCCGCGCCAGTTCGGGCACGGGCATGGGATTGAAGGTCCAACCCATAATCGACTGCCTGATGCGCCCCTGACGAATGCAAAAATCCGGTTCGACGGGCGCGGCGGCAAGCGCCCGACCCGGCCGCACGAACGCTGCGGCCCCCGCGACCGTCGCGGCGGTCTTAAGCCACGAGCGGCGAGTGAGGCGGTTTGAGGAAAAAGAACGCTCGGCAGCAAGGTGAGAATCAATCGGCGTAGTCATGACGACATGATGGCAGCAGCCAGCGGCACAGGCAACGAGAACCTGGAAGCAGACGAGGCCCCGGACGCAGCTCAGTTTATTGCAGCCGGATTGGGCAGCCCGAGTATGTGTTTACCGTGGTGGCTGCGCTCGTGAGAGCGCGGCTGATTCTGGTGCGACTACCATTGAATGCCGTGGGGCAGAAGA